>NZ_JBEYFB010000012.1:0-206822 GCF_040634135.1 Streptomyces sp. NPDC007164
CTTGCCCTGGGCCTCCTTGTCGTCGGGGGGTGCGACGGCCGCGTCCTGTGCGGATCTGGACTCGGTGGTGGCGGGGGCGTGGTGGGCCAGGCGGACCTTCTTGGCCGCGACGTCGGACTTGACCTTGCGGAAGCCGGGGGCCTGCGCGGGCGACGGCTTCACCGGGGCCGTGTAGCGCTGCGCGACCAGGCGGGAGACGGCCCTGTTGCCCGCCGCGCGTTGCAGGCGTTGGAGGCTGCGGGGGTCCGGGGCGGGGCGGTCGCCGGGCGGGCGTTCCGGTGCCGGCACCGTTGTGCGGGAGACGTCCGGATTGGCGGGAGAGGGGCGAGCAGCGGTGGCATCCTTCTCCGGAACCGCCTTCATCCGCCCTCCCTCCCGACCGCACACACCCCCGACCGCGCATGGCCATTCCGGCCAACACGCCAACAAGGAACATACGAAGCCGGCAAGGGCCCGAGGAAGAGCAACTCCTCTATCAACTCCGGGATTTACCCCATCGGGCACCATCACTGCACGAACGGGAACACGGCATCAAGCCCCCTTCCCCCCGAGAGCCTCGCCCGCAAAAGAAATCCACCGAGCGCCCCGGAATCCATATGGTTCAGCCATGCCCGAACTCCAGCGCCTCCACCCCGATCACCTCGCCGCCCTGCTCACCTTCGAGCAGGAGAACCGCGCGTACTTCGCCGCATCCGTACCGGACCGGGGCGACGCCTACTTCGCCGACTTCGCCGCCCGCCTCGCCGCCCTGCTCACCGAACAGGCGGAAGGGATCTGCCACTTCCACGTCCTGGTCGACACCAACGGCGAGATCCTGGGCCGCTTCAACCTCATGGACGCCGCGGACGGCTCCGCCGACCTGGGCTTCCGCGTGGCCGAGAAGGCCGCCCGCCGGGGCCTGGCCACGGCCACTGTCCTCCACCTCTGCACCCTGGCGGCCACGGAGTACGGCCTGACCACCCTCCGCGCGGCGGCCGCCCTCGACAACACGGCCTCCCGCACGGTCCTGACCCGCGCGGGTTTCGTCCCGACGGGAGAGGAGGTCCAGCTGAGCGGGCGGCCGGGGCTGTGTTACGTACGCGGCACAGCGCCCCAGGTCTGACGCGGAGCAAGGTCCCCGCCGACCACCGGCAGCTGTTTTGTCAACCGGATTCCCCTCTGTCTCACCTTTGCAATATCATCACATTCCAACTACCCATCTCAGGGCCGCACCTCCCCACGCAGGTTCTCAGCCCCGTGTGCGCGAGGAAGTGTCCATGCCGCCCTACCAGCCCTCGTCCGACTGGCAGTTCGAAGTACCGACCTCCGGCAGCAAGCGGCTCCCACCCGCCGCCCGCTACGTCGAGTCGCTGACGCATCAGGGCTACGGCTTCGAGGCCGCCATCGCGGACCTCGTCGACAACTCCATCGACGCCGGCGCCCGCAACGTCGTGGTCAGCTTCCTCCGGGACGATGACCGGCTCGTCAGCCTCCTCGTCATCGACGACGGCAGCGGCATGGACGACGAGTCCCTGGACACGGCCATGACGGTCGGCGGCCGCGAGGGGTACTCCGAGACGGCTCTCGGTCACTTCGGCGCGGGCCTCAAGGCCGCATCGCTCTCCCACGCCGATTCCCTCACCGTCATCAGCCGGACCAAGCGGAGCCCGTCGGCCGGCCGCCGCTGGCTGACCGCACGCGCCCAGGCCGACTTCACGTGCGACATCGTCGACCCGGGCTACTGCCAGGACCTGGTCGACCGTTACGACGGCCTGATCCAGTGGCACGGCACGATCGTCCGCTGGGACCGGGTCCGCGCCTTCGACACCGTCACCACCGGTCAGGCCGACCGCTTCCTCAACGACGCGATCGAGAAGCTGGAGACCCACCTCGGGCTCCATCTGCACCGCTTCCTGGCCCGTGACGACTTCAACATCGACATCGTCGTCGAGGACGTACGGACCAAGGAGGAGCTGGACCACCGGGGCGTCGAGCCCCTCGACCCCTTCGGCTACCGGGTGCCCGGCCGGTCCGGCTACCCCCGTACGTACACCGCGCCGGTCGAGGGCGCCGGCGAGGTGGCGCTGACCGCCCACATCTGGCCGCCGAAGTCGCCCCTGGTGAGCTTCCGGGGCATCGGTCCGCTCGCCGAGCGCCAGGGCTTCTACATCTACCGCAACGACCGCCTCGTCCAGGCGGGCGGCTGGAACAGCACCCGCAGCGCGGAGGGCCACCTCGCCCTCGCCCGGATCGCCGTCGACCTGCCGAACGAGCCGAACGACGTCTTCAGCCTCACGGTGAAGAAGGACGGCGTGACCGTCACCCCGGCCTTCGCGCGCGGCCTGGAACAGGCCACGGACGGCGCCGGACACACCTTCGCCGCCTACCTCCAGGAGGCGGAGACCACGTACCGGGAGGCCGCCCGGCGCGCCACCGAACCGCAGCGCAAGGCCGTCCTCCCGGCCGGCAAGGGCATCGACCCCAAGCTCAGGCGCACGCTGCGCGACGAGTTGCCGGAGCTCGACGGTGAGGACCCGATCGCCTTCCGCTGGGACACCCTGCCGTCGGACGTGTTCTTCGAACTCGACCGGGAGGAAAGGGAGGTGAAGCTCAACAAGGAGTACCGGCAGGTCTTCAACGGCGGCCGTCGCGGCGGCCTGAACGACGCGCCGGTGGTGAAGAGCCTGCTCTACCTCATGGTCAACGAGATCTTCCAGAAGGAGCGGGTCCGGGCCGTCCACACCGACAACGTCGCGCTGTGGAACAGCGTCCTGGTGACGGCGGCGCGCTGCGAACTCTCGCGCTGACCACCGACCCGCCGCCCTGCGCCCGCCCTCCCGAGGAAGCCACCCCTGCCATGACCGACCACCTGTTCAACCTGCACGGCGACGTCCTGGGCGCGATGCGGCGCGGTCCCAAGCACTTCACCAAGCTGGCCTTCGTCCTCTCCGAGGCCGACGAGCCCGCCGACACGGAGCTGAGCCACTTCCGGGACCGGATCGCCGCCGCCGGTCCCGGCGACGAGCTCACCACACTCTGGCACCGCACCCTGACCTCCTGGGACCTGGCGGAGCAGGCCGACTGGTCCACCGCCCCACCCCGCACGGACGCCCGCCGCACGGACACGTACAACCGCCTCGGCTTCGGCGCCGATCTGCGCAAGGCCCTCGACGGGGCGGTCCCGGTCTTCAAGGAGCCGGGCCCCACCGTCATCAGCAAGAAGTTCACGTCCTGGTACTCGCGTGACACCGCGGCCGCCCGCTCCTTCTACTGGAACTCCTACGAGCAGCTCCTGCGCCGCAAGGGCTGGTCGGACGCCGCGGTCTCCAGCCTCGACGAGGCCAGTCACGCCGTGGTGGAACGCCTCTCCGACCCCACCCGCACCGAGGCGTACGGCGCCCGGGGCCTGGTCGTGGGCTACGTCCAGTCCGGCAAGACCGCCAACTTCACCGGTGTCACGGCGAAGGCCATCGACGCGGGCTACCGCCTGGTCATCGTCCTCGGCGGCACCCTGAACCTGCTGCGGGGCCAGACCCAGCGCCGCCTGGACATGGAGCTGATCGGTCAGGAGAACATCCTGCGTGGAGCCGACCCCTCGGACCCGGACGCCCTGGTCGGCATCGACTACCAGGACGACGAGGACTGGCCGGAGAAGTTCGTCAGCCACGGTCACCGCCCGTTCAACATCGAGCGCCTCACCACCCGGGACAACGACTACCGCCGCCTCTTCCAGGGCATCCGGGCCCTGGAGATCGAAAAGCGCGAACCGCACCTGCCGCTGTACGTCCCCGACAACCTGCACCGCGCGGCCGCCCGCGTCATGGTCGTCAAGAAGAACAAGTCCGTCCTGACGAACCTGGTGAAGGACCTCAGGAAGATCGGCCCGATCCTCCGCGAGATCCCCACCCTGATCATCGACGACGAGTCCGACCAGGCGTCCGTGAACACATCCGACCCGAAGAAATGGGAATCGGGCCAGACCCAGCGCACGGCGATCAACGGTCTGATCTCCGAGCTTCTCGGCCTGCTCCCGCGCGCACAGTACGTCGGCTACACCGCCACCCCGTTCGCGAACGTCTTCGTCGACCCGAGCGACGGCGAGGACATCTTCCCGCGCGACTTCCTCATCTCCCTGCCGCGTCCCGTCGGCTACATGGGCGTGCAGGACTTCCACGACCTGGACGGTACGGGTACGGCCGAGGAGACCCACGTACGCGGCATCCACGACGACACCGGCGACCGCCTCCAGGAGGCGATGGACGCGTTCGTCCTCACCGGCGCCCTGAAGCTGTACCGCGCCGACCGCGGAGTGCCGGCGGGCCCGTTCCGCCACCACACCATGCTGGTGCACGAATCGGTGAGGATGGACGACCACGCGGACCTGGCGCTGCGCATCAACACCCAGTGGCACCAGGCGGGTTACACCTCCCACGAGGGCCACGCCCGCCTGGAGAAGCTGCTCGCCGACGACTTCGCCCACCACGCGGACGCCGGCCTCCCGACCCCGTCCGCCTACGCGGACCTGCGCCCGTACGTCTCCCGCGCCCGTCAGCTCATCAACGCGGGCGGCAACCCGGTCGTGGTCGTCAACGGCGACACGGACCGCTACTTCTCCCAGATCGACTTGGACTTCGACCGCACCCCGAACGTCTGGAAGATCCTGGTCGGCGGCACGAAGCTCTCCCGCGGCTTCACGGTCGAGGGCCTCACCGTCACCTACTACCGCCGCACCACCCGCCAGGCCGACACCCTGATGCAGATGGGCCGCTGGTTCGGCTTCCGCCCCGGCTACCGCGACCTGGTCCGCCTCTACATAGGCCGCGAGGAGCCGCTGACCAAGACACAGACGGTCGACCTGTACGAGGCCTTCGAGGCGATCTGCCGCGACGAGGAGACCTTCCGCTCCCAGCTCTCCCGCTACGCGGAGCTGATCGACGGCGAACCGCAGGTGACTCCTGCCCAGGTCCCGCCCCTGGTCTCCCAGCACCTGCCGTGGATCAAGCCGAGCGGCCGCAACAAGATGTTCAACGCGGAGCTGGTCGAGATCCGGTCACCAGGCCAGTGGGTCGAGCCGACGGCGTACCCGACGGACGGGGCGGACCTGCGGCACAACGCGGGGGTGTGGCTGCCGGTCCTGGACTCGTTGGGCTCCACCCCCGTCACGCTGGCGTGCTCCTCCCTCGATCTCGGTCGCAGCGACAGCTACGAGGCCCTGCTCGGCACGATCAGCCACGACGCACTGCTGAAGATCCTCTGCGACCTCCGCTGGTCCGCTCCCTCACAGTTCTCGCCCCATCTGGAGGCCCTGGTCACAGCCGGCGAGTCCGGCACCGGCATCGACGACTGGTTGGTGATCGCCCCGCAGCAGACCTCCGCCCGCCGCGCGGAGGCGACGATCCTCGGCTCCCGCCCGCTGTCCCTGGCACGCCGCACCCGTCGCCGCGGCGATCTCTTCGGCGCGATCAGCGAGCCGAAGCACCGCGGGGTGGCCCTCCGGGTGGCTGGTGCGCTGAAGGACTCGAGGGATCCGCTGGTCGAGTCCCTCGTGCGCGAGCGACGCGGCGTGCTGGTCCTCTATCCCGTGGTCGAGGCCGACCCCCGGCCGACCGCCGACGGCGCGATCGATCCCCGGCACGTGGTCATGGCCTTCTCCCTGGTCGCTCCGAAGTCGTCGGCGGACCGGGGGACGAGCCTGGTGCGCTTCCGGACCATCGATTCGAGCAAACGGGATTCCGTGATCATCGATCGAACGAGCGGTGGGGCGTAGGAGACTTGGCAGTGATGAGTACTGCGAAACCCTCCTCCCCCGACGTCTCCGCCCGGATGAGCCGACAGGCGAGCCGCGACACCAAGCCGGAGGTCGCCGTCCGGAAGCTGCTGCACGCATCCGGCTACCGCTACCGGCTCAACGAACGGGTGCCGGGAATGCGCCGGCGGACCATCGACATCGCTTTCACCCGGGCAAAGGTCGCGGTGCTGATCGACGGGTGCTTCTGGCACGGCTGCCCTGTTCACGCCACGCAACCCAAGGCCAACGCGGAGTGGTGGCGCGAGAAACTCGAACGGAACATGGCACGGGACCGGGAGACGAACGAGCATCTGGCCGGGGCGGGGTGGACGGTGCTGCGGTTCTGGGAGCACGAGGCCCCCGACGGGGTGGCCGAGCAGGTGGCCGCGGCTGTCGACCGGGCAAGGTTTCGAACAGGGGCACGCCCCGGAAACGAAGTTCGGTGAGCAGAGTCGCACGATGTGGCAACAAGAGCCGACACCGACAGATCGCCCCTACGGCCACTCTCGGCGACAGCACGGTAGCCGAACGAGATCACCTCGGAGGGCTTCGGTCCCCGACAGCGCGCTGATCGGAGGAGCCCTCCTCGCCGGCTACACTTCAACCCCATGACCAACACATCCCAGAAGCCGCTCCGCCCTGCGGATGTGCATGTCATCGATCTTTTCGCGGGGCCGGGTGGACTCGATGTGGCGGCTCACGCACTGGGAGTTGCGTCCCTCGGAATCGAGTGGGACGCGAACGCGTGCCAGACGCGGCAAGCAGCGGGCCTGCCCACCGAGCGGGGGGATGTCCGCGCGTTCGACTCGGCGAAGTTCCCGCAGGCCAACGTCCTGGCGGGCGGTCCGCCGTGCCAGACGTACACGGTGGCCGGAAAGGGTGCTGGTCGGCGGGCACTGGATGAAGTTCTGGCATTCGTCGAACGGCTGGCGGATGGCGAGTCGTGGCCGCGTATAGAAGCGGATCTCGCCGTATTGGAGGACGAGCGCACCGGGCTCGTCCTCCAACCGCTCCACTGGGCCCTGGACGCACTCCAGAACGGTGCGCCGTACCAGGCCATCGTCCTGGAACAGGTTCCCGCAGTCCTTCCTGTGTGGACGGCGTTCCGGGACGTACTCAGGCAGAACGGCTACTCGGCCGAGTGCGGCATCCTCCGGACCGAAGAGTTCGGCGTTCCTCAGACTCGGCGGCGTGCTGTTCTGATCGCTCGATTCGGCGAACAGAGCAGAGTCGCACTGCCGAGTCCAACCCATCAGTCCTACCGCAAAGGCGTGTGGCCGGTGCCCGCACCTGCCCCGGTCGAACCGGCCCTGTGGGCGGAGAACGGCGGCACGGACGACGCACTGTTGCCCTGGATATCGATGGGCGAGGCCCTCGCGAATTACCGCAGCGGGCCGTTCACCGTCATCTCCAATTACGGCACGGGAGGCGACCCCAAGGCGCGCGGTCGCCGGAGCTCCCGCGCGCCCTCCGCGACGGTCACGGGAAAGGTGTCCCGAAACAGAATCGTCGCCGGTGAGAATGGCATCGACCTGCCACGCTTCAGCTTCCGGGAAGCAGGCATGCTCCAGTCCTTCCCGGAGAAGTACCCCTGGTCCGGCAAGGACGTGTCCCAACAGATCGGCAACGCCATTCCCCCACGGCTCGGCTTGCACATCCTAAGTGCGGCCATGGGGCTGGGCAGGCCCTCCGAAGAGGCGATCAAGCGTCTCGAACAGTGGCGGCCTCAGACATCCTCCGACGCTCTTTCCGCACGCCCGCGGACCCTCGCGTCCTCGAATAGTTCCGAGAAATAGTCCACGAGCCGATCCACGGATTCCTCCGGCGCGGGCGCATCGTCCGGGCCCTCCGGAAGAATGTCACGCGTCACGGGGCCGGCCCACTCCGAGGCCTCGATCCACTGTCGCAGCGGCTCACCGTCCCGCTCTGCGTCAGGAGCGATGACGTCATACATCAACGTTGCGGCGGAGGTGTTGACCGCACTTGCCAAGGCGTTGATCTCACGACCAGTCCTGACTGTCCCGCGCTCGATGAGGCGCAGCATCGCCTGAGCCGTCGGCCTGTGGTCGATGGCGTCGAGACGCAGCACGGTGTTGAGCATGTCCTGGTGGGTACAGGCCGTGACCACGGGCCCGTAGTCGGGGCCGTTCCGAAAGAGTTCGGCCGCCCACCACAGCCGGGCGAAGGCCTGGGTGTGGTGGGCGCCTCGAAACCGGTTGGCCGTGACCATCTGAGCCTTCCCGTCCTGCTTGGGCTCAGGCATGTGGCGCCAGGTTACGTAGTCGGGAGCGACTCCGAGGGCAAGGTAGTTCCATCTCCTGCGGTCGGCGGCCTCTCGGCGATCGAGCCGCACGGTGGCATGGAGCCGCGGAGCGAGCCAGGCATCGGCCTTGGTGGGCTTTTCGTCGCGACACCGGTACATCGCCTCCTCAAAGAGGTCGCGTACCGACCCGAGCTCCGCACGCATCTGGTCGCCGGCGAGCGGTTCGGCGACTTTGCTGAGTGCGATGGCCGGTACGTTCTCCTTGCCCGCGAGCAGCCCTTCGGTCAGGTAGGAGGCGGCATTGAGGTCGGAGAGCAGCGCCAGTCGTTCAGGCAGATGAGCAGGCTTGTCGGTCATGCTTCGATCCCCTGGTGAAGTCTGTCCAGGCCACGAATTGCGGTGGCCAGAGCCCTGGGCACCTCGGCCCTGCGGGTGGCGGCGAATTGGATACGTGGCTGGAGGTCGATCCAGCCGAAAGCTCCGGTGCGTCGGCGGTGCACCTCTCGCAGAGCCTCCTCGATCGGGCGCCCGGGGACGACGTCCGGGAGCATCTCGCGGAGCACCTCGCCCCGCCAGTCGTGAGGGAACAGCGGCATGCCGTCGTCCTCGACCTCGAGGTCGCCGATAGCGGTGTGGAACACGGCGGTCCACACATCCGTACACATCTGGGCAAGTAGCAGATCACGAACCAAGCCCTCGGCCGCAGAACCATCGCCGCCCACGAGATCGGTGACGCCCTCGAAGTCGGTGTTCACGTGTACTGCCGGCAGTTCACCGGAGGTGTCGACGATCCAAGGCACGTCCCGGAAGGAGCGCAACCACTCCGGTCCCTCGCGGAAGCCGACCTCTATGACATCGAGTTCACGCTGTCTCAACGGAGCATCGGCGGTCAGATCGACGACCCATCCCGTATCCGACGTGGCGATGACTCGCCCCGGCACCCCGTCAACAGTCGCCACCACATGAACGGACAGAGTGGCACGGTCGAGGTGATCGGCACGCCAGAGCTCGAGGGAGCCGACCCAATCCCGGCCGCTCTCCGACTCGGGCTCCAGATGAACCATGGTCCGCGTGTTGGTCGCCTTCTCGGTCAACACGGCGACAACGGATACCTCGGACCAGTAGCCGTTGGGCTCGGTCGCCTTGGCCGGAACGGTTGCCGACAGCTTGATCCGGGCACTCTCCCAGTCGTCCCGCTCCGCCCGCCCAAGGGCCACCACCTGCTCAACAACGGAGTACGCCTTGGTGTCGAGAGGCTCCCTGCTGTCGCCGGGCCCTTTCAGCCCCACTGCGGTCACGCGCAGCGATACAACCCCGGGGAGTCGCTTGTACGGATAGGCCCTCATCGCTTCACTTCCTTGTCCAAGCGAAGTTCAACGACCAAGCCGGTGAGCGATGCGCGTACCGGGTGTGTGGACGCGTCGGTGACCCCTCGGAAGGTCGCATTCCGCGCTCCGGGCTCAAACCGCAGTACACCGTCCTCCAGTTCACAATTCCGCACAGCAACAAGTTCGGACCAAGCGACCGTCGGCCGGGGGCCGGATCGCACATCCAGTTTGGCCACCGGGATCACGTGCATGACGTCACTGCTGACGGGCACCTTGACCTCTGCAGTGATACACCATGAACCATCCGTGTCGATCCGTGCATCGAGGTCGTCGAGAACCGGCATCGCCGCAGCAGCGGACTTCCGGGTCGCGCCCTTTCCCGATACGGCCAGACGCTTGCGCAAGCGGTCGGTCGCGCCACGCCGCTTCGCCTTCGGTAGCGTGACGAGGTCGCGGACAGCCCTGTTCGTATCGCGAGTCAATGTGGCGATACGCCGGTAGGCGGAGGGCGAGTACCGCATTCGCAGTTCCTCGGTCTGCCCCCACTTGTTGTGCTCCGGTGGCTCCGAGGTACGCAGAAACGCCTCCGCCTCGTCGGCGAAGGGCGCTTCATCACCTGCAGCATGCCCAACGAGAAGCACTGCCTGAAACGGGTTCGTGCCCAGTGCCAGATCAGGGACACGGCTGGTACGAACCGTCATGCGGTTGCCCCGCATCGCCACCACGGTGTTCGGCCGCCCGTCTGCGTCATCGGCCTCGGTCACCAGAAGAACCGCCTTGTGCTCACCGCAGCTTTTCTGCCCCGCAAGGCCCGGCACGCTCAGAGGAACGGTCGACATGGCGACCTGACCTGACTCAGTCAGACGCTCCACGGTCGTACCGTTCAGGAATGCCTGAAGCGCACGGGTACGGGAAGGTTGAGTCACGCGGGGATCGACCCGCTCCTCCTCGATGATCTCGACACCGTTGCGCAGCGTCCGAACAGACGCTTCGAGAAGCGGTTGCCCGCCATCGCCTGCGACCATTGCCGCCCAAAAGTTCCGCCCGAGCGCTTGGCGAAGTCGCTTGTGCATGCGATGCACACTTTCCTCGTCCTCGCCCATGTCGCTCTCGGTCGCAGAATCGGCGTCTGCGAGGCTTGCCACGTCGTGCGCGCCGACAATCAGGAACGAGGTTCCTGATTCGGTGCTCTCCCGTGCGAGATGCAGCCGTTCAACGGTCTCCTCGTCAGCCCACCACGAGCGAGCGACATCCACCCGGTTCGCGTGAGGATCCGGACGACCGAACCAGGCCGGGCCGGCCCAGGGTGTGCCCTCGACCTCGCGCCAAGGTAGATCGAGACGCCCGATCAACCGTCTTTCGGTCTGGCCCTCGTGCGGCTCGGACAACGTGGAATTCATGAGCACCAGGCCCAGACGACTTGTCGCCCAGAGTGTCGCCTTGCCCAACCCGTACGAACCACCGGCGCCGTCAACGGATTTGTGACTGTCCAACTGACGTCGGACAACAGCAGCGAACCGGCCGGTCTCATAGTCATCACCGGTCAGGCCCGAAGCGTTGAAGTCGTCCACACGCAACAGAACAAGCCGGTCACGCTCTCGCATCTCGCGCAGTCCCGCGTCGATGACCCGACCGACCTTCTGGTCCTGGGCAGCCGCAGCCTCGTAGTGCGGCGCGAGCCGGTCCCACTGAATCGCCTCGCGGAATCTGGCCAGAGCATCTCCAGTGAGTTCGTGCAGCGTGTACCGGACGCGGACCGGACGCGCACTGTCGAGGCGCTCGTCGAGGCTGTTCTGCGTGGCTTCACGAGCCAGCACCTCGACATCCGCCTCGAAGGCGAAGGCTGCCGCGTTACCAAAGTCCCGGCCACCGTCGGTGTACGCAGGACGGTGGTACCAAGCGGGGAGACCTGTCAGCTCGGCCAAATCCTCTTCACTCTCTTCAAACACTCCGGGCTCGTGGCGCAGCTCCGGAAGGGATCGGATCTTTTCCCGCATCGCCTCTTCGGGGGTTGATCGACCGTTCACCCACTCCACGACAAGCCCAACCGACACGTCAAGGAGGTCAGCGATTTCGGTATCTTTGATTCCGCTTTCACTCATTCGATCAACCAGCCAGCGACTGAATGAACTCTCGATCGAATTCAACGCTCCCTCTTCCGTTCCCGAACGACTGCCGGCAGCGACGCCGAATTTTCCTGGGGACGGGACCGTCCCAACCGTCGCAACAACTCTCCGGCGAAGCCGGCTCAACTTTTCGCGGCTTCGGGTCAGTCTCTCCGTCACATCTCGCCGCCGTCGCTCGGTCGCAACCACGGGGTCCGATTCCAGATCGAGAGCGATACGGAGATCCTGCATGCCTCGGAGCTCGATCTGACGAATGCGCTCCCGCGTCACCCTGAACCGGTCCCCCAGTGCTTCCAGCGTCCAGGTCTCCCCATCCACGAGCCCATTACGGTACAAGATCACGAGGAGCGTTCGCTCCGGCAGGATGCCCAGCAGCGGGCGGAGTTCCTCCAGAACGAAGTACGATCGCAGGGATTCGTGGGGATCCAGAACACCACTACCCACCCCACTGAACGCTCCCGTCGTTCCGGATGCCTCGAAAAGTCCGTCGAGCGACAGCACTCCGCGCATCAGCTTCAGGTACTCGACGACCTTTCTGTAGTCCATGTCGCACTCTGCCGCGAGGTCAACCTCGTCCGGCACCTGACCCAAGTTCTGGAATTTGCGTTGCGCCTTCCCGATTTTCCTCATTGACTCGCGCACATGGACCGGATACCGAATCACAGACCCACAGTCCGCCACCCCTCGGTCGGCTGATTGCCTGATCCACCACGTGGCATAGGTGGAGAATTTCAGCCCTCTCGTGACATCGAATTTCTCCACCGCACGCATTAGTCCAAATTCTCCGAATTGCACAACTTCCTGACGCTCCAGCCCCTCCGCAGCAAAGAATCCATCTTTTACAATCGAATAAATTAGCCCTTGATTGTGTACCACCAATGCTTCGTAGGCGCGCCGCGCTTCGCTTCTGCCCGGCAAACTGCGCACGTATCCCGCAGGCAGGTCTCCGGTCAGCGGCAGTCCCGACCGCAAGAGCAGGAAGAGGCCCGCCTCCTCGGCGGCGGTCAGGATCCGCTTCTGCGGCCTCCTGTCCCATCTGTCACTGTCCAGGACCCGCCTCGCCGCCGAAATAGCCAAGTCGAGGTCCTTCGACGGTCGATCCTCTTCGGCGGGGTCGGAAACAGTGCCCCGCCCGGCCGACTCGTCGAGAGCCTCCTCCATACCAATGGCTGGGGACTCGGGGTCCTCCCTCGGCGCACCGAGGTCTGCCGGGCCTACCGTCCACCCTTCGGCCTCCATCTCAGAAGTCAGCGCACGTCGGACATCGACACCAAGAAACGCAGCGACAGCCACCTGAGAGACGGCGAGGTCACGATCGACACCCTCGGCCCTGAACCGACGCAGCAGCCGCTCGATCCGATCCAAATCGACCGGATGCATACCCTCAGTGGCTGTAAATCGACGCTCCGCCGCCATAGCTCCTCCCTGCGCACTTGCTCCGTGACTGTTCCCGAGCCATATCGCTATCTTGACCCTGTTGCTGCAACTGCGGGGAGAGTTGATGAGGATCGTTCCGAGCGAAATCTCGAGCAAGACCAGGAGCGCTGCGGAGCGAAGCGTCTTCGCTGCCCTCAAGGCCATCCCCGACAACGAGAGCGTGGCCCTGCACTCCGTTCACCTCCCGGCGCACCGCTACAAGCGTGTCGGCGAGATCGACTTCGTAGTGATCACGCACAAGTTGATCCTGTTCATCGAGGTGAAGGGCGGAGGGGTCGCCTTCCGGGACGGCAAGTGGCACTACGGCGGGGGCGATGGCCACGTGGACACGCGTGATGAAGGCCCATTCGAGCAGGCCAGCAGCGGCATGCACGAATTGGAACGAGAGTTCCGGGGCGCGGTCGACGGCCTCCGCGCTCGCGACGCGGTGGCGGGCTACCTGGTCATCACTCCAGGCGTGGATCTCCCACCGATGACCACGTACGAACCCGAACAGTATCTTGGTCGCACGGCCTACGCCGGTGGACAGGGACTCGAAGCCGCAATTCGACGCGCCGGCCGCTACTGGCCCAGCAAGGGCAAGAACAGGTCTGCCATCTCCCCCATTTCCGCGCAGTTGCGCGGAGACATCGTGAAGGCCGTACGTCCCGACTTCGACCTGGTCCCCAACCTCCAGTCAAGGATCACTGACCTCGAGGCGACCTTCGAGCGTCTGACCAACGAACAGTTGGAGCGCATCGACGAGTTGGAGGAGAACCCCCGGCTCATCTGGACGGGAGGCGCGGGAACTGGCAAGACGTTCCTCGCTGCCGAGGCCGCCCGCCGCAAGTCGGCGACCGGAACCGTCCTCTTCACCTGCGCGAGTCACACTCTGGCAGCACATGTCTCCAACATCTTGTCGGACGAGTCCATCGTCGTGCTCCCCTTCGATCGTCTCGCCGAAACACGAGGGCGCTCCTTCGACCACTTGATCGTGGACGAGGCACAGGACTTGATGAGACTCGAGCACCTGGGAAGGCTCGAGGAACTCGTCGAAGGTGGGCTCGACAGAGGCCGATGGATCTTCATGCTCGACCGGAACAACCAGATCCTCTCTCCCGAGGGCTACGACCCCGAGGCCTGGAAGTACCTGAGCGAACTTGGTGCAACGTCGGCTTCCCTGAAGAGAAACTGTCGCAACACCAAGCAGATCGTGAGACAGGTTCAGCGCTACACGGGTGCCGATCTGGGAACCGCGATGGCGGGACAGGGAGAGCAGGTGACCTTCGCCAAGGTCTCCTCCAGAGAGGACGAAGCGTCAGCTCTGGACAAACATTTGGATCGTCTTCTGGACGACGGCGTTTCCCCCCGGGACATCACTCTCGTGTCGTCATCCGGTGATTGGGCCAGCACTTCTGCCCGGCTCTCCCGACGTTTCTCCAAGATCGATCGCTATGCAGACACGATCGGGTCCGGCCGGTCGAGGAATCGCATCACCTGGTCCTCGGTAGTGGACTTCAAAGGCCTCGAGAACCAGGTCGTATGCCTCATCGACCTCGATGCCGAAGCTCTCGAAGGTCGGCTCGACTCCATCTACGTCGCATGGACCCGGGCTCGAGCACACCTGTGGATCGCCACCCTGCCCGGCGTCAGCCGCGTACTGAGAGACATGGGCACTGCCGCGCTCGAGAGAGAAGGTGCGACGGGATGACTGCCTCGGAACCGGACCTCGCCACGTATCGCGATGAATTCGTCAAGTACCTGCGCAGACAGCTCGTCGGTCCGGAGCCTGATGCGGAGGAAGTGCTCGTCGATCCCCCGGACCGGCGCTACCTCATGGGCACTCTCTATCCACGCGGCACAGAATTCCACGACCGTACGTCGGCCGCCGGCGAACAGGAACTGTCCGAGGATGCCGCAGGTGTCGGTGAGGAGGACGGCTTCGCCGACGATCCCGTGGCCGAGGCGAATGCCTGGATGCCCTCGTCACTCGGGTTCTCGTTCTTCACCAACGCTGCGGCTATCACGGTAACTTGCTCCGCTACACGCTACGAGACGCAGCGCAAGGGGGGACGCAGGATCTGGGTCAGGCTTCCCAGCCGCGCCCAGACGGTCCGGTTCGACCGGGCGTCGATGGGCGGCGAGCGAGTACTGGAAGGCCACGCGCGCCTCTACGTCCGCTGGCGACGCCACGGCTTGGGCCACCTCGTCACCTGCGTACTCACGAACGCCCACCACGAGGACGAGGACCCCCGGAATTCCTGGAACCTCATGCTCTTCCAGGCAGGACTCGAGGTATCGACCGTCGGCGGAAGGGTCCTCGAATACCCGAGTACGCGACTCAACAGTCGGGATCCCGAGGAGGAGGAACTCCGGGTTCAGTACCGACACATCGTGACGCGGGCCATCGGGCACGGCTGTGCCGTCGAGTGGAAGGAGTCGGACGAGGAAGTCACCACTCTCCGCGCGGAAGTCATGCCGCGCCAAGTTGTCGAGCACGTCCGCCCCGACGGCCCGGCAAACCTGCAAGTGCTCAATCTCTCGCACCTGTACCGACGGGACCTTCCTGTCGAGACGTTGCGCGCCGATCTCGAATTGTTCGTCGCGGGCTATCGCGCGTGGTACGAAGCACGCGTGGCCGAGGTGTCGGCGAACCTCCCGCAATGGGCTCAGGAACCCGCTCGGCGCATCCTCACGCGTGTCGAATCCGCAGTGCAGCGTATGGAGTCCGGGGTCGGGGTCCTCACCGGGGCAAACGCTGCCGGAGAGCACGCCCGAGAGGCATTTCGGCTGGCGAACCGAGCCATGGCGCTGCAGATGCTGCACAGCCGAAGTGAGTTGGCGGGCTCACGACGCCGCAGGAACGACAACATCGTCGAAATTTCCGAACCGGATGCCGAAGCTGCTTGGCACCCCTTCCAGCTCGCCTTCTTCCTGCTCGTCGTCGAAGGGCTCGTGAACCCCGGACACGACGACCGCGACACAGTCGACCTCATCTGGTTCCCCACAGGCGGTGGCAAGACCGAGGCGTATCTGCTCACAGCATGCTTCGAGATCGCATGGCGTCGGTTGCACCACGGGCCCGCGGGCGGCGGTACTGCTGTCATCAGCCGATACACGCTCAGCCTCCTCACCACCCAGCAGTTCCAACGGACGGCGACGGCCATCTGCGCGCTGGAGTACATGCGCCTCGGGCACGATGGTCCCGAGGCGTCTGCGCTGGGAGACGAACCGATCACCGTGGGCCTCTGGGTCGGCAGGGATACGACGCCGAACTCTTACGCCGAGGCAGAGACAGCCTTCCGCGAACTCAAGCAGATGAACGAGCCCGACGACAGGTTTCTCCTGGAACGCTGCCCCTGGTGCGGAACCGAGATCGTCCCGCAGCGTCACACCCGCGACCGTGACTTCGGGATCCTGGCAGACTCCGTCAGCTTCGCCTTCCGCTGTCCTCGGGAGACTTGTGTATTCCGCGATCTGCTACCGATCTCCGTGGTCGACCAGCACATCTACGACCAACCTCCCACCTTCCTGCTGGGCACCGTGGACAAGTTCGCGCGACTGGCCTGGGAGCGGGACGCCGGTCACATCTTCGGTGGGCAGGGCAAGCGGAGACCGTCACTGGTCATTCAGGACGAACTCCATCTGTTGGCCGGTCCGCTGGGCACGACGGTCGGTCTTTACGAGGCAGCAGTCCTGGAGCTGTGCGCGTGGGACGGCATCAGGCCGAAAGTAATCGCTTCGACGGCAACGATCCGCCGGTCGCAGGAACAGATCCAAAGCCTCTACGGTCGCCGAACACAGCTCTTCCCACCGGCCGGAACCGATGCCCGCTACTCATATTTTGCCTCCCCCGACCACAAACGCCCAGGGCGGCTCTACGTCGGCGTCATGGCTCAGGGGCACACGGCTTCCACCGGAACAGTCCATGTCGGTGCCGCGGCCCTCCAGGCACCCAACGACATACGCGACACCGACGAGTTGCGCGACTCCTACTGGACTCTGGTCGCCTATCACAACAGTCTTCGCGAACTCGGGCGCACCGTCACGATCGCAAGGGACGACATCCCGGCCAGGCTGGAACATCTGACACGCGACGAATCGACCCGCCGCGAACTCCCTGACCACTCGGTTGTCGAACTCACGAGCAACATCCCCCGTGCGTCGCAGCCCAGACTGCTCGATCGTCTCGGCCGGGCGTTCACGGACAACGACAGCGTCTCCTTTCTCGCGACAACCAACATGCTGTCCGTCGGGGTTGACGTACCACGCTTGGGTCTGATGCTCATGAACGGTCAGCCAAAGACAACCTCCGAATACATTCAGGCAACCAGCCGAGTAGGCCGCCGCAACGTTCCTGGGCTGATCGTCACCCTTTTCCGGTCGAGCAAGCCTCGCGACCGATCTCACTACGAGTCCTTCGGGGTCTATCACTCCTCGCTCTACCGACACGTGGAGCCCACGAGTGTCACACCGTGGTCGCCGCCTTCCCGGCTTCGAGCTCTCCACGCGGCACTTACCATCCTCGTACGTCATGGCATAGGGCTGAGCTCCGAGGACAGTGCGGGAGACGCGCTCGATCACAAGGAAGAGGTGCAGCAGGTGCGGGATCGCATCGTGGCTCACGTGCAGAGCTCCGATCCCGACGAGAGCGAGGCGGCACGGAAGCAATTGGACGAGCTGATCGAGGAGTGGCTGCAGGAGGCTGCCATCGCCCGAGGAGGGGGAAGCCGTCTCTACTACCGGCCGCAGGGACTCGGGCACACGTCGCTGTTGACCGACTTCGGGAAGCAGCAAGGGCTTTGGGAGACCGCCCAGTCCATGAGGAATGTCGACCGGGAATGTCTGGTCGCGGTCAGGGGGGCGTGACGAGATGAAGGACATCAGGCGGAAGGTCCGAAGGACACAGACAATCACTCCGTTCGGTGTCGGTGGGATCATCGACCTGCAGGGAGAGTCATTCGTCGCTGCTGATATACGCAGTTGGGGAAACCAGGGCGATCCGGTGGAATCTCCCCGACTGGCCCGGAAATTGAGAGTGAGAGGTTTTCGCTCGGCAGCAGTAATCCCCTCAGGGAAGGCCCAGTACGTATCTCGCCGCGGCCCAGTTTATGTGCGCTTTCCTCGCTGGCTGTTCTGCCCGAAGTGCAGGGTCATGACCCTGTGGCGACACGAGGCCGAGCAGAGGGATAAGCCGCCCAGATGCGGCCGGTGCCCGAACTCGCCCCAGCAGGCCCCCATGCGTTTCATCCAGGTTTGCAGAGACGGGCACCTGGGCGATATCGATTGGCAACGATGGGCGCATTCGCGCGCCGAAGGCCACGATCAACGGCAATGCCGGGTGAGAAGCCTCAAGTTCGTCGCGACGCCGGATTCCTCCGGCCTCGATGCCCTGAAGGTGATGTGCATCGTTTGTGGCGCGTATCGAACTCTCGAAGGAATCAGCCAGAAGCACGTACTGAAGCAGATCGGCGTGCGCTGCTCGGGGAGTCAGCCCTGGCAAACCTCCGACGACGAGAAAATCGATTGCGAGGAGACGCCCCGTGCGGCCCAGCGCGGCGCTTCCAACGTCTACTTCCCGCTGGTCCATTCCGCCATCGAGATCCCCAACCCATCAGACCTCGATACGGATGACGAGGCGGCCCAGAGGGTCATGACCCACAGCATGTGGGAAGAACTCATCGAGACCGGTGACGCACCCATCACAGATGTAATCGTCAATCACATTGCGAAGAAGTGCGGCGTCTCTGCGGAGTTCGTCGAAAGTTTGCGGCGAGCCCACACAGCCGATACATCAGCGAAACCAGAGGTCAATTCCGCGATTGAGGACCTCAGCATTGCCGAATGGGCAGCATTCACTTCCTCCGAATCCGAGAAGGATTCCACAGACGACTTCGCCGTCAGGCAGGTGGGCCTGGGTACGCACACGGACGATCCTCTCTCCCTCCAATTGCTCCACCACCGCGTCGGGCTGGTTGTGGTGGCCGACCGAATCCGCGAGGTCAGGGCGCTCGAAGGGTTTTCCCGATACGAGTCAGAGGGTCGCGAGCGTCTCGTATCTGTCAATCCCGTGGCCCGCGCCCAGTGGTTGCCCGCCGTGGAGTCGTACGGAGAAGGCATCTTCATCTCGTTCAACGAGGATGCGCTCGAGGAGTGGGAATCCTCACCAGCCGTTCTGCGCTGGGTCGAGGGGATCGAGGGAAACCTTGAGGCCTCCTTCCAGATCGAGAGACTCCGAGAAAAGACAGGCCCCCGGCTGCTGCCAAGATTCGTCATGCTGCACACACTGGCGCACCAGTTCATCCGCCAACTCTCCTACGACAGTGGCTACAACGCGGCATCTCTGCGCGAACGTGTCTACGCCAGAAGCCATCCAGTTGGGAGCCAGGACCCCCAGCAGGCCGGCATTTTCATCTACACTGCGGCCGGAGATTCGGAGGGGACGCTTGGTGGCCTGGTCCGCCAAGGCATGCCCCCTCATCTCATGGACACGATGATTCGCCTCCTTGAGGCGGCCCAGTGGTGCTCTCAGGACCCGCTGTGCGCCGACTCCACAGGGCGTTCTCTGGCGAACCTCAACAGGGCGGCCTGTCATGCGTGCACGCTGCTCCCCGAAACGTGTTGCGAGATCGGAAACACGCTGCTCGACCGCATCCTTCTGATTGGCGATGGCCGGGTGGAAGGCTTCTTTCGGCCGGTCATTCAGGCTGCTTTCGAAGAGTCCGCCGCTGCCGTCGATGCGCCATGAAACTTCCCAGCCTCCTCGATTTGACGCCGGATCAGTATGCGGTAATCGATCTTCCTTTTGGGGGTCGACATCTGATCACAGGACCCCAAGGTTCCGGCAAGACCGTTATGGCCATCTACAGGGCCTGGATGCAGGCCACAGCAGGGCACCCCGTCACCCTGATCACTCGTTCTAATCTCCTCAGCCAATACACCGATCATTCCTCCAACCGCCTATCCGAAGGATTCCGCGTCGCCACATTCCATCGCTGGCTGCGCGAATTCTGGAACAAAAATTTCCAAGACGAACCACCGACAGACGGTACGGACGAATGGAGTTACAACTGGTCCCGGATGCAAATTGAGTGCCTTCGACGCCAGCCAGAACTTCCGGGTGACTTGGTCATCGACGAGGGACAGAACTTGCCACAACAGTTCTACGAACTCTGCAGCATCCTCGAAAATCATGTCACTGTTTTCGCGGACGGATTCCGAAGTCTTGAAGAGGATCAAGCGACACTTGCCGACATCAGCAAGGGACTAGAGGTGGAGGCAGAGGCTATTTCGTTGCGGAATAATCACCGCACTACGCGCGAGATCGCCCTCCTGGCGGACCATTTTCGAGTGGGCGATGACCTCATGGATGTCAGCCTCCCCGAGCGAACCGGCGATATCCCACACTTGATGCACTGTTCCTCGGGACGGCCATTTGTAGTACAGCTCGCCCAATACATTTCCAGTCGCCCCGAGTGCACCGTAGGAATCATCTGCAGGACCGTTGAAATTCAGCGTGAAATTCATCGCCAGCTCGCGGGTCAAGGTCTCCAATCCTCGGTCCAGTCTTACATATCGGGCGATAGAAATCGGTCGATAGTCGATTTCGCCACGCACAGAATCCACATCGTGAACGCCGTGAGCATGAAAGGGCTCGAATTCGATATCGTCTTCGTTCCGGATCTGGACAGCTATGCCGAAGACCCCACCGGCGCAACCGCGCGTGAACGATTCCACGTCCTGTGCATGCGGGCGCGGCAGGAGTTGAACCTCGTGCACTACAGCGCTCGAGAACCTGAGATCGTCGCGAACGTACCTACGTCCCTGCTGGGGCGGCGAACCATCTGAGCTCGCCACCCGCGCGTTGGCCCACGACACCTACCGCACCCTTCACCTTTCTTTCGCCGTCCAGAAGCTGTGAACCGGTTTGATCAATGCGTGCTTCCGCACATAGCACCCTCGACGACACCTCGGAGCAGGCAAACCGTCTTGCGCGAGGAGACACCAGCAGCACAGCCCGCCTCGGCCGACGCACGGTGCGCCTGCCGGGGTCTCCAGGGGGCCCATCCCATCTGGCCGCCCGGTCATCCGCCCGATCCGAGCTCGGCCTCGAAGTGTGTCTGGGCGCGGTCCAGCGCCTCGTCGGGGTCGTGGCCATGCGCGCGTAGCCAGTGGAGGAGGTCGGCGATCAGATCGATCGCCGCCTCCTCCTGGAACACGACGCCCATTCGCCGGGCTCCAGCGTGCTCGCCGTCCCGGCCGCCCGCGTAGAGCGTCAGGCACGCCTCGCTCTTGGCGACCCTCGGATCGTCGATGTGACCGCCGGACGAGACCAAGGGCGTCGCCAGGTCGCACCAGACAAGTTTGGACTCCGCGCCGAGAATCACGCCCCACCGTTCCGACACGGCGTCCAGCATCGCGAGGCCACGCCCCGACTCGTCGTCCGGGCCGGCGGACAGAAGTGTGGGAAGGGCGCGGGTTTCAGGATCGCGGAGCGCGACCCGCAGACGCGTGCCCTTCATCTCGACCACGAGCGTGCTGGGCGTCCCCACACCGACGTGCCTGATCACATTCGCCACCAGTTCACTCATGCAGATCTCGGCAGCATCAGCCACATCCGACAGCCCCCACAGCCGAAAACGCAACCGCATCACGCGCCTCAACGCAGCAACCGCTTCGGGTTCCGCCAGGAAGGACAGCTCCCAGGGCTTCCGCGCCATGCAGCCGTCGAGTCCGTACGCCATGAGCACACGCCTTTCGCTACGACGAGACCTCCACGTCTTCACCCTGCGTGAAGAACGATGACTCGCAGTTGGTCCATGTCAGAGAATGCCAACCTCACATCCCGATATGCAATGTGCACGGCAGGATTCCCTCCTTAGGGTGATTGGCGATCGCCGCCACTTCCGATGAGATGTAACTTCCGCTACTGGAAGAGGTATTGAAGTGGCCGGCTCACCCACTGCTCGCCGTCGACGCCTGGCGATCGAGCTGAAGAAGCTGCGCGAGGAGAGTGGCCTGACCTGCAATCAAGTCGGCAAGGAACTCGACTGGAGCGGCTCCAAGGTCAACAGGCTGGAGACGGGTCAGGGGCGCGTCCAGCCCTCGGACGTGGACGCCCTCTGTCGCTTCTACGGAACGGACGACACGCTGCGCGAACTGCTGAAGTCCCTGGCAAAGGAATCGAAGACCAAGGGCTGGTGGCATGCCCACGGCGACGCGGTGCCGTCGTGGTTCTCGGTATACGTGGGCCTGGAACAGGCAGCCTCCAACCTCCGCAGCTACCAGGGGGAGTTCATCCCGGGCCTGCTCCAGACTGCGGAGTACGCAACCGAACTGAGCCGCGCCTCGGCCGACCTGGCGGACGACGAGATTCAGCGCCTGGTCGACGTACGCATGCGTCGGCAGCAGCTTCTGACCACCGAAACCCCTCCGGATCTCTGGGCCGTGATCCACGAGAGCACCCTCAGACATGTCGTGGGAGATCGATCCGTCATGGCGGGGCAGCTCGGGCGAATCCTGGAGATCACGACGCTCAGGAACGTGACCGTGCAGGTCCTGCCGTACGACGCCGGGGCCTACCCCGTCACCGGCCCGTTCACGGTGCTCGGCTTTCCGGAGCAGGAGGATCCGGACGTCGTGTACCGGGAAGGCCTGACCGACTCGGTCTACCTCGAAGGCGCTGTGGATGTCAGCCTGTACGTGAAGGCATTCGACCACCTCCGGGCACTGGCTCTCAGCCCCGAGCGTTCGAGCTCGCTGATTCGTAGAACCCTGAAGGAGCACTCTCCGTGAACCAACCTGCCATCGCCCCGAAATGGCGGAAGAGCAGCTACAGCAACGGCACGGGCGGCGAGTGTGTCGAGGTCGCCGACCTGCAATCGACAGTCGGCGTAAGGGATTCCAAGCAGCTCTCCGGACCTCACATATCCGTACGTCACAGCGCATGGACACGGTTCGTCGCTTCTCTGCGAACTGCGTAGGCCGGGTCCGATCGAGCTCGGCGCCCGGCCGTCAGCGACCGTCAGCGACCGTCGATGCTCCGGCGGGCCTGAGCGATCGTGTGTTGTGCCTCGGCTCCGAACACCGCGGATTCGCTCAGGGCCTGCCACACCCGCTGGTACGTGGTGATGGTGTCGGTGTCGTCCAGCCACAGTTCGGCGTGCCAGTCCTCGGTGACCACGAGGCGGCCGTCGAAGCACCAGAAGCCATTGGACGGAGGGACCTTCACCGTTGCGTGGAAGGGGACGATTCCGAGGTGGACGGTGTCCATGCCGATGACGCCGACCAGGCGGTCCAGCTGGGCGGCGAGTACGCGGGGAGGGCAGATCAAGGTGTGCAGCGTGGCTTCCCACAGAAGGACGTGGAGCCGCTTGCCCGGGCGGTACAGCCACTCCTGCCGTTTCATTCGGGAGCGGACAGCTTCTTCCGTGTCCCGGACAGAGTTCTGAAGCTCCGCGTACCTGAGGAAGACATGGCGCGCGTAGTCGGCTGTCTGGAGCATGCCCGACACCATGGTCGGTTCCCACTCGTGGATGGTCGTGGCACCGGTGACCAGCTCGTTCCAGGTGTCCTGCACAGGGCGGTGGCCGGAGGCGAGTTGCCGTCGCCATGAGCGTACGTGCGACTCGAAACCGCGTAACCGGGCGTGCAGTTCCTCGTACACGTCTGGGCGGCCGGTGGCGACAGCCCACAGCTGTAGGTCTTCGGGGGATGCGGTTTGCCGGCCGTTCTCAAGCTTGCTGATCTTGGACTGCGCCCATCCGAGGCGTGCGGCCAATTCCGAGCCGGTGAGCGGCCCACCTGGGCACGTGGCACGGAGCTCCCGGAGCCTGGCGCCCAGGGCTGCCCGTGCCTGTTGATAGTCCGTACTCACCGGTTCAGCGCATGCCTTCAGCCGAGCCGGCTGATACCGGCCGCGAACATCTCGTGCGGGAGTGCGTGGTGCCATGCCGCGTCACGGGTCAGGGAGCAGCGCACCACTTCTGCCGGCTCCGTGATGAGTTCGACGTCCACGAGTTGATCGTCGGGGTCGAAGTTCAACCATGCCACGATTCGCGAGTCGAAGATCCAGAAGTCCTCTTCCGGCAGGCCGAGCCGTGCCGCGTCGGCCCTCCGCAGACTTCTGATGTCCTCGCCGATGACGGTGTTCCGCTTCGCGTTGTCGAGGAGGTAAAGCTGGCCGGGGGTCGGCGGGTCGTCGGCGATACGGACTCGTTCGACCCGCTTTCCCTGCTCCGTCTGAGCTCGGATCATGGCGCAGTACGGGTCTTCGAGGTCCCAGTCGACGCTGCCGGTCTCGGCGAACTGGCGGTATGTGTCTGTGATTTCGTCGCTTGCGTAGCGCCGCCGGGTCTCCAGCCGCCATGCCGTGTGCTTGAACGTCCTGAACAGGTTCTCGAACTCGTCCAGGTCGATGATCCTCGCCGCGCGGGTGACGTCCCTGGGCGCATAGTCGACCAGGAGTTCGCGCGGCACAACGACGGCTACTTCGCCTTCCGACAGGTGCTGCAGCTGGGCCACGTCCTCTGGATCGCTGAGCGGCGGCCCGTGAACGATGACTTCGCGGCTTTCGAGATCCTCGTGGAGCGACGGGCATCCCGTGCCGCCGCTCCCCGTGCCGTTGAACCGCAGTCTGCGTGCCATGCCGACCCGCCTCTCGCTCGGAAACACTCCGGGTTGAAGGATCTCCGCCGCCGGCCGGGAATGTCGATGCATGGCTGGAGCCGACGCGGGAATATTCGAGAATACCGCCTCGCCCCTCCGGCTGCGCCTGCATAGCTTTCCCCTCGTGAGCAATCCCAGGACGACGATGGCTGCGCCAGTTCACGTGGTGAACCCCCTCGCGGCACCCGAACCCACCCCCGGATGCGATGTATGCAGAGCGCTCGCGCGGGAACGCCAGGAGGCCGCCGGATCGGGTAACTGGTCAGCGGTCGCCGACTGCAATGTTGAACTTCGGCGACACCACAGGGAGCATCCGTGACAGCACTCCGTCCGCACGCTGCGTACCGCTACGTGCCGCATCGCATCGCCGAGCACCCCGACACTGACACCACATTCGAAGCCGAATGTCTCTGGTGCAACTGGGCCACGGCACCTTCGACGGGAGACTCCGCGAGCGTCGATGTGGAATGCATGCGCCACACCGGGCTCAGCGGACACAAGAGCTTCCGGCGCGTTCGCACGTCGTTCGCTGTGGTTGTGCGCGTGTGAGGTCTCGGTCGGTTCCGGCCCGATGCGGCCAGTGCGCGATCAGCCCACGGCCGGCGCAGCCGCCGGTGTTGTGTTGATCCGCGCGAAGCGTTCTCGCCACGGCAGGGGTTCGGGCTCCGGTGAGGGGGTTTCGGCGTAGCTGGCGTTTGCTGTGGCCAGGCGGCAGGGGGTGCATTCCGTCTCGTCCAGCAGGGGGCGGAAGGTGTGTTGCTCGCCCGGGCCCTGGCATTCGATGAGTTCGCGGGGGCGTGCTGGTTCGCAGGACCGGGAGGCCGTGTGGGGTTCGGGGAGCTTTTGGGCGAGGCGGTAGCGGAGAAAGCCGACCGCCGAGCGCACACCCTCGTTGGGGCGTTCGGCGAGCAGGGCTTGACGCAGGTCGGATTCGCTCAGGCCGCGCTCCAGCCACTTGACCGCCTCGACGGCCAGCTTCGCGGCCTCGCGTACGCCCAGGTGCAGTTCGCGGCGGGAGTGGCGCAGGGAGAGCAGGACCCGTTCGGCTCGGGCCAGCAAGGTCGGGTCCGCCGTCGGAGCCGTTGTCGAGGCCGGGCGCTTCGGTTCGGAGGGTGGGTGGGGAGTGGTTTTATCGCTGTGGTCTTCTACCGGTTCATAGTCACCGGCCGTCCGGGCAGTCGGTACGCCGACCGTCGGAGAGTGCGTACTCGGTGGCGGGGAGAGGGGCGTCGTGGCCGACGAGGCAGTTCGTAAGCGGCCCGCCCGCTCACTCGTCAGGGGGTTGTTCGCGACCAGTTGCTCGGTGAGCCAGCGGCCCCCGTCGCCCTGGCTGCGCCACTCGTGTACGTAACCGTGCTCGACGAGCTGTTGCTTCGCCTTCTGGTACGCGCGGCCTTTGATGCCCAGCTTCTGGGCCAGCTCGCTCAAGGGCTTGAAGGTGGTGTTGTCGGGGAGGCTCTGCACGTACAGCAGCATGATCTTCGCGTCACTGCTCAGACGTGGGTGGCGGATGACATCGTTCGATGCCTTCGTGTAGCGCGCGGACGGCGCGATAGCATGGCGCAGCATTTCCGGTGGTCCTGTTCCACTGGTGGTGTAGGCCCTCGGATTTGGTGTTGGCGCACCGCCGGGGGCCGCTCCATGCGCGCGTGAGCACACGGAGTGTGATGACATCGTCACCGTACAGCACTGATTCCATCTCCCGCCACGGGTGCGGGACTTCACGCCTCTGCCGAGGCCCGGAGGGCAGCGACCCCGGTCAGGCCTGCCAGAGGGCGCCGTGTCGGTGCTTCGGCGGGGGGATGTCGATTGCGTCTGCGGATTCGAGGGCGAGTGCACTGGTGGGAGTGTTCAGCAGGCGTCGGAGGATGCCTGTCTGGGCGCGGAGGCGTTGGCGGGATCGGCGTTCTTCCAGAGTGGAGGCGCGGGAGATGCCTCGGTCGCGGTTGTGGCGGGGGAAGCGGTAGACGTCGACCCGGCGGCGGATGATCTGCGGGACGGGCCTGCGGGCCTGGAACGTTGCCTCGGTGAGGCTTCGGGTGCTGTACCGGAGGTCGCCCAGGGTCACCGAATGCCAGGGGAGGTTCGGGCCGTCGGCGTAGGTCATTGTGGCCCGCGAAGGTGGGACGTGGTGCGCGGTGCGTGTCACGGGGCTCCGTCTGCGGCAGCCGGCGGGGAATTCTGGTCGGCCGTGTGAAGCCCGTGGGGCCTGTCGCGCGGCTGTGTGTCGCCTGAGACCTGAGCAACCCTAGTCGCGGGCCGGCGCCTGGGACAGGGGTTTCTGCCCCAGGGCCTCCGGTCGGCCGGCGCCTCCGTGGCCGACCTGGTGGGGGTCTCTCGACTTGACTTGGCGCTACATATCGCGAAAACTAGATGCATCACTTCGGAGAGGCGAACCAATGGACCCCCTGGCCGTGCACAAGGCGCTCGCCAATCCCGCGCGGCTGCAGTTCATGCAGTGGCTGAGGGAGCCGGAGAAGTTCTTCGACGAGGACTCCTACCGGCAGCAGGGGCTCGGATTCCACATCGGGGTGTGTGTCGGTGACATCCAGAAGCGGGCCGGGCTGGCGCAGTCGGTGGTCTCGGGGTATCTGCAGACGCTGAAGGACGCGGGGCTGCTCGTCTCGGAGCGCATCGGCAAGTGGACGTACTACCGGCGCAACGAGCCGGTGATCGCCGAGTTCGCCGCGTACGTTCGTGACGAGTTGTAGGCCGCGCGATCCCCTTCCGGCTCGGGCCGTGACTGCCCGGTGCGGGAAGGGGGCACGAGGAATGCCCCCAGGTCTTCCCTCCCGGGTCTGTCGGCGCGGCCGGGTGGGCTGACATTCTGGGCGGGCGGTGTTGTGCCGTGTCCCTGCCGATGCGCTCCCCCGCCACCGCCCGCACCTTGTAACGCTGTCGACGAGAACTGCCGGAAGGAGCGAACTTGCGAGCCCGTGTCTCGGCCTCGGACATCGAGAGCCGGAAGAACGAAAGCCGGAAGTCCGAGAGCCGGAAGGACGAGCTGTCCGCTCGGGAAGGCGCATCCGCGGCGCCGTCGATGCGCGTCGACGGTGCGCAGGCTCCGTCGCTCTCCCCTCTGCAGCGGAGCGTCGGCAACGCGGTCGTCCTGCGGATGCTCCGGCAGCGGGAGGGGCAGGGGCAGGAGGGCGAGGCGTCCGTCCAGCGCTCCTCGGTCCATGATGTTCTGCGCAGGCCCGGCAGGCCCTTGGACGGGGCGGTGCGGCAGGAGATGGAGAGCCGGCTCGGGGCCGACTTCGGCGACGTACGTGTGCACACGGACAGCGCCGCCCGCGCGTCCGCCGCGGAGGTGGGCGCCCATGCGTACACCTCGGGCAGTCACATCGTGCTCGGTGCCGGCGGTGGCGATCGGCACACCCTGGCCCACGAGCTGACCCATGTGATCCAGCAGCGCCAGGGGCCGGTCCCGGGCACCGACAACGGGGCCGGGCTCCGGATCTCCGACCCCGGTGATCGCTTCGAGCGCGAGGCCGAAGCGAACGCCTCCCGTGCGCTCGCGGGGCCGGTGCAGTCCGTCGAGCATGCCTCGGAACAGCCGGCGGGCAGGGCACACGTCGGCGGTGACGCCGAGTTGCAGCGTCGCATCGTGAAGATCAAGGAAGGCACTCCGGGCACAGCCGAAACGGCCCTGTTCGAGGGCTTCTTCGGCGCCGTGGACAGGGCGGTGGAGTGGGCCTACAACTACGTCACCACCGCCCCGCAGCTGGGTCCGCTCAGCGACTACGACGGCTACACGAAGCGTTGGGTCGAGGTCTGGCAGGACTTCCATGCCAACGGCCGGAGCGGGGGCATCTCCAAGGAGTTCGGTTACGCGATCGAATCCGTCGCCCAGGCCCGACTGGAAGGCGCCGGACAGCCCACGCTCCCCGCGGGGACGTACTTCGCCACGCAGGTGACGTTCGGCTCCACCCGGCCGGACTACGTCCTGTACTCCCAGGGCAACCCCATCGGGGCCGTGGACATCACCGCCACCGCCAGCGAGGGCCACGTCCTGAACAAGACCAGCTGGGACGCCCTGTTCCCGCAGTTCGGCGAGTCCGTCTACCTGTCGCTCGACCCCACCGTCATCGCCGGAATGAAACTGGCCAACGGCAATGCCGCGCCCCTCACACAGCAGCAGGCCGACCAGCTGAAGCAGCAGGCCGCGGCGAACCGCGCCATGTGGGAGGGGAACTGGCAGCAGATGGGCGTCTCCTTCAAGGAGGACATGCAGCGCGCGGGAATCGTGAACGCTGCGGGCCGGGTGAAGGGCGGCGGCGACGCGGTCGTCCGCGAGGAGCAGCGCCGCAACGCCGTCTTCACCTGGATGATGGAGAAGCTGGGCGTCGACGCGGCCACCGCGCAGAGCAACGCCACGGTCATGCTGCTCAAGTTCAACCCGAGTTGGCCCGACTCGTTCTCCTGCAACTACTCCACCGGGAGTGTGTCCCGGGGCGAGGCGTTCCTGACCTCGGTGTTCCCGAGGTGGCAACAGAGCCAGGGGAATTGACGACGTACGGACTGACCGACCGACCGACCGCCCATTGATCACGGCCTCTGTGTTGCGTCACGTGTCCATCGATACGTGACGCCTGGCCGAGGGCTGGGCCCGGCCGGGTGCCCCATCCCCACGATGCACCCCATCCCCACGATGCACCCCATCCCCACGATGCGATGCATCTACTTTTCTAGATTTATTGAAAGGTTCTGATCGTTCCGATGAGAAAGACCCCCCTCACCGTCCTCGTACTCGCCCTCGGCGTGTTCGGGATCATCACCACCGAGATGGGCATGGTCGGTGTGCTCCCGCAGGTGTCGGCCGAGCTCGGCGTCACCCCGTCCACCGCCGGCTGGCTCGTCGGGGTGTTCGCCCTGGTCATCGCGGTGTCCGGGCCGTTCACCACGCTGCTCGCCTCCGGCATCGACCGCAAGAAGGTGCTCGCCGCCGCGATCGCGGTGTTCGCCGTCTCCAACGCCGTCTACGCGCTCACCACCCAGTACGAGGTGATGCTCGCCTTCCGTATCGTCCCGGCCCTCTTCCATCCCGTGTTCTTCGCGGTCGCGCTCGCCACCTCCGCGCGGCTGGTACCGGAAAAGGACGCGACCCGGGCCACGACGACCGTGTTCGCCGGTGTCACCGTCGGCTTCGCGTTCGGTGTGCCGTTGACCTCGTACCTCGCCGAACATCTGTCCCTGTCGTCGGCCTTCTGGTTCGGAGCGCTCGTCAACCTGATCGCCTTCCTCGGCATTCTGCGGTTCGTGCCGTCGATGCCGGCCGGGCAAGGCGGGCGGACCTCGTACGGTGCGCAGTTGAGCGTTCTCAAGCGGCCCCGGATGTGGCTGACCATCGTGTCGGTCGTGCTCATCTTCGCGGCGATGTTCTCGGTCTACGGCTACTTCGCGGAGTACCTGGGTCAGGTCACGCACATGGGCGGCACGTGGGTCAGCGCCATGCTGATGGCGTTCGGCATCGTGATGATCCTCGGGAACTTCGCCTTCGGCAGCCTGCTGCGACGCAGCGTCATCCGCACCGTGGTCGCCTACCCGGTCCTGTGCCTGCTGGTCTACGTCCTCCTCTACGCGGTCGGCCCGCTGTTCGCCCCGATGGTTCCGGCGGTCCTGGTCTGGGGCGCCGTGCATTCCGGCGGCCTCATCGTGAGCCAGAGCTGGATGGGGCGTGACGCGAGCGATGCGCCCGAGTTCGGCAACAGCCTCTTCATCTCGTTCTCCAACCTCGGCATCACCGTGGGCACCGGAGTCGGAGGGTGGGTCCTGGCAACGCACGGTGCCCGTCAACTGCCTTGGGCCGGAGCCGGGTTCGCGATCGCCGCGTTGCTCGTCATGGGCTTGCGGCTGAGACTGGAGCGCGGCGGGGAGCCGCGTGCGGCGAAGGCCGACCGGTCGGAGCCTGCTGATGCCGCGAGTGCCGGGGAGGTCCGGGCCTGAACGGCCGGGCCGCAGTCGGGCCCGAAGGGACCGACTGGACCGAACTGGCCGAACTGGCCGAACTGGCCGAGCTGACCGAGCTGACCGAACGTCCCCCGACTCCTCGCCCGGAGTCGGGGGACGCGTCCGTTCCCGTTCCTTGTGTGCGGTGAAGTCGGGCGGAGGATGCGATTGCCGCGCGGTGGCGGATGCCGCCAAACGAGTGCCTCCCACGCCATCTGCTGGGCACGGGGCCAGGACTTTCGGGAGACTGACGGCCAGTGCGCTGATGCCCCTTGAACAGTTCGTATCGAGAGGCGATTTCCGGCCACAACACAACACCCCTTACCCTGCGATACATCGGTCACCAACGGTCGGCCGGGACAGAAGGGCGACAACATGACCTCCGAGACCAGCACCTTGGTCACCATCGATGCCACAACTACCCTGCTGGAGGCGGAACTTCCCCGACTTGAGCAGCACCAGCAGAGCCTTGAGAAGGAACTCGCGACCGTCACCGAGCGCCTGGAGTCGGTGCGTGCCGCGCTGACCGCACTGCGCGCCCTGTCGGCCTCCCCTGCCACCGCCCCCGCCGTGAGTGCCGACGCGGCCGAGGACGTCAAGGCCGAGGACGACGAGAGCGCGGCTGCCGCCGAAGCCGGAGCGGCGAGCGTTCCCGCTGCCCGGATTCCGCAGCAGGCGCAGGATTCCGTGGACTCCGTCGTCCAGGCGGAGGCCCCGCAGGACCCGCAGGAGAAGGCGGCGACCACCCCCGCGCGCCGCACCGCCCGCAAGGCGTCCGCCGCACCCAAGGGCCGCAAGCAGGCCGCAGCCAAGCCGAGGGCTCAGCGCGGCCAGGCCAAGAAGGCCGTCGCCAAGGCCGTCGCCAAGCCCGTCGAGGAGGTCAAGGACGCCAAGGGCGGCAAGGGCGCCGAGGACGCGGAGGCCGCCGCACCCGCCAAGGCGACCAAGGCGACCCGGACGGTCAAGGACACCAAGTCCGCCGCACCGGCCAAGGAAGCCAAGACGACCAAGGCCGCCAAGCCCGCGAAGGCCAGCGCGCCGAAGAAGGCCGCGACCGCCGCGACCGCCGCAGCCGCCCCGGCCGCGTCGACCCCCGCACCGGCCGTCGACGACAGCGGCAGCCTCACCGAGCTGACCATGAAGGTGCTCGCCGAGGCCGGCAACAAGCCGGTCCGCGCCCGTGACGTGACGAAGGCCCTGGGGCGCGAGCTCACCCCCAACGGCATCAACACCGTTCGCAGCACCCTGGACCGGCTCGTCGCCACCTCCCGGGCCCACCGCGCCGGCCGGGGCCTCTACCAGGCCCCCGCGAACTGACCTCCGTACAAGAGGAGTTCGCTGGATGCCCGGTACCGCCACCCCGGCGGCACCGGGCATCCCGGCGTTGTGGACCGTGAGGCGGCAGCGACGGCGAGGGCGGATATCCGTTCGATGCGGCGGCGCATCCGCCCATAGGTTGCGCGCATGCCTTCATCACTGCGACTCGAAAAGGTCACGGCGGACAACGTCGAGGCCGCCTGCCGACTGAAAGTACGCCCCGACCAGGACGGACTCGTGAAGCCGGTCGCCTGGTCACTCGCCCAGGCCTACGCGACACCCGATACCGCCTGGCCCCGGCTGATCTTCGACGGAGAGCAGCTCGTCGGCTTCGTCATGGCCTTCTTCGACATCCGGTTCTACCCGGACGACCCGAACGCCAACAGGCCGCGCTCCGGACTCTGGCGACTGAACATCGCCGCCGGCCAACAGAGCCGGGGATACGGCCGTTTCGCCGTGGAAGCGGTGTGCGAGGAGATCCGGCGGCGGGGGCAGACACGTGCGACCGTGACCTGGGTTCCCGGTGAGCACGGGCCCGAACAGTTCTACTTCAAGCTCGGGTTCCGGCTGACCGGGGAGACGAGCGGGGACCAGGTCGTCGGTGAGCTGGAGCTCGGCGACGCGTAGTGCTGCGATGCGTGGCGATGCGATGCGTGGCGCTGCGATGCGCCGTGCTGTGGCCGGAAATGATCAGTGGAGGTGGTGGGCCGCGCTCCGTCACACGATGTGAGCTGCGATGATCCGCGCACACTCGATGGGCTCGCTCCGCGTCGTGTCCACTTCCAGGTCGTAGGTCACGCCCCGGTGGACCGACTCCGCCTGTGCTGCCGCCATGCCGGATACGCGATCGCCCCGCGCGATCTCACGGGCAGCGGCGACGGCGCTCCCGCACCGGACTCCGACCCACAGCGCTCCGAGTCCGCCGAGCGCCTTCTGCCACCGCTGCTGGGACTCCGCGCCGCCGAGGAACACCTCGTCCACGATGATCCCGGCGCCGGCCCGGGCCATCGCGGTGACGCCCTCGATCCATGCCGTCTCCAACGTACGGAACCCGGTGCCGACGGCCACCGCGCCGTCCGGGGCGAACTCGATGCCCGCGTCCGACTCACTCATGGACGCGGGCATCGCCTCGATCAGTGTGTCGACCCCGAACGTCAGCCATGGATCCGGCAACACCGTCTGAAGACACCGGGCGATGCTGGACTTCCCGGAGCTGGAGCCGCCGTTGAGCACGATCATCTGTGTCTTCACCGAGCCACAGTAGAACCTGGCAGCGTGGGCAGTCGGGCACCTCGGTCAACACAGTGGGACCGGTACATGACCCGCATGGCCGTCGGCAGAACCGATTCAGCAGCTCACGTCCGGGTGACGGGACCCCATGTGGGGTCGTAATCGCAGGTCAACGGCTCAGACTTGGGCCGTTTCCGACCCTCCGCACAAGGAGTTCCCCCCATGCGTCTTCGTTCCACCGTTGCTGCCGCCTTCGGCGCGCTCGCGCTGCTCGTCGCCGTGCCGACCTCGGCCGGCGCGGCCACCGGGGACTTCTCGTACACGTACACCGGTCTCGACGGCTCGCCGCAGGTGGGCTTCCTCTTCGACCCGCCGAGCCGGATGTGCATCACGCTGCCCGAGGTCGCCGACCCCAACTCGTCGTACCCCGCCCACACCCCGCAGAACTTCACCGACTCCAGCGCGACCGTCTTCACCGGTCCCGACTGCGAGGGCGACCACTTCACCCTCCGGCCCAACGGTGGCCACGCCAGCAGTCGGCTGAAGCTCCGCTCGGTCGTCTTCAGCTGATCCCGCCGCACCACAACCGCGTACTTCACGCGACCACCACCCCGGTACGAGCCGCCCCGCGCCCGTGCCGGGGTGGTGTCGTACCGGGGCAGGGTGGGGTGAGGTCGTGTCGGGGCCGTGTACGGGGGCGGGGTATGGGAATGGTGTCCGGACTTCGGACGTTGAGCGGGTATGCCGACACCACCCGTGATCCTTCTGCTGTCCGGAAGCCTGCGCAGCGGTTCTTCCAACGAGACCGTGCTGCGCACCGCGCAGGCCGTGGCTCCCTCGGAGGTACGGACCGTTCTCTACGGCGGCCTCGCGGCGCTCCCGCACTTCAACCCCGACGACGACACGGATCCGTTGCCGGGTCCGGTGGCGGAGCTGCGTGCGGCCATCGACGGGGCGGATGCCGTCCTGGTCTGCACGCCGGAGTACGCGGGGACCTTGCCGGGGGCGTTCAAGAACCTGCTGGACTGGACGGTAGGCGGCACCGAGATCTGCGACAAGCCGACCGCCTGGGTGAACGCCGCGGCACCCGGGCGCGGCCAGGGCGCTGAGGCCACGCTGCGTACGGTGCTGGGCTACACCGGCGCGGACATCGTGGAGCCTGCCTGCGTACGGATCTCCGTGGGCCGCGACGCGGTCGGGCCGGACGGGGTCATCACCGATCCGGGCGCCCGCGAGCAGCTGGGGCAGGTGCTCGGGCTGCTGACGGGGCGCGCCGCGGAGGTCGAGCGGGGGTAGGCGGGCCGGTTCCGGGACCGCCCCACCGTCCCCGCGCCGTCATCCCCTCGCCACCATCCGCGCGCCGTCATCCCCGCGGCGTCGTTCCCGCGCCGCTTGCCCCGCCCGGCGCCCGGCTGCCTCCCGCCCCCTCCGTCCTCGTCCCGTTGTCCCGTTCTCAGCTCGTCAGTGTGTTTCGCAGTGCATCGGCGAAGCCCTTCGGGTCACCCAGGAAACCGGCGTGGTCGCCCGGGAACTCGACCGGGCGGGTGCCGAGCAGTTCCGCCAGGACGGTGGACGTCCGGTACGTGATCAGGCCCTGCGACTCGGCGCCGACGCCGACCAGGACCCGGGTCGGTGCGGCCGTCAGAGCGGCGATGTCGGGTACGTAGCGGGCGGTGCCCCGAAGGTCGTGGCCGAAGAAGCGGGCGCCGTTGGCGAGGTCCTGTTCCGTGGGCTCGCCGAACGGCCCGTCGGGGGCACTCTCGCCGCTTTCCGCGCCTTCCGCGCTCTCTCCGTCCTCGGTCACGAATCCGGCGACGGCCATGAACTTCATCCATGCCGCGCCCTGGCCCTCCTCGTGGAAGGCCTTGATGATCTCCTCGGTCATGGCGCGCTGTTCGGCCGCGTCGGGAAGGATCTCCATGATGGGCGGCTCGTGCGCGACCAGCGTCCGTACCCGGTCGGGGTGGCGGGCGACGAGTGCCAGCCCGGTCACCGCGCCGCCGCTGCTCCCGAACACATCGGCCGAATCGGCCCCGAGCGCGTCCAGGATCGCTGCCACGTCGTCCGCCCGCCGGTCGGGAAGGGTGTCCTCGTCGGGGTCGTCGAGGGTGCTGCCGGAAATTCCCCTCGGGTCGTGGGTGACGACGGTGTGGTCGCTCGCGAGCGCGTCCGCCAGCGGTGCGAATGCCTCGGCCTCCATGGGTGACCCCATGACCAGCAGGAGCGGTCCCGCGCCGCGTACCTCGTAGTGCAGGTGCGCGCCGGGAACTCGGAGGGTGTGGGTGGCGGGCATGCCGGTGGTCCTTCCTCGGTCGGCGCCCCGCGGTCAAGGCGCCGTTGTGGTGACAGTGGTAGGACTCCGGCCGCCGGGGAAACTCATCGCCCGCCCCGCTGTCCGCCCGGGGCACGACGATCGGGCAGGCGCTGACAGAATGGGTGAAATGGCAGCACACTCCGCACCCCCGCCCGATGCCCGGCCTCCCGAGCCCTGGCCGGACGGCGCGCGCCTTCACCCCGACCTCCTCGCCGCGAAGGCGCTCGTCTACGACCCGAGCGGGCTCGTGTGCTCGCGGCCGGTGCCCGAGGCCGAGAGCGCCGAGTACGGGGCGCACGGGTTCACCGTGGACGGCTCCGCCGTCAGGTTCCGGGTGGCCCGGACCACCCCGACCAAGGTCGGCCAGTTCGTGACGGTGTGGAAGCGGTCCGCCGACGGTGGGCCGATCCGGCCCTACGACTCCGGGGATCCCGTCGACCTCTTCGTCATCAGCACCCGCGACACCGGTGACGGCGTCGGCGACGACAGCGGTGGCACCGGCGGTTCCGGCGGTTCCGGGCAGTTCGTGTTTCCGCGGGCCGTGCTCCGCGAGCGGGACATCGTGTCGACGGACGGCGTCGGCGGGAAGCGCGGGTTCCGTGTCTATCCGCCGTGGGTGACGACGACCAACCGCCAGGCCGGCCGTACGCAGAAGTGGCAGGTGGAGTACTTCCTGCCGGTCCCGGACGGCGAGCCGGCCGACCCGGACCGGTGCCGGGCGCTCTACCGTCCGTGACGTTGCCGGGCGGTCAGCGGTAGTCCTCCGGGTGGCCCTGCATCCAGGTGTTGATGCGGTCGCGGGTGCCGATCAGTTCGGAGCGGTGCTTCCCCAGGTTGTCCGTGGAGGTGTCGCCGTTCAGCGTTTTGCGCAGGGCGGCGATCTCGGCGATCGGCTGCTTGAAGTGGCCGGGGCCCTGGGCGTCCGCCTTCATGGCCTTGTCCAGGCGGACCAGTTCGTCGTGGACCCGGCCGAGGAAGTAGGCGCAGTTCGGCGACCCCGGGGTGCAGTTGTCGTTCAGTGTGGCCTGGAGTCCCGCGAAGGCGTCGCGTACGGCCTCCGGTCTGTTGCGCGCCGCCTCGGCCGCCTCGGACGCCTCCGCCTCCGCACTGGCCTCGTCTGCGGCGTCCTGCGCCGCGACGGCCTCGTCGGCGGCCTTGGACGCGGCTGCGGCGTTCACCGACGGCGCCACGTAGGGAACGTCGTCGCCCAGTCCCTGTGAAGTCCCGGCGTCCGAGCAGCCCACCAGGAACGCGCCGAGAACCACCGCCGTGACCACGTCCGTTGCCACGCCGCGCGCACCTGTACGGATGGAACGGATGGACATGAGGCCCCCCTCGTCCGGTTGGCCCAGACCATACATGTCCGGCGAGCCCGCCCACCAGGATGGAACACATGGAACACAACGGGCCCGCGTCAACCGTCGTTCAGGGACTGCCGATCAGCGACTGCACCGCGGGCGCGTACAGATCCGCGATGTGTTCGGTGGTGGCGTCCGCGCCGGCGCCTTCGCGGTGGAGGCTGAGGGTGACGCCGAGGCCGAGGAGGTGGCCGGCGATCAGTTCGGCGCGCAGGGCGCGTTCGCGGCCGGGGAGGCGGGCGGTCAGTGCGTCGGTGACCTGCTCGTGGAAGCGGTCGCGCAGCAGGGAGCGTTCGTCCTGGTTGCCCAGTGAGAAGACGACGCGCAGCAGCGGGTCCGCCTGCAGTTCGCGGCGGTGGTTCACCAGTGTCACCACCATGTGGCGGCCCAGGGCTCCGAGCGGAGCGTCGAAGAGTTCGGCGGCGGCGGGGCCGAAGTCGGCGACGGTGTTGAAGAGTTCTTCCTTGCGGCCGAAGTGCTTGACCACCAGGGACGGGCTCACGCCGGCGTCGGCCGCGATCCCCCTGATGGTGACCTCGGCGTACGGGCGCTGTGTGAACGCCCGGCGGGCGGCGCGCAGGATCGCGTACTTGCCGCTGCCCGGATCGGCGGCGGACCGGGCCGAGGCCGAAGACGAGCCCGCGGCCGGAGAAGAGCCCGCGGCCGAGGCCGGAGAAGGGCCCGGGCCCGGGCCCGGGGCCGAGGCCGGAGAAGAGCCCGGTGCGGTGGCCTGGCCGCTGATCATGCGCCCTCCTGGATCGGCATCGTCCGCACACCGTCCTTCCGGTCGCCCGGGACGTCGCGGTTCCCTCCGACCGTACCCGCCCCGGCGGTCCTGCCCGCCTCCGTGGTCCCGCCCGTCTCGCCCGTCCCGCCCGTCTCGCCCTTCGCTCCCGTCACGGGGGTACGGCCGCCCGGCAGGCACAGGGTGACCAGCAGCGCCGCCAGTGCCGCGCCCGCCGCGATCAGGAAGACCAGCTGGTACGCGTGGAGCGTCGGGGCCGTTCTGCCACCCACCCGGAACGTGATGTTGGCGAGGACCGCCGCCACCGTCGCGCTGCAGAACGCCTGCCCGATCGACCGCATCAGTGTGTTGAGGCCGTTGGCCGCGCCGGTCTCGCTCACCGGAACGCCGCGCATGACCAGCGCCGGGAGTGCCGAGTACGCGATGGCCGTGCCCGAGGCGACGACCGTCGCGCCCGCGATGATCAGCCAGAGGTTGTGGCTGGTGAAGTACCGCACCACGTAGCCGGAGCCGATCACCCCGGCCGCCAGCGCCAGGCTGACCTTCGGGCCGTACTTCGCGGAGATCCGCGCCGAGACCGGCGAGAGCACGACCATCATCACGCCGCCCGGCAGCAGACAGAGACCGCTGACGACGAGCGAGGCGCCCAGCCCGTAGCCCGTCTCCTTCGGCTCCTGCACCATCTGCGCGGTGACCAGGGAGTTCGCGTAGAAGGCGAAGCCGATCAGCAGGGCGGCGACATTGGTGAGCAGGACCGCGGGGCGGGCCGAGATCCGCAGGTCGACCATGGGCGAGACCACCCGGAGCTCGTACGCGCCCCAGATCAGCGCCACGACGACGGCCGCCGCCAGCAGACCGACCGTCCGGGCCGAGGTCCAGCCCCAGTCGGCGCCCTGGGTGACCGCGAGCAGCAGACAGACCAGGGCCCCGGACAGCCCCAGCGCGCCGAGGGCGTCGAAGCGGCCACGGGTGCGCACCGGCGACTCCGGTACGCACCACAGCACCAGCACGATGTCGATGACGCCGATCGCACCCGAGACCCAGAACATGGTGTGCCAGTCGAAGTTCTCCACGACGAGGGCGGCGACCGGCAGCCCGATCGCCGCGCCGATGCCGAGCGTCGAACTCATCAGCGCCACGGCGGACAGCACTCGCTCGGGCGGGAGTTCGTCGCGCAGGATGCTGATGCCCAGCGGCAGGACGGCGAGCGCCGCACCCTGGAGGGCGCGGCCGGTGATCAGTACGCCGATGTGCGAACTGACCGCGCACAGCACCGAACCCACCACCAGCACCAGCAGCGAGGCGACGAGCACCCGGCGCTTGCCGTACATGTCGCCGACCCGGCCCAGGACAGGTGTGAAGACGGCGCCGGTGAGCAGCGTGACGGTGACCAGCCAGCTCGCGGCGGCCGGGGTCGCGCCGGTGAGGGCCGGGATGTGTGGGAGCAGCGGGACGACGATCGTCTGCATCACCGCGACCACGACACCGCAGAACGCCAGCACACCGACGGCGAAGCGGGGATGCGGCGCCCCGGCGGCGGTGGTGGTGGTCGGGGCGGGTATGTCCGCTGGCATGGCTCTCCGTACGGTGCTCGGCTGCTGGGGCGTCGTGCGAGGGCGGCGTGCGGGAGGGGGCGCGACGGTGCGCCGGGCGGGCGGCTCAGGGCAGGAAACGGAGGTGCACGCGTGTTCACCCCCAGGGTAAACGCTTGTGCACCCCCTCGGCGACCGGAATCCCGGGACTCGCGTTAGCCTCGGAGACCCGGGCTCAGGGCCCGGACTACACGGACGAGAAGGCGAAGGTGGCTGCGATGGCGAAGGTTCCGGCAGCGGCGGTGGCGGCGAGCGGGCTGGTCGGCGGGTACGCCGTCGCGCGGTGGACCAGGAAGCGGCCGCTGGGCGGGGTCGCCCTCGCCGCCGCGGGCACTGTCGCCGCGTACGAGTGGAACCGGCAGGCCGGCCCGCGCGCGGCCGTCGGGCTGACCACGGCGTACGTCGCCGCGTTCGCCGGTTCGCACCCGCTGGCCAAGAAGGTCGGCGCCTGGCCCGCCGTCTTCGCCGTGGCGGGCAGCATGGCCGCCGCGTCGTGGGCGGTCACCCGCCGGGCCGCCTGAGAGCCTGGCAAGCACAGGCGTACAGGAAAGGGGCGGGGCTCCCAAGCCCCGCCCCTTTCCTGCTCGCGGCGGCTTTCCCGTACGCGGCGACTTCCCCGTGCGCAACAGCCTTCCCGTACGCGACAGCCTTCCCGTAAGAGGCAGCCTCCCCGTACGCGGCAGCTTTCCGTTACGCGACAGCTTTCCGTTACACGGCAGCGCTCAGGCCCCCAGCGCCCACGACACCGTATAGATCAGCAGCCCCGCCAGCGCACCCACCACCGTGCCGTTGATCCGGATGAACTGGAGGTCGCGGCCGATGTGCGCCTCGATCTTCTTCGACGTCTGGTCCGCGTCCCAGCTCGCGACCGTGTCGCTGATCAGCGAGGTGATCTCCGCGCGGTAGGTCGTGACGACATAGACCGCCGCGTCCTCCAGCCAGCCGTCCAGCTTCGCCTGGAGCCGGTCGTCGGTCGCCAGCCGCGCCCCCAGCGCCATCAGCGAGGCCCGCGCCCGCAGCCGCAGCTCGCTCTGCTCGTCCTCCGCCGCCGCGATGATCATCGTGCGTACGGACGACCAGGCCGAGGCGATGACGTCCTGGACCTCGGCGCGTCCCAGGATCTCCGACTTCAGCCGCTCCACCCGGGCCCGGGTGTCCGAGTCCGTCTGGAGGTCGGCCGCGAAGTCCGTCAGGAACGTGTCGATCGAGGCACGCGCCGGGTGCCCCGGCATGTCCCGCATCTCCGTGACGAACCGCAGCAGCTCCTTGTAGACCCGCTCCCCGATCCGCTTGTCGACGAACCGCGGCGTCCAGCCCGGGGCCCCGCCCTGCACCGCGTCCATCACCGAATCGCCGTGCAGCACCAGCCAGTCGTGCGCGCGTACGCAGATCAGGTCCACCACCCTGCGGTGGCCCCCGTCGGAGACGATCTTGTCCAGCATCTTGCCGAGGCCGGGCCCGATCTCCACCGTGTCGGCCCGCCGGGTGATCGCCTCGCCCACCACGGCCTGCACATCCGAATCCCGCAGCACCTTCAGCGCCCCGCGCAACGCGGTCGACAGCTCGGCGGTGACCCGGTCCGCGTGCTCCGGCTCGGCCAGCCAGGCACCGACGCGGCGGCCGACCCCGAGCGCGTGGATCCGGCCCCGTACGACATCACCGGAGAGAAAATTCTCGCCGACGAAGGAACCCAGGGACGCGCCCAGCTGGTCCTTCTTGGTGGGGATAATGGCGGTGTGCGGGATCGGCAGGCCGAGCGGACGCTTGAACAGCGCCGTGACGGCGAACCAGTCGGCCAGCGCACCGACCATCCCCGCCTCGGCGGCCGCGGCGACGAAGCCCGGCCAGCCGCCCACACCCGCGTTCTTCGCCCAGGTGGCGAGTACGTACACGAGCGCGACCAGCAGAAGGAGGCCCGTCGCCGTGGTCTTCATCCGGCGCACACCGCGCCGCTTCTCCTCGTCGGCCGCGGTGTACGCGAACGAGGCGAGGGGAGCGGGCCGGCCGCCGGGCGCCCGCCCCCCGGCACGCTCCTGCTGCCGTGCGGCCTCTCCCCCGGCTCCGGCCCTGGCCTCGGCTCCGGCTCCGGCTCCGGCTCCGGTCCGATCGTTCCGTTCCATCCGCTCCACCCGTCCGCGTACGCCTCGCCCCCGGTGTCCCGTACGCATTGTCCCTGCCTGACCTACTCCCGGGCCGCACGTCGAGTTCCCGAGGCCCTGACCCATCATGGGATCAGTCCGATTGATCATGAGGAGACACACCGCCCATGCCCAGGCGCCAGGGGTACGCCCTGCTCATCGCCCTCGTGGCGGGCACCGCCGTGCTCGCCGCCGCCGTGGCGTTCGCCGGCTCCCTGCTGTTCTCCGGCTCCGGCGCCCGGCCGAAGCAGATCGCCGTACCCGACCCGCGCTCCGTGGCCCGTACGCCCGCCGCCCCCGCGCACTCCACCGGCCTCTGGGCCGCGACCTGGACCGCGGCCCCGGCCACCGGGGTCGTCGACTCGTACAACAGCAGCGCGCTCAACCGACGCACCATCCGTAACGTCGTGCACACCAGCATCGGCGGCGACGCGGCCCGCATCACCCTCTCCAACACCTTCGGCACCCGCCCGCTGATCATGGACCGCGTCACCGTGAACACCCGCCCGGTGACGTTCGCGGGCGCCCGCACAGTGACCGTGGCGGCCGGCGGGCAGGTCGTCAGCGACCCGGTCACGGTCCCGGTCGCCGCCGGCTCCGACCTGGTGGTCACCCTGCGCACCCCCACCGCCCGGGGGCCCGTCACCGTCCACGAGCGCAGCCACCAGACGTCGTACGTGGACACCGTGTGGGGCACCCGGCGGACCGACGGCTGGCGCTACCTCACCGCCGTCGACGTGCACACCACGACCGCCACCGGAACGATCGCCGTGATCGGCGACTCGCTCACCGCGGGCACCGGTTCCTCCCTCGACACGAACAGCCGCTGGCCCGATGTCCTCGCCGACCGGCTGGGCGGCCGGTACGGGGTGGCCAACGCGGGTATCGCGGGCAACCGCATCCTGCGCGACGGACTCGGCGGACTCGGCGTACGGGCGAGCGCCCGCTTCGACCGCGACGTGCTGGACGTCGCCGGGGTGAAGGCCGTCGTCATCGCCCTCGGCATCAACGACGTGCAGCAGTCCCCGCAGGAGACCGACCCGCAGCGCATCGCCGACGGTCTGCGCGCCATGGCCCTGCGCGCCCACGCGCAGGACCTGCGGGTCGTCGGAGCGACGCTGATGCCGTACGAGGGGTTCGCCACCTGGACGCCCAGGAGCAACGACGTACGGGAACGGGTCAACGCGCTGATCCGGGCGGGCGGGATCTTCGACTCCGTCATCGACTTCGACGCGGCGACCCGCGACCCCCACCGCCCGACGCGGCTCCTGCCGGCCTACGACAGCGGCGACCATCTGCACCTGAACGACGCGGGCTACCGGCTGCTGGGCTCGACGGTGGACCTGACGACCCTCGTGCGCGAGCGGCCCACCTCCGACCTGCTCTGAGGTCGACTTCGCCGGGCGGCGCCCCAGGCTCACCGTACGGCCACCGTACTAGCGGCCGTCCTGCTCACCCTTCTCCAGCCGCCCCCGCCCGCTCCCGCGCTCCCCGTCCAGCTCCCGCTGCCGGTCCAGCTCCGCATCCCGCAGCCGCTGCCTCTCCGCCTTGCTCCGCTTGCGCTCCACACCGACGCCGCCCATCAGCGCAAGCCCGGTGATCCGCACCCGCGGGGCGTCCGGCGACGGGACCCCGTCGTCCTTCGAGCGCTCCCCGAAACCGCCCATGATGCCGATGCCCCGGACCTCCACATTCAGCTCCGGCGGAACCGTCACCTGCATACCGCCCATGATCGTGAAACAGCGGATGACGACCTCGCGGTCCTCGAAGTTCGCCTCGCGCAGATCGATCTCACCGCCGCCCCACATCGCGAACGCGGTGAACTTCCGGCCCACCGTCCAGTTCCCCCGGCGCCCGAAACCGCCCCAGAACGCGAACGCGCCGCCCGATGTGGCGGGCTTGCCGATCCGGTCCGCCCACCGCTTCTGCGATCCGGTCCGCGCCGGAGCAGCCCCCACCGGGGCCACCGCCACGCCCGGCGCGGGAAGATCCCGTACCAGCGGCTCCAACTCCCCGTGCGTACGCGCCTTGTAGGTCGCTTCGAGCCGCTGCTCGAACTCGTCCATCTCCAGCCGGCCCTCGGCAACCGCCTCGCGCAGGGTCTCGGCGACACGCTCGCGCTCGGAATCGGAAGCACGCATTTCCGGAAGGTCACTTGTCATACCGTGCAGCCTATTGAACGTCCGTACGTCCGTCCCAGCCCTACATGCCGGTGGCCGACTCATACATCTTCGCGATCACCGCCTCGATGTCCGGCTCCCGCACCGAGAGATCGACCAGCGGGTAGTCCGCGGCGATCCGGGCAACCAGCGGAGCGGCCGACTCCGAGGCCGGGAAGGCCAGCCACTGCCGCGGCCCCTCCACCTTCACCGTACGGACCGAGGGCATCGACTCCAGCCGGATCGGCGGCAGTTGACGCTCAAGATCGACCACCAGCGTCCGCTCGCTCTCCCCCACCTCATGCAGACCGGCGAGAGCGCCGTCGTACATCAGGCGGCCGTGGTCGATCACCATCACACGCTTGCAGAGCTGCTCGATGTCCGTCAGATCATGGGTGGTGAGCAGCACCGTCGTACCGCGCTCGGCATTCAGATCCCGCAGGAAACCACGGACCTTGGACTTGGAGACGACGTCCAGACCGATCGTCGGCTCGTCCAGATACAGCACCTCGGGATCGTGCAGCAGCGCCGCCGCGATGTCACCACGCATCCGCTGCCCCAACGACAACTGCCGCACCGGAACGTCCAACAGCTCGCCCAGATCGAGGAGTTCGACACAGCGGTCCAGGTTCTCCCGGTACCGCGCATCGGGAATCCGGTACATCCGGTGCATCAGCCGGTACGAGTCGCGCAGCGGCAGATCCCACCAGAGCGTGGTGCGCTGGCCGAACACCACACCGATCCGGTGCGCCAGCCTCGTACGCTCCCGCGAAGGGTCGATGCCCGCCACCCGCAGCCGGCCGCCGCTCGGGGTGAGGATGCCGGTCAGCATCTTGATCGTGGTCGACTTGCCCGCGCCGTTCGGGCCGATGTAGCCGACCATCTCGCCGCGTGCGACGCGGAAGCTGATCGAGTCGACCGCCCGCACCTCGCGGCGTTCACTGCGCATGAAACCGGTCTTGCGACGCACGTCGAAGACCTTTTCCACATTGTCGAGCTCGATGAAGCCGGTGCCGACCCCAGCACCGGCTCGGGTTCCGGTTCCGGTTCGGGTTCCGGTTCCGGTCCGGGTCTCTGCGTCCATGTCCGATGCCCTGCCTCGTCCGTTGTCGTGGATCAACTTCCTGTGCTGCGGTACGCGCGCAGCCCCGCGCGCCAGCCCAGCCCGGCCGGCAGCCAGCACAGACCCGCCACCACCGGGGGCAGGAACGCCACCCAGCCCGGCAGACCCAACGGGTACTCCCGGCCCAGCACATACAGCGCGGGCAGCCAGTTCACGAAGGCCAGCGGCACCACGAACGTCACGCCGCGCACCAGGTCCTTCGCGAAGACCGACGGCGGGTACTGGAGCAATGTGTTCCCGCCGTACGTGAAGGCGTTCTGCACCTGGGAGGCGTCCTGCGCGACGAACTGGAACGCCGCCCCCGCCACGAACAGCGCCCCGAAGACCGCCGCCCCGCTCAGCAGCATCATCGGCATCATGGCCACCTTCAGCGGCGTCCACTCGATGTCCAGCGTCACCAGTGCGTACCCCAGCACCAGCACCCCCTGAAGCACCCGCCCCAGCCTGCGCAGCGCGAACCGGTCCGCCGCCACCTGGGCGAGCACCGGGGCCGGCCGCACCAGCAACGTGTCCAGCGTGCCGTCGCGCACCCGCGCGCCCAGCCGGTCCATCGAGCCCAGCAACAGGTCGGCGAGACCGAACGCGGTGCCCGACACCCCGTACAGCAGGGCGATCTCGGGCAGTGTGTAGCCGCCCAGCCGGTCCACGTGCGAGAACATCAGCATGATCGTGACGAAGTCGAAGGCGGTCGCCGCGAAGTTCCCGAACGCCGTCATGGCGAACGAGGCGCGGTACGCCATCGTCGAGCGCAGCCACATCATCGCGATCAGCCCGTACGCCCTGACGCCCTCGAAGAACCGGGGCCGCTCGGGGAACACCGCCTCGGGCCAGTCCGCGGGGCCCGCCCCGGGCCGGGCCCCGTCCGCCGTCCCGGCCACCTCCACCGCACCCGTCGTGTCAGCCACCCTGGACCACCACCCTCCTCGTCGCCACCGACTGCACCATCCGCCCCACCAGCAGCAGCGCCAGTGCCCAGCCGGCCTGGAAGGCGTACGCCCCCACCAGCTCCCGGCCCGGGTACTTGCCGAGGAACACATCGGCCGGCACCTGGAGCAGCGCCGACCACGGCAACGCCCGCGCGACGTCCCCCAGCGCCCCGGGGAACAGCGTCAGCGGAAGCAGCATCCCGGAGAAGAACATCCCCGCCAGCCAGGACATCTGCGCCACCCCCGCCCCGTCCAGCAGCCAGAACGTGGAGAGCGCCACCAGATAGCGGATCGCGAAACTGACCACGACGCCGAGCCCCACCGAGACCAGGAAGGCCACCCAGATCCCGGGCGAGGAAGGCAGCGCCAGGTCGAAGGCGAGCGCTCCCGCCAGCATCGGCACGATGCCCCGCCCCAGCAGGTGGAACGCGGCCCGGCCCAGATCGCCCGCCAGCCACCAGAGTTGGAGGTCGACGGGCCGGTAGAGATCGACCGCCACGTCGCCGGTCCGGATCCGCTCGATCAGCTCGTCCTCGAAGCCGCCGCCCATCATGGAACAGGTCATCAGCAGCGCCTGCCCCAGCCAGACGTAGCTGAGCGCCTGGGACATGTCGTAACCACCGAGCTGCGGCCGCTCGTCCCACAACGCCACATAGGTGTACGCGAGGATGAACCCGAAGACGGTGTTGGTGAAGACTCCGGCCGCCGTGGCGGTCCGGTAGGTGGCGTAGCGCCGGAACTGTCCCGCCGCCACCACCGCGTAAAGCCGCACCGCACACACCCCCCATCGCCGGGTGCCCAACGGCTTTGGACACCAAAGCGCAAGACCTTAGTCCAGCGGGTACGGCCGCCGCGACCGCTTTTCGGGGGGACGATTCGGGGTCGATCCGGCGCTTATTCCATAGAAAAGGGCACTATGGGGGAACTGACCGCGGCCGAGGAGTCTGCACGGACATGAGCGACGACCCACAGCAGCCGAGCGGGGAGAGCGAACCCCGGGGCTGGGCCCCCAGGGACCCGGCTGCCCACGGCACCGCCGGAGCGTCCGGCGGACCGGGCGGTGGGCCGGGCGGAGGACCGGGTGGCCGAGGCGGCGATCCCGACGGGCCCGGGCAACCCAAGCGGACCAAGCAGACCAAACGCCCCAAGCGCACCGGATGGCGCCGCGCCATCCCCACCTGGCGAATGGTCCTCGGCGCCGTCCTCCTCGTCGCCCTGTTCCTGATCGGCGGCTTCATCGCCGGATACGAACTCGTCGACATCCCGCCCGCCAACACCAGCGCCACCGCGCAGTCCAACGTCTACCTCTACAAGGACGGCAGCGTCATCGCCCGCTCCGGCGAGGTCAACCGGGAGAACGTCAAGCTCGCCCAGGTCCCGCTCACCGTCCAGCGCGCCGTCCTCGCCGCAGAGGACCGCGACTTCTACTCCGAACGGGCCGTCGACCTCAAGGCCATGGCCCGCGCCGCCTTCAACACCCTCACCGGCAAGGGCAAACAGGGCGGCTCGACGATCACCCAGCAGTACGTCAAGAACTACTACCTGGGCCAGGAACAGACCCTCGTCCGCAAGGCCAAGGAGTTCTTCATCGCGGTCAAGCTCAACCGCGAGGAATCCAAGGACCAGATCTTCGAGGGCTACCTCAACACCAGCTACTTCGGCCGCAACGCCTACGGCATCCAGGCCGCCGCCCAGGCCTACTACTCCAAGGACATCGGCGAGATCACCACCGCCGAAGGGGCCTACCTCGCCTCCCTGCTCAACGCCCCCAGCGCGTACGACATCGTCGTCCACCCCCAGAACAAGGCCGCCGCCCTCGCACGCTGGAACTACGTACTCGACGGCATGGTCAAGGAGAAGTGGCTCGGCGCGGCCGAACGCGCCACCATGAAATTCCCCGTACCCGGCAAGGTCAAGCCGTCCACCGGGCTCTCCGGACAGCGCGGCTACATCGTCCAGGCCGTCGACGACTACCTCACCGGCAACGACGTCATCGACGAGGACACCCTCGCCACCGGCGGCTACCGGATCACCACCACCCTGGAGAAGAAGAAGCAGGACGCACTCGTCGACGCCGTCGACGACAACGTCATGTCCCACACCAGCCCCGACCGCAAGGCCGACCGCAACGTGCGCGTCGGCGGCGCCTCCATCGACCCCGGCAGCGGCCGTGTCGTCGCCATGTACGGCGGCGTCGACTACACCAAGCAGTACGTGAACAACGCGACCCGCCGCGACTACCAGGTCGGCTCCACCTTCAAGCCCTTCGTCTTCACCTCCGCCGTCGCCAACCGCTCCACCACCCAGGACGGCCGGCCCATCACCCCCAACACCATCTACGACGGCACCAACAAACGCATGGTCCAGGGCCCCGACGGACCCACCGGATACGCCCCCGCCAACGAGGACGACATCAGCTACGGGCCCATCACCGTCTCCACCGCCACCGACAAGTCCGTCAACGCCGTCTACGCCCAGATGGCCGAGGACGTCGGCCCCGGCAGGGTCAAGCAGACCGCCATCGACCTCGGCCTCCCCAAGAACACCCCCGACCTCACCGCGTACCCGTCCAACGCCCTCGGTGTCGCCACCGCCAGCGTCCTCGACATGACCGAGGCGTACGCCACCCTCGCCAACCACGGCCGGCACGGCGCGTACACCCTCGTCGACCGGATCACCAAGGGCGGCGAGGACCTCGAACTCCCCGACAGCGGCCACACCGAACAGGCGGTCGGCCGAGAAGCCGCCGACACCACGACCTCGATCCTCCGGAGCGTCGTCGAGAGCGGCACCGGCACCGCCGCCCTGGCCGCGGGCCGCCCCGCCGCGGGCAAGACCGGCACCGCCGAGGAGGACAAGGCGGCCTGGTTCGCCGGCTACACCCCCGACCTCACCACCGTCATCGCCGTCATGGGCCAGGACCCCGAGACCGGCGTGCAGAAGCCGCTGTACGGGGCGCTCGGACTCGCCCGCATCAACGGCGGCGGCGCACCCGCCCAGACCTGGGCCCAGTACACCGAGGCCGCCCTGCGCTCCACCCCGGCCGAGGACTTCGACCTCGAACTCGAAAGCGGCGCCGAGGAACCCGCCCCGCCCACCGACGAGGAATCCAGCCCCGAGGACACCGGAACCCCCTCCGAGAACACCTCCAGCACCCCGCCCAGCACCCCCGGCTCCACCCCGCCCAGCAGCCCGACGACCCCCGGCAGCAGCGAACCGGCGACCGGCGGCACCGACACCGGCAGCCCGAGCGACGGCACGACGGACAACGGCGGCGCGCAGAACGGCGGCGGTGACAACGGCGGCCCGCAGGGCGGCGAGAACGGCGGCGAGGGGCCGGGCGGAAACAACGGCGCCGGAGAAGGCAACGGCTTCCTCCCCGGCCCCCGGGGCACACCGGCCCCGCGTCAGTGACCCGAGGTCGTCTTCAGCCCGACGACGGCGACCAGCAGCAGACAGACGAAGAAGATCCGGGCGGCGGTCACCGGCTCGTTCAGCACGACCATGCCCAGCACCGCCGCACCGGCCGCACCGATACCGACCCACACGCCGTACGCCGTACCGATCGGCAGCGTCTTGGCCGCATGGGACAGCAACACCATGCTCGCCACGATCCCGAAGCCCGTGAACACACTCGGCCACAGCCGGGTGAACCCCTCGGTGAACTTCATCCCGATCGACCAGCCCACTTCCAGCAGACCGGCGACAACAAGCAGAACCCAGGCCATGACGGCACCTCCGACGAGACAGAACACGCGAACAACACGGGTGCGTCGTCTTTTCGAAGCCCGGTACGGCGCGTCTCGTCGGGGTCCCACCACAGTAGCAAAGAACAAGCAAAGGGCCTGGTGACCGCGGTCACCAGGGCCCCCCACCACTGCTGTTGCTGCCGCTGCTGCCGACTACAGATAGAGCCCGGTCGAATCCACCGACCCCTCGAACCGGTCCGCCGCCACCGCATGCAGGTCCCGCTCGCGCATCAGCACGTACGCCACCCCGCGCACCTCGACCTCCGCACGGTCCTCGGGGTCGTACAGCACCCGGTCGCCCGGTTCCACCGTCCGCACGTTCTGGCCCACCGCGACCACCACGGCCCAGGCCAGCCGGCGGCCGACCGCCGCCGTCGCCGGAATCAGAATCCCGCCACCGGAACGCCGCTCGCCCTCGGGCGTATCGGACCGGACCAGCACACGGTCGTGCAGCATGCGGATGGGCAGTTTGTCGTCGGTGTTCTCGCTCACGCCCCGCAACCTACCTGCCCGCAGCGCCCGCGCACCCCTCCGGGGTGCACGGACCACGCATCAGCTCTTCCGACGCCGCTTCGACGCCACGACCAGCCCCACGACACCCACCGCGAGCAGCGCCGCCGGGATCACCCGCTCCAGGCGCGGAGCCCCGTCCTCGGACACGAACTGCGCCTTCACGTCCGACACCGTCCGGTTCACCGCGACGAACGCCCGCCCGGCCGTCCGGTCGACGGCCTCGGCGGCCTTCGCCTTCACATCACCCATGATCGTCTGCGGGTGCACGCGCACCCCGATCTCATCGAGCACCACCGCGAGCTGCTCACGCCTGGTGATGATGTCCGCCTCGATCTGCGCAGGGGTCCTGGCATCCGACACTGCGCCGCCTCCGTGGTCGTCGTCATAAACCTTCATCGACAGTCTGTCAGCTCGACCGCCCACGCACCCGGCGGCACCCCTATTACGCTCGGTCCCGTACACCCCACGTGCCACCCGAGGAGAACCATGAGCGAGCGACTCCAGCCCGGCGACACCGCCCCCGCCTTCACCCTGCCCGACGCCGACGGCAACGAGATCTCGCTCGCCGACCACAAGGGCCGCAAGGTCATCGTCTACTTCTACCCGGCCGCCCTCACCCCCGGCTGCACCAAGCAGGCCTGCGACTTCACCGACAACCTGGAGCTGCTCACCGGTGCCGGCTACGACGTCATCGGCGTCTCCCCCGACAAGCCCGAGAAGCTCGCCAAGTTCCGCGAGAAGGAGAACCTCAAGGTCACGCTGGTCGGCGACCCGTCCAAGGAGACCCTTGAGGCGTACGGCGCCTTCGGCGAGAAGAAGCTCTATGGCAAGACGGTGACGGGCGTCATCCGCTCGACGATCGTCGTGGACGAGGAGGGCAAGGTCGAGCGCGCCCTCTACAACGTCAAGGCCACCGGTCACGTCGCCAAGATCATCAGGGACCTCGGCATCTGACCCACCGCCGACCGCCCCGGAAGAACCCGGCGGAAACATGTGACCGGAACATGTGACGGACATCCCAATCGGCCGTCCTTCCGGTTTGCGGCCGCCATGACCGCGCAGAAGCCTGTCCTGGAACACTCGTCCAGGAAAGGACCGGCCATGGCGGCTTCCGACCCCCACCTGGCGGCCGACCCTGAAGCGGTCAAACGCCACCCCACCCTCTTCCGGGCCATCCGGCAGCGGAGGAATCCCAGACTGCGCAGGTCGGACATCACCGTCACCGACGACCGGGCGGTCAAGCGGGCGGTGAAGGCGGCCTCGCTCGGCAACGCCATGGAGTGGTTCGACTTCGGGATCTACTCCTACCTGGCCGTCACCCTGGGCCATGTCTTCTTCCCGTCCGGGAACGACACGACCCAGCTCCTCTCCTCGTTCGCGACCTTCGCCGTGGCCTTTCTCGTACGGCCCCTCGGCGGAATGGTCTTCGGGCCGATGGGCGACAAGATCGGCCGCAAGAAGGTCCTCGCCCTCACCATGATCCTGATGGCGGTCGGCACCTTCGCCATCGGCGTCATCCCCTCCCACGACGCCATCGGCCTCTGGGCCCCCGCCCTGCTGATCTTCTTCCGCCTGGTCCAGGGCTTCTCCACCGGCGGCGAGTACGGCGGCGCGTCCACCTTCATCGCCGAATACGCCCCCGACAAGCGCCGCGGCTACTTCGGCAGCTTCCTCGAATTCGGCACCCTGGCCGGCTACGTCGGCGCCGCCGGACTCGTCACCGCGCTGACCGCGGTCCTGGACACCGGCCAGATGGAGTCCTGGGGCTGGCGCATCCCGTTCCTCGTCGCGGGCCCCCTCGGCCTGGTCGGCCTCTATCTGCGGCTGCGCCTGGACGAGACCCCCGCCTTCCAGAAGCTGGAGGGCGGCACCGTCCACGCGTCGGAGGCCGCCGACCACGTCGAGACCACCGCCAAGGGCGACCTCGCCAGGATCTTCCGGCAGTACTGGCCGACGCTGATCCTCTGCATCTGCCTGGTCGGCGCGTACAACATCACCGACTACATGCTGCTGTCGTACATGCCGACCTACCTCTCCGACGAACTCGGCTACAGCGAGACCCACGGCCTGCTCATCCTGCTCGCCGTCATGGTCTTCCTGATGCTGATCATCAGCCAGGTCGGCAAGCTCTCCGACCGCTTCGGCCGCAAGCCGCTCCTGATGACCGGCATGCTGGGCTTCTTCTTCCTCTCCCTCCCCGCCTTCCTGCTCATCCGCCAGGGCGGCATCCCCGCCATCACGATCGGCATGCTGATGCTGGGCCTCTCCCTGGTCTGCATGCTCGGCACGATGTCCGCCGCCCTCCCGGCCCTCTTCCCGACCCCGGTCCGCTACGGCTCCCTCTCCGTGGGCTACAACCTCTCCGCCTCCCTCTTCGGGGGCACGACCCCACTGGTGATCACGGCGCTGATCAGCTGGAGCGGCACCAACCTGATGCCGGCCTTCTACGCGATGGCGGCGGCCCTGGTCGGCGTGATCGCGGTGGCCTGCATGAAGGAGACCGCCCGGAGGCCCCTGGCCGGCTCGCCGCCGTCGGTGGAGACGGAGGAGGAGGCGGCAGAACTGTGCGCGGCCCAGACGCCCGAGCCGAAGTTCTGACCGACGCTCCGGGGGAACGGCTCGTTGATCCGTACGAGGCTGCGAATGTGCGGCCGGATGCGGAGGAGAAGCATGGGGGCAAGTCCGTACACGAGGGAGCGGCTCGCCGCTGCGGTCGCCGAGTCAAAGAACTGGGCAGACCTGATGCGTCGGCTCGGGCTCAAGAAGAGCGGCGGCCAGCGACGCGTACTTCAAGAGAAGGTGGCCGGACACGGCTTGGACATAACCCACTTCAGGCAGCGCAGTCCATGGCGAAAGTATCCGGACGCGGCCATCGCGGCAGCCGGAATCGACGTCAGCCACTTCCCCGGGATGAACCGCCCTCAACTGGGCCTGTTGTTCACCGCCGACGAACTCAAGGCTGCACCGCGCCCTTCGCGAGATCGCAACTGCCTTTCCCTCACTGACACTTGGTGCCGGAACCGGCGACCTGCCAAATCAGTCACTGTATAACCCTTCGGGTCTGCACAGCCTCTCCTTGTAGACTGCCAGAGACGCGCGAGTGCTGGAATTGGTTAGACAGGCTGGTTTTAGGTACCAGTGCCCTAGCGGCGTGAGGGTTCGAGTCCCTCCTCGCGTACCTCCAGTGACAGGCCCGGCCCGCTTCCGTAGCGGGCCGGGCCTGTCACGTTCACGGAGACGTCGTCACCCCAACAGCTCCCGCACCACCGGCACCAACGCCCGGAACGCCTTGCCCCGGTGGCTGATCGCGTTCTTCTCCGCCGGGGTCAGTTCCGCGCAGGTGCGGGTTTCGCCCTCGGGCTGGAGGATCGGGTCGTAGCCGAAGCCGTTCGTTCCGGACGGGGTGTGGCGCAGGGTGCCCGTCAGGCGGCCCTCGACCACGCGTTCCGTGCCGTCGGGGAGGGCGAGGGCGGCCGCGCAGGCGAAGTGGGCGGCGCGGTGGGCCTCGTCGATGTCGGAGAGCTGGGCCAGGAGCAGGTCCAGGTTGGCCTTGTCGTCGCCGTGGGTGCCGGCCCAGCGGGCGGAGAAGATGCCAGGGGCGCCGCCGAGCACGTCCACGCAGAGGCCGGAGTCGTCGGCGACGGCCGGAAGGCCGGTGGCCCTGGCGAGGGCGTGGGCCTTGAGCAGGGCGTTCTCGGCGAAGGTGACGCCGGTTTCCTTGACGTCGGGGATGTGGGGGTACGCGTCCGCGCCGACGAGCTCATGGGTGAGGCCGGCGTCGGCGAGGATCGCGTGGAGTTCGGTGATCTTCCCGGCGTTGCGGGTGGCGAGGATGAGGCGGGTCATGTCACCCAGTATCGGGGGTGATCAGGAGGTGCAGACCTTGCCGATCTCCGCGGCGGCGTCGGTGACCGGGGTGATGTCGGGGGTGGCGTCGCCCTTCTCGATGGAGTCGCGGACGTTGCCGACGCCCGCCTGAAGGTTGTCGACGGCCTTGCCGAGGTCGGCGTTGTCGGTCTTGTCGCCGAGGTTGCCGAGTTCCTTCTCGATCTCGTCGAGGGCTTCGGAGGCCTGCGTGGGGTCGCTGGTGGCGTTGGAGACGGCCTGCTGGAGGTTGTCGACGCTGGTGGCGATGGCATCGGCGGTGCGGACGCAGTCCAGTGCCTTGTCGACGGCACCGCAGCCGGAGGCGGCGGTGAGGGCGAGGGCGGTCAGGGTCAGCGCGACAGTGATGCGGCGGTGGCGGGCGGCCTTGGCCATGGTGCGGTTCCTCCCCGGATGCGGATACGCGGACGGGCGCACGGTTCGACCCGTGCGCCCGTGTTCGTAACGACGCGCTGTGGTGCGTATTTGGTTGCTTCTTTACTCGCCCGGAGTGGCGGGTCTACTCGCCCGGAGTGGCGGGGCTACTCGCCCGGAGTGGCGGGGCTACTCGCCCGGAGTGGCGGGGCTACTCGCCCAGGGTGCGGGCGAGGGCGTCGTTCTGGAAGACGGTGAGGTCCGCGCAGCCCGCGGTGGCTAGGTCGAGGAGGGCGCCGAGTTCCTTGCGGTCGAAGGGGGTTGCCTCGGCGGTGCCCTGGACCTCGACGAAGCGGCCGTCGCCGGTGCAGACGACGTTCATGTCGGTCTCGGCGCGGACGTCCTCCTCATAGCAGAGGTCGAGGAGGGGGGTGCCGTCGACGATGCCGACGCTGACCGCGGAGACGGTGTCGGTCAGCGGCTTGCGGCCGTGCTTGACGATCTTCTTGTGCTGGGCCCAGCCGATGGCGTCGGCGAGGGCGACGTAGGCGCCGGTGATGGCGGCGGTGCGGGTGCCGCCGTCGGCCTGGAGGACGTCGCAGTCCAGGACGATGGTGTTCTCACCGAGGGCCTTGTAGTCGATGACGGCGCGCAGGGAACGGCCGATGAGCCGGCTGATCTCGTGGGTGCGGCCGCCGATCTTGCCGCGTACGGATTCGCGGTCGCCGCGGGTGTTGGTGGAGCGGGGCAGCATGGAGTACTCGGCGGTGACCCAGCCTTCGCCGCTGCCCTTGCGCCAGCGCGGGACGCCTTCGGTGACGGAGGCGGTGCAGAAGACCTTGGTGTCGCCGAAGGAGATGAGTACGGATCCTTCGGCGTGCTTGCTCCATCCGCGTTCGATGGTGACGGGGCGGAGCTGTTCGGGGGTGCGGCCGTCGATACGAGACATGGCGTCGACTTTATCGGGTGCGGGGGCGGCGCCCGTTCGGGTGCGGGGCGGTCCCGGCCGGCCGCCGTCCGGGTGCGCGACAGACCCCGTCCGGGCGGGCGGGGCCTGTGCGGAGCCGAGCGGCCGGCTCAGCGAAGGGCTGGGCGGTGGCCGGTCACATCATGTCTTCGATGTCGGCGGCGATGGGGTCGGCGTCGGTGCCGATGACGACCTGGATCGCGGTGCCCATCTTGACGACGCCGTGCGCCCCGGCGGCCTTGAGCGCGGCTTCGTCGACCTTGCTGGGGTCGTGGACCTCGGTGCGGAGGCGGGTGATGCAGCCTTCGATCTCGTCGATGTTCTCGATACCGCCGAGCCCGGCGACGATCTTCTCAGCCTTGCTGGCCATGGCCTTCTCCCTGGTTCTTCACATGCGTGCGACGGCCCACCCTGGGTCCGTTTCGTCACCGTAACGCACGTTTGGCCCAGCTTCGCGAGCGGGTGGCTGGACCGTCCCCAATGATGACGATCACCGGTGCCCTGTCTTCCAGGCGGGTTACGCACCGTACCTCAACTGGTCTACACCAGTCTGCAACGACCGCCGAACGCGCCTTGTTCCGGGAGGACGCCGATGAGTTCGAGCAGCGCCGCAGTGCCACAGAAGACGTGGTGGAACGGCCTCTTCCAAGGTCTCCAGAAGATGGGGCGCAGCCTCCAGCTGCCGATCGCCGTTCTGCCCGCGGCCGGCATTCTGAACCGGTTGGGCCAGCCGGACGTATTCGGCGACGAGGGCCTGGGCTGGAACAACATCGCCAGGGTGTTCGCGGCGGCGGGCGGTGCGCTGCTCGACTCGGGGCTCGGCCTTCCGCTGCTGTTCTGCGTCGGTGTCGCGATCGGTATGGCGAAGAAGTCGGACGGTTCGACCGCGCTCGCCGCGGTGGCCGGCTTCCTCGTCTATTACGCGGTGCTGCACGCCTTCCCGGTGGACTGCGCCCCGGGTTCGACGTTCACCTCGGGCGGCACGTGGTTCGGCACCTGTGTGACCGGCGACGCCAAGGTCACGGCGGCCGAGTACCAGAACCCGGGGGTGTTCGGCGGCATTGTGATGGGGCTGCTGTCCGCCTGGTTCTGGCAGCGGTACCACCGGGTCAAGCTGGTGGACTGGCTGGGCTTCTTCAACGGCCGCCGTCTCGTCCCGATCATCATGGCCTTCGTCGGGCTGCTCTTCGCGGGCCTGTGCGCCTGGCTGTGGCAGCCGATCGGTGACGGTCTGACCAGCTTCTCCAAGTGGCTGGTGGACCTGGACTGGGTGGGCTCCGGCATCTTCGGTCTCGCCAACCGCGCGCTGCTGGTCATCGGCCTCCACCAGTTCCTGAACACCTTCGTCTGGTTCCAGTTCGGCGACTTCACCAAGCCGGACGGCACGGTCGTGCACGGTGACATCAACCGGTTCCTGGCGGGCGACCCGACGGCCGGACAGTTCACCTCGGGCTTCTTCCCGATCATGATGTTCGCCCTCCCCGCGGCGGCGCTGGCGATCTATCACTGCGCCAAGCCGCATCGCCGGAAGGCGGTCGGCGGCATGATGCTCTCGGTCGGCCTGACGTCGTTCGTGACGGGCATCACCGAGCCGATCGAGTACTCGTTCCTCTTCGTCGCACCGCTGCTGTACGGGATCCACGCGGTGCTCACCGGTGTCTCGATGGCGGTGACGTGGGCGCTCGGGGTGAAGGACGGCTTCAGCTTCTCGGCGGGTCTGATCGACTACGTCATCAACTGGAGCCTGGCCACGAAACCGTGGCTGATCATCCCCATCGGCCTGGTCTTCGCCGCCGTGTATTACGCGATCTTCCGGTTCGCGATCACCAGGTTCAACCTCCAGACACCGGGCCGCGAGCCCGATGAGCTGGAGGAGGAAATCGAGAGGAACCTCACGAAGTAGCAGCTCGGACGGGCTTCGGGCCCGCCCGGAGCAGGCCCCGAAGACCCCCGGACCCATGTGGTCCGGGGGTCTTCGTCATGTCACCGAGCGTGGGTGATGGCTCATGCGAAGTAGTCGGAATTTGCAGGTTCCTTATCTATCACTCACCGTGCTACAACTGGTCTACACCACTGAGTGGTCCAGACCACGTGGCGCTCTGCCGCGTATTTCGAGTCGCCGCCTCCCCCCTCAACGACCCGGGCGGCGCCTTGTCCAATGGAGGAAGTTGATGTCCACGGCAGACACCGCACCCGCGGTCACCAAGAAGAAGGGTGCCGGCGTGATGTCGGTCATGCAGCGCATCGGCCGCAGTCTCATGCTGCCGGTCGCGGTGCTGCCCGCGGCCGCGCTTCTGGTGCGCCTCGGCAACGACGACATGCTCGGCAGGGCCTCGTTCCCGGACTTCGTCACCAAGATCGCGAGCTTCATGGCCGCGGGTGGCAACGCGATCCTCGACAACATGGCGCTGCTGTTCGCCGTCGGCATCGCGATCGGCTTCGCGAAGAAGTCGGACGGTTCGACCGCGCTCGCGGCCGTCACCGGCTACCTGGTCTTCCAGAAGGTGCTCGCCACCTTCACCGACAGCAACCTTCCGCAGGTCGCGAAGGTGGTCGACGGCAAGATCGTCATGACGGACGCCCCCGTGGACGCCAAGGTCCTCGGCGGTGTGGTGATGGGCATCGTCGTCGCGCTGCTCTACCAGAAGTTCTACCGGACGAAGCTGCCCGCCTGGGCCGGCTTCTTCGGCGGCCGCCGCCTGGTCCCGATCCTCTCCGCCTTCGCGGGCCTGGTCATCGGCATCGTCTTCGGTTACATCTGGCCGGTCCTCGGCACCGGGCTGCACAACTTCGGCGAGTGGCTGGTCGGTTCCGGCGCGGTCGGTGCGGGCATCTTCGGTGTCGCCAACCGTGCGCTGATCCCGGTCGGCATGCACCACCTGCTGAACTCGTTCCCGTGGTTCCAGGCCGGTGAGTTCCACGGCAAGAGCGGCGACATCAACCGCTTCCTGGCCGGTGACCCGACGGCCGGACAGTTCATGACCGGCTTCTTCCCGATCATGATGTTCGCCCTCCCGGCCGCGTGCCTCGCCATCGTGCACTGCGCCCGCCCGGAGCGCCGCAAGGTCGTCGGCGGCATGATGTTCTCGCTCGCGCTCACCGCGTTCGTGACCGGTGTCACCGAGCCGATCGAGTTCACCTTCATGTTCATCGCCCCGGTGCTGTACGCGATCCACGCGGTGCTCACCGGTGTCTCGATGGCCCTCACCTGGGGCCTCGGCATGAAGGACGGCTTCGGCTTCTCCGCCGGTGCGGTCGACTTCTTCCTGAACCTCGGCATCGCGAGCAAGCCGTGGATGCTGGTGCTGGTCGGCCTCTGCTTCGCGGTGATCTACTACGTGGTCTTCCGCTTCGCGATCACCAAGTTCAACCTGCCGACTCCGGGCCGCGAGTCGGACGAGGAGCTCGCCGAGCTCCTCAAGGCCGAGGCGAAGTAACCCTAGCCCGCCGTACGTCGAAGCCCTCACCTCCCCGGCGGGAGGTGAGGGCTTCGTCGTGTCCGCGACGGGGGCTGGGGCCAAAGGCCCTAGACCTCGTACACCGCCCCGGGCACCGCGACCTCCGCCGGTCCGTCGAAGACCACGCGGGCGTCGGCCAGGTTGCGGTCGGCGTCGGTCCACGGCGGGATGTGGGTGAGGACCAGGCGCCCCACGCCGGCCCGGGCGGCGACCTCGCCCGCCTCGCGGCCGTTGAGGTGGAGGTCCGGGATGTCCTCCTTGCCATGGATGAACGATGCTTCACACAGGAACAGGTCGACGCCCTCGGCGAGTTCGTCCAGTGCCTCGCAGGGCCCCGTGTCGCCGGAGTACGCCAGCGAGCGGCCGCCGTGCTCGATGCGGATCCCGAAGGTTTCGACGGGGTGGCAGAGCTTCTCGGTACGGACGGAGAAGGGGCCGATCTCGAACGATCCGGGCTTCAGCGTGTGGAAGTCGAAGACCTCGCTCATCGCGTGCTCGGACGGGGTGTCGGCGTGCGCGGTGGTCAGCCGCTGTTCGGTGCCCTCGGGCCCGTGGACCGGGATGGGGGCGGGGCGTCCGCCGTCGTGCCGGTAGTAGCGGACGACGAAGTACGCGCACATGTCGATGCAGTGATCGGCATGGAGGTGACTGAGGAAAATGGCGTCGAGGTCATAGAGACCGACATGGCGCTGCAGCTCGCCGAGGGCGCCGTTGCCCATGTCGAGGAGCAGCCTGAAGCCGTCGGCCTCTACGAGGTAGCTCGAACACGCTGATCCCGCGGACGGGAACGAGCCGGAGCAGCCGACGACGGTGAGCTTCATGGAGCGTGAACCTCCGAGACGTGGGAACGGGGAGGGTTCGTGCGGTCTGTTGAGCGGTTCGTCGAGCGTAAGGCGCGAAACAGCCGGTCGCTCCTCCACGGCCGTCCGTTGTGGGGGAACTCACCTGCTCTGTCACCGGTTCGATGGAAGCGGTGGTGACGCCGGTACGGTCGGGACATGGACATGTCCTGGTGGTGGATCGCGCTCGTTCTTGTCGTGCTGCTCGCGCTCGTCGCGGCGGTCGCCGATGGGCGGGGGCGGGGCGGGCGCCCACCCCGTGGACGTTCCCGCAGGTCGGCGGGGACGGAGGGGGCGCGTTCCGGTGGGCGTCCGGGCGGCCGGACGCGCCCGCCGGCGGGGCCCGGTCGTGGGCCGGGGCCGGAGCGGCGGCCGCGGCCGGGCGAGATCTGGTGGGCCGAGGTGCCGTACGAGGACGGGCCCGGGGCGAAGGACCGGCCCTGTCTGGTGCTGTCGGTACGGGGTGGCTCGGCGCTCGTCGCGAAGATCACCAGCAAGCATCACGAGGACCGGCCCGGGGTGATCGCACTGCCCGCGGGAACGGTGGGCGACGCTCGGGACCGGGCGAGCTTCCTGGAGACGGACGAGCTGCGGGAGGTGGCGGTGCGCGGGTTCCGGCGCCGGGTGGGGGTCGTGGACCCGGGGGTGTGGGAGCGGGTGCGGAACCTCGGATGAGGTGAGGTCCCGGACGGGGTGAGGTGCGCCCGCGCCGGGCGCACCTCCCCGAAGGCGGTCAGGCCCAGAGCTGGCCGTGCAGGGTTTCGATGGCTGCTTCCGTGGTCGGGGCGGTGTAGACGCCCGTCGACAGGTACTTCCAGCCGCCGTCCGCGACGACGAAGACGATGTCGGCCGGCTCCCCCGCCTTGACGGCCTTGTTGCCCACGCCGATCGCCGCGTGGAGTGCGGCGCCGGTGGAGACGCCCGCGAAGATGCCCTCCTGCTGGAGGAGTTCGCGGGTGCGGGTGACGGCGTCGGCCGAGCCGACGGAGAAGCGGGTGGTGAGGACCGAGGCGTCGTAGAGCTCGGGGACGAAGCCCTCGTCGAGGTTGCGGAGTCCGTAGACCAGGTCGTCGTAGCGCGGCTCGGCGGCGACGATCCTGATGTCCGGCTTGTGTTCGCGCAGGTAGCGGCCGACGCCCATGAGCGTGCCCGTGGTGCCGAGGCCGGCCACGAAGTGGGTGATGGACGGGAGGTCGGTAAGGATCTCCGGGCCGGTGGTGGCGTAGTGGGCGCCCGCGTTGTCCGGGTTTCCGTACTGGTAGAGCATGACCCAGTCGGGGTGCTCGGCGGCCAGTTCCTTGGCGACGCGGACGGCCGTGTTGGAGCCGCCCGCCGCCGGGGAGGAGATGATCTCGGCGCCCCACATGGCGAGCAGGTCGCGCCGCTCCTGGGAGGTGTTCTCGGGCATGACGCACACGATGCGGTAGCCCTTGAGCTTGGCCGCCATGGCGAGCGAGATTCCGGTGTTGCCGCTGGTGGGCTCCAGGATGGTGCAGCCGGGGGTCAACCGGCCGTCCTTCTCCGCCTGTTCGACCATGTGGAGCGCGGGGCGGTCCTTGATCGAGCCGGTGGGGTTGCGGTCCTCCAGCTTGGCCCAGATCCGGACGTCGTCGGAGGGTGACAGCCGCGGCAGGCGGACGAGCGGGGTGTTGCCCACCGCGGCGAGCGGGCTGTCGTACCGCATCAGTTCATGCCGCCGGCGACGGCCGGGAGGATGGTGACGTTGTCGCCGTCGCTGAGCTTGGTGGAGATGCCGTCGAGGAAGCGGACGTCCTCGTCGTTGAGGTAGACGTTCACGAAGCGGCGGAGTTCGTCGCCGTCGACGATGCGCTCGCGGATGCCGTTGTGGCGGCTCTCCAGGTCCGTGAAGAGGTCGGCGAGGGTCGCTCCGTTGCCCTCGACGGCCTTGGCGCCGCCGGTGTAGGTGCGGAGGATGGTCGGGATGCGGACCTCGATGGCCATGGCGTGGGCTCCTGTCGGAAGCGGAGAGGTGGCGTGGGGCGCGCGGCTGGGCCCCCGCGCGGGGGTGGTGCGTACGTGTTGGTGTTCGGGCCGCGGGCCCTGCTCAGGCCTTGCGGCCGGCGGGCAGGCGGCACGTACAGATCGCGCTGCAGAGCCTGCACAGGTCGACGTGCAGCCGCGCGACGAGCAGCACGCCCGGCGTCTTGTCGCTCACGTCATGGAGAACCATGCGCTCATCGTATCGATTCCCGGCCCGTAATCCCGAGTGTGATCTCACCTGATGGATGCCGGGTGTTCGACAGGTGGACGGGGCCGTCGGTGAGTGCGGTCCCGTCCGGCCCGGTGTCCGGCGGTACGGCGGGGTCAGGCGGGTTCGTACGCCTCGACGACCTGGACGTCCTCCTCGGTGATCACGCCGTCCACGATGCGGTACGAGCGGAACTGGAAGGGGCCCGCGTCGTCGGTGTCCGCCGTGGAGACGAGGACGTAGTGGGCGCCGGGTTCGTTGGCGTAGGTGACGTCGGTGCGGGAGGGGTAGGCCTCGGTCGCGGTGTGGGAGTGGTAGACGATCACCGGCTCCTCGTCGCGGTCGTCCATCTCGCGGTAGAGCTTGAGGAGGTCGGCCGAGTCGAACTCGTAGAAGGTGGGCGAGCGGGCGGCGTTGAGCATCGGGATGAACCGTTCGGGGCGGCCGGTCCCGGCCGGGCCCGCGACCACGCCGCACGCCTCGTCGGGGTGGTCGGCACGGGAGTGCGCGACGATCTGGTCGTACAGCGCCTGGGTGATGGTCAGCATTTCGCCAGGATAGGCATGCGGGCCCGGCCGTACCGAAGTGTGGTACGACGGGGCCCGCATGGTGGACATGGCCGCCGGGGCGGCCGGGGGGGGGTGGAGAGGGCTCAGTTCTTCGCGAAGGCCTTGTTCTCGGGGTTGCGGGCCTTGAGGACCATGTACGAGATACCGAGGAGCGCGGCCCAGAGCGGGGCGCAGTACAGCGAGATCCTGGTTTCCTTGTCGATGCCCATCATCACGATGACCATGGCGATGAAGAACAGTGCGAAGACGCTGGTGTACGGGGCGCCGGGGGCCCGGAAGGCGGACCGCGGGAGCACGCCGAGGTCGGAGAGGCGCCGGTAGCGGAGCTGGCTGATCAGGATCATGATCCAGGCCCACATGCCGGAGATGGTGGCGAACGAGACGACGTAGGTGAAGGCGTCACCGGGCCACTGGTAGTTGATCCAGACACCGACGAGCATCAGGGCGGCGGAGAAGGTGGTGCCGACGAGCGGGGTGCCGCTCCTGGTGAGCCGGGTGAAGAACTTCGGGCCCTGCCCGTTGAGTGCGAGGTCGCGCAGCATGCGGCCGGTGGAGTACATGCCGGAGTTGCAGGAGGAGAGCGCGGCGGTCAGCACGACGAAGTTGACGATGCCGGCGCCGAGGCCGAGGCCCATCTCCTTGAAGGCGGCGACGAACGGCGAGACGTCGGGCTGGAACTCGGTCCACGGGACCACGGAGAGGATCATGATGAGGGCGCCGACGTAGAAGACGGCGATGCGCCACGGCACGGTGTTGATGGCCTTGGGCAGGACGGTCTTCGGGTCCTTGGACTCGCCCGCGGTGACGCCGACCAGCTCGACGGCGAGGAATGCGAACATCACGATCTGCAGCGTCATCAGGGTGCCCTTGATGCCGTGCGGGAAGAATCCGCCATCGGCCCAGAGGTGGGTGACGGACGCGGTGTCCCCGGCGTCGGAGAAGCCGAGGGTGAGAATTCCGGCGCAGATGAGGATCATGCCGACGATGGCGGTGACCTTGACCATCGAGAACCAGAATTCGAGTTCACCGAAGAGTTTCACGGAGATCAGGTTCACCCCGTACAGGATGACTGTGAAGATCAACGCGGAAACCCATTGTGGAATGTCGAACCAGAACGTCATGTACTGGGCCGCGGCGGTGACTTCGGTGATTCCGGTGACGACCCAGAACAGCCAGTAGGTCCAGCCGGTGACGAAGCCCGCGAAGGGGCCGATGAATTCACGGGCGTACTCGGAGAAGGAACCCGAGACCGGTCGGTACATGAGGAGTTCGCCGAGCGCCCGCATGATGAAGAAAATCACCAGACCCGCGACGGCATAGGCCAGGACGAGACTGGGCCCGGCCTTGGCGATCGCCTTTCCCGCACCGAGGAAGAGCCCGGTGCCGATGGCCCCGCCGATGGCGATCATCTGGATCTGACGGGCGCCGAGGGCCCGCTGGTATCCCTCACCGGACGCGCCGGAATCCGCGGTCTCTACGGCCTGCCCGCCGCTGTTCCCTTTGTCGACCTGCGCCGATGTCATGTGCTGCGCCTTTCTCCACACCGATCCGCGCCGTCGAGGCTGCGGATCGGGTCCTGATCCCCCCGGATATGGATGGAGTGCCGCCGGTGGTTGCCGGCCCGTAGCGCCCTCGGGAACAGGGGTGGCGTCCCCGAGTGGTCGTGAAGATTTATCACGGGCACCCGGGCGGCCCACCGGACGTTATGTGGCGTACACCACAGTTAAAAGCGGACAAGAGTTTCCTGCCGCGGCAAAGACGACCGTTCAGGTGACGGGATCGTTATTCGGATTTGAGCGTCTGTTGAGCGAACACTCGATGCTCGCCCAGAAGCGCGGCACTACGGCACTACGGCACTACGGCACCGACTGCGGGACGGCCCTTACGGCATCAGCGTTTCCACGAGCGTCTCCTGGAGCGCGCCGAGCCAGAGATAGGCCATGACCATCGGCTTTCGCGGGTCGCTGTCCGGGAGCCGGTAGAGCGAGCCGGCCTCGCCCTCGTCCTCGTCGGAGACCTCCAGGCGGGTGCCGATGGTGAGCCGGAGGTCGTTGAGGGCGCCGAGCCAGTTACGGCATTCGTCGCCGGTGAGTTCAAGTACGGCGCCGCCGTCCCCGTTGACTGTGAGCCCGTCCAGGGTGCGTACGACGGCGAGGGCGTCGGTGCGCTTGCGGGCGCGCAGGTCGTTCTCGGTGAAGCGGCGGAACTCGGCGGAGGCGGCCCGCAGTTCGGTGTCCCGGTCGCCGTACGCCTCGGGGAAGAGGCGGGCCAGGGCCGGGTCGGTGGGCGGCTCGCTGGGCCCCTCCGCGAAGAGGGCGGCGAGCGGGTCCGCGCCCTCGGCGGGCTCGTCGCCGGGTCCGATCAGTTCCAGCAGCTGGACGGCGAGGGAGCGCAGGATCGCGATCTCCACCTCGTCGAGCGCGACGGCCGCGCCGCCGCCGGGGGTGGCCTCGAAGTGGCCGGCCATGGGTTTTCTCCGATGGTGGGTCGGGCGGGGCAGGAGTCGGGCGAACGGGCGAACGGGCGAACGGGCGGGGAGGTCCGGCGGGGAGGTCTAGTTGCGGTCCTGCGTGAGCGTGGCCCACAGTCCGTAGCCGTGCATGGCCTGGACGTCGCGCTCCATCTCCTCGCGGCTGCCGCTGGAGACGACCGCGCGCCCCTTCTGGTGGACGTCCAGCATCAGCTTGTGCGCCTTGTCCTTGGAGTAGCCGAAGTAGGCCTGGAAGACATAGGTCACATAGCTCATGAGATTGACCGGGTCGTTGTGGACCAGCGTCACCCAGGGGACGTCCGGCTCGGGGACGACAACACTCTCCTCGGCCGATTCGGGACGCGTGATCTCTGTGGGTGCGACGCTCACCCACCCCATGCTGCCACTCGGGAGGGGGCATCGCACAAACGACCCGAGATCTCGTCACTCTGACGAAATAGGGGTAGCATCCGAAACATGAACTCTGCGGACCTTGGGCGACGGGTCGGTGTGCCGTCGACCGCGCTCTTCACCGACCAGTACGAGCTCACGATGGTGCAGGCCGCGCTGAAGGCCGGCACGGCCGATCGGCGCTCGGTCTTCGAGGCGTTCACGCGCCGGCTTCCCGAAGGGCGGCGCTACGGCGTCGTCGCGGGCATCGGACGGGTACTGGACGCGGTGGAGAACTTCCACTTCGACGACGAGATGCTCACCTTCCTGCGCGAACAGAACGTGGTGGACGGGCCGACCCTCGCCTGGCTGGCCGATTACCGCTTCAGCGGCGACATCTGGGGCTACCCCGAGGGCGAGGTGTACTTCCCCGGCTCCCCGATCCTGCGGGTCGAGGGCTCCTTCGCCGAGTGCGTGCTGCTGGAGACGGTCTTCCTGTCGATCCTCAACCACGACTCGGCGATCGCCGCCGCGGCCTCACGGATGTCCGCCGCGGCCGGCGGGCGCGGCCTGATCGAGATGGGTGCACGGCGCACCCATGAGCTGTCGGCGGTGGCCTCGGCGCGTGCCGCGTACATCGGCGGCTTCAACACCACCTCCGACCTGGCGGCGGGCTTCCGCTACAACATCCCGACCGTCGGGACGAGCGCCCACGCCTTCACGCTGCTCCACGACACCGAGCGCGACGCATTCCGGGCCCAGGTCGATTCACTCGGCCGGGGCACGACGCTGCTGGTCGACACGTACGACGTCACCGAGGCGGTGCGTACGGCGGTCGAGGTCGCCGGGACCGAGCTGGGCGCGGTACGGATCGACTCCGGCGATCTGCTGCTGGTCGCGCACCGGGTGCGGCAGCAGCTGGACGAGCTGGGCGCCACGGAGACGAAGATCGTGGTGACCTCGGACCTGGACGAGTACGCCATCGCCTCGCTGGCGGCGGCGCCGGTCGACGCGTACGGGGTGGGCACACAGCTGGTGACCGGCAGCGGGCAGCCCACCTGCTCGATGGTCTACAAGCTCGTCGCCCGCGCCGGCTCCGCCGATCCCGCCGAGCCGCTGCGTCCGGTGGCCAAGAAGTCGCTCGGCGTGAAGTCGTCGGTGGGCGGTCGCAAGTGGGCCGCGCGCCGGCTGGACGAGTACGGGGTCGCCGAGGCCGAGGTGATCGGCACCGGCGCGGTGCCCGCCGAGCTGGCCGACCGGCAACTGCTGGTCGAGCTGGTCAGGGGCGGCGAGGTGATCGCCCGCGAACCGCTGGACGCGGCGCGCGAGCGGCACATCGCGGCGCGGGCCGGGCTGCCGATGTCGGCGGTGCAGCTGTCGCGCGGCGAGCCGGTGATTCCCACCGAGTACATGTGACGGGGGCCGTGCGGTGCGGTGGCCGGGCGACCCCGGTCACCCCCGCGACCCGTGCCAGGTCCGCCACCTCGGTCACCCCGGCAACCTCTGCCACGTCTGCCACCCCGGTCACCTCCGCAACCCCGGTCACCCCGGTCACCTCCGCAACCCCGGTCACGTCTGCGGCGCCGGACGGCGCAAAGGCCGCGTTCCGTCCCCTCGCTGTCCGGGGCCGGAGTCTCTAGGCTCGAATACGCCCCCACAACCGCCGACCGTCCCCCACCTAAGGACACCCGTCATGCACCGCGCGTTGATCGTCGTCGACGTCCAGAACGACTTCTGCGAGGGCGGCAGCCTCGCCGTGCCGGGCGGCGCAGAGGTCGCCGCCGCCGTCACCGACCTGATCGGCGACGCCCAGGCCGGGTACCGCCATGTGGTGGCCACCCGCGACCACCACATCGACCCGGGCAGCCACTTCTCCGACCATCCGGACTTCGAGAACTCCTGGCCCCCGCACTGCGTGGCCGGCACGGAGGGCGTCGGATTCCACCCGAACTTCGCCCCCGCGGTCACCTCGGGGTCGATCGACGCGGTGTTCGACAAGGGCGCCTACGCGGCGGCGTACAGCGGCTTCGAAGGCCTCGACGAGAACGGTGTGGGGCTGGCCGACTGGCTGCGGGAGCACCATGTCACCGAGGTCGACGTGGTCGGCGTCGCGACCGACCACTGTGTGCGGGCGACGGCGCTGGACGCGGTCCGGGCGGGCTTCACCACACATGTGCTGCTCGACCTGACCGCCGGGGTCGCCGAGACGACCACGGAGCGGGCGCTGGAGGAGCTGCGCAGGGCGGGCGTGAAGCTGTCCGGCAAGCCGGTGGTCTGACTCGGTCTTCACCCGGCACGGCGGGAGCCGTGGCCCCGTGTCAGGCCGTCCGCCGGACGGGTATGGCCGGGCGGAGCAGGGCCCGGATCGGGTGCCAGAGCTCCTGTGCCCGCTCCGGTCTGGCGCGCCAGAGCAGCCCGTCGGGGTGGTGCAGCACGGCGGTGATCTCGTCGGGGGTGGGCGGCTCGGCGTTGCCGCGGAGGTAGACCGCGCGCAGTCCGGCGTTGCGCAGCCGGGTCAGGGCGCGGGCCCGGTTGGCCGCGTGCACCAGGACCCGGACCGGGGTGCCGGAACCCGGCCCGTCGACCGGATGGGGCAGGGTGATCGCCACCACCACATTGCCGTCCGGCAACTTGCAGAATCCTCCGCCTGCCATGTTCCGCGCTCCCCCGTGAGACGTCGTGTCAATAAGAATCCGAACAAGACGCACCTAAACACGATCGGCCGCCGCCCGCTAGAGGGCGACGGCCGATCATGCTCTGACCTGCGGTTATGCGGAACTACTTGTGCGAGGGGCCGACCTTGACGGTGATCGTCTGGCCGCTGCGGGGCTCCTTGACGATCGAGATCCGGGTGTTCGTGTCAGGGACCTGAACACTTCCGGTCGGGTTCTCCTTGTACCAGTAGGTGCCCTTGTGGTCGTCGAAGGCCGGGATGCCGTGCTGCGACTTGATCCGGACCGGTGCGTCCGCGTTGTGCAGCGTGAAGGCGTCCGTCGAGTACCAGCTGAAGGGCGCGTCGAACGGCTGGATCTTGTTGCGGATGATCGAGCCGTCGGCCCACTTCAGGGGCTTGGCGTGCGCGTCGACCGGCAGGATCAGGCCCTGGCCCGGGTGCTGCGACACGTTGTTGTCCTTCTGGGACTTGTCCCAGAGCCAGACGAGCAGACCGTTCTGGTACGGGTAGTGCTCGACCCAGTCCGGACGGGTCTTGGAGAAGCCGAAGTTGTACGGGCCGACCTTGAGGGTCTTGTCGTAGCTGACGTACTGACGGTTCTCCGCGATGTAGTACTGCGGGTAGTCCTTGGTGAACGACTCGCCGACGCGGGAGAAGCCCTTGGCGGTCCAGCCGTTGTCGTCGCCCTCGGCGTTGTCCGTGAAGAGCGCGGCGCCGTCGGCGGTCACCGAGATGGTGTCCGCGGCGAAGCCGATGCCGCCCGCGCCGCCGTCGGTGGCGTAACGGAAGCGGACGTCGATCTTCTTGCCCGCGTACGCGTCCAGCGGGTACGAGAGCTTCTGGTACTTGCCGGAGGCATCGGTCAGGGCCGGCTTGTCACTGGCGTCGCGCGTGATCGCCTTGCCGTCGGCCGTGCCGTCGATCGCGGTCCAGCTGGTGCCGCCGTTGTCCGACACCTCGGTGTAGAGGTAGTCGTAGTCCTTCTCGATGTCCCACCAGCCCGCGAGGTCCAGGGAGGCCTTGGACTTGCCGGTCAGGTCGACCGAGCGGGTCAGGGTGTTGTTCAGGTTGTCGCCCATGTCGCTCCACCACTGCTTGGAGCCCTCCGCCGGCTTGGTGACGGCGGTGGTGACGGGCTTCTCGGGCAGCGTGACGACGAGCGCCTGCTTGTTCTTGGTGTTGTACTCCGACACGCCCAGCTTGTGGGTGGACTTCGTCGAGGCCTTGGCCTCGGCGTAGTCGAGCCAGCCCAGCTGGAGCTTGTCCCAGGCGGTCATGTCGCCGGGCAGGTCACCGATCGAGTCCTTGCCCTTGCCGAGCCAGGAACCGGCCGACATCAGGGACCAGAAACCGACCGAGTTCTCGGCGGTGTTGGTGGTGTCGTAGAGGTCCGGCAGACCCAGGTCGTGGCCGTACTCGTGGGCGAAGACGCCCAGGCCGCCGTTCTCGGGCTGCGCGGTGTAGTCGCCGACCCAGATGCCGGTGTCACCGATCTGGGCGCCGCCCGCCTTGTTCTCGGCCGGGCCGGTCGCGCCGGCGTCGGTGCCGTAGGCGTACCAGCGGTGGGCCCAGATGGCGTTCGTGCCCTCGACGCCGCCACCCGCGGACTCGTCCTCACCGGCGTGGACGATCTGGAAGTGGTCGATGTAGCCGTCGGGCTCGTTGAAGTTGCCGTCGCCGTCGTAGTCGTAACGGTCCCACTGGTCGTACTTGGCGAGATCCGTCTTGATCTGCTCGGGCGTACGGCCCTGGGCCTTCTGGTCGGCGGCCCAGGCGTTCACGCCGTCCTTGATCATGTCCCAGGCGTTGGCGCAGTTGGTCGAACCGCAGTAGTTCGAGCCGTAACGGGCCTCGTTGTAAGGCACCTTGACCCAGTCGGAGACCTCGCCGTCGACCGAGTAGCGCCCGGAGGACGTCTTCTCGTAGTACGTCTTCAGCGAGTCCTTGCCGGCGCCCTCACCGAAGTAGAGGTCCTGGAAGTGCGCCTGGTTGTAATCGGCCTGCCAGGCGGTGCTGTTGTCCTTCTTGGGGTCCGGCTTGGCTATCTTGTTGTGCAGCGGGCCGGGCGTGCCCCCGTACTTCGGGACGGCCGGCTTCGGTCCGTCGCCGTCCGGGTCGAACATGGTGGTGTTGTCGACCTTGTCGCCGAACTCCACCAGGATCGTGAAGATCTTGTCCGTCTTCTCGCGGCCGAGCTCGACGTACTTCTTGTCGTCGAGCTTGACGACCTTGGAGCCGCCCCGCTTCGAGATCTTCTTGTCGCCCGATATGACCTGCTCAAGGGCGGCCTGACGCTGTGCGTCCTGCTGCTCGCTGAACGGGCCCTTCAGGTCGTGCTCGTTGCCCTTGGCCGACCCCGGGTCACGGCGGTCGACGCTGGTGCTCTTGGCTCCCGGCGCCTTGTCGTCTGCCTGGGCCGTGGCGAAAGCCGACGCCGTGGCGGCAGTGGCGGCCATGGCCACGACAACCGCAGCGGCGCGAAGCGCCCGTCTGTTTGTGGTCACTTGATGCAGTCCTCCCCGGCGCTCGCCGCTGCGGCCAGGGGGTGATGTGGGGCCGCGCGCGCGATACGCGTCACAAGTGACGACATTCGACCGGAGTTACGCGAGAAAAGACAGATCTTGACTTGGACAGGCCAAGTGCACTATGTAGGAGAACGCTTCCGTTATCCGGACGTTCACAAAGGGCCAACCGGCGCGTCGCGGACCACGGTTGGAGCGGCAAATGACTCCGTGCGCCCCCTGTGCACCGGCACCTTGGGTTAGGCCGTGCTTACCGGTGGCTCCGCTCGGGCATCCACCGTCGTAGAGTCGCTTGACAGTGCGACCGTGTTGAGAGACCGCCCATCCGATGCCCCGAGGACGGATACCGCCATGCCGCGTCCGACAGCCGCACAGCTCTCCTACGGTTCGGTCACCGTCATCTTCTCGACCCTCGCCATGCTGCTGCTCTCCCGTACGGGGTCGGGCCTCGGCATCGCCGTCATCGGGACCGCGGCGCTCGCGCTCGGTCTGCTGGTGGCCGTGACCGTACCCCAGCCGTCACGCGCGAAAACCGCGCAGCGGGCAGGTGCCCGCTCCGCGGTCCGGGTGAATCAGGACGCGGTCTCCGCGGCCGTCGAGGCCGAGGGCCTCGCCCGCGACGGGGCCCATGCCCCGGTCCCCGCGCCCCGAGAGGCCGCACCGCGTCCCGCGGCCGCCGCGGACGAGCGCGTGAGCCGGCACTCCGTACGCCACTGAGCCACCGGGGGCCGCGGGACGGGAACGGGGCCGGGACCGCGGGAGCGCGGGACGGCGTCAGTTGGTCTGGACGACCACCGTCTTCGCGGCCTTGTCCTGCAGGCCCTGCCGGTACGGCTTGTCCGTGAACATGAGCACGATGTTGATCAGCCACCACAGGCACGGGCAGCACAGCAGCGCCGGCAGCCACAGCACCACGGCCCGCAGGAACGAGGCACCGGTGTCCGGCACCCGGCCGTCGTTGAGCATCGCGACGCGCAGCTTCAGCAGCCGCTTGCCGATGGTCCGGCCGTCCTTGTGCGTGAAGTACGTGTCGTAGGCGACGTACACGACCAGACCGATCAGCGACCAGATCAGCTGGTGCCCGCTGTACGTCTGGCTGAAGACATCGCCGACGCCGCTGCCGTTGCCGTTGTTGTCCGACACCTCGACCGCACCGCCCCACGGCAGCGAGATCAGATACAGCGGGATCGAGACGATCAGGAAGTCGATCAGCCGGGCCAGGATGCGCTTGCCCGGCTCCGCGAGCGGCGGCATGCCGGCCAGCGGATCCGCACCGCCGTACGGTCCACCGCCGCCGTAGGGGCCCGGATCGTACGGCGGCGGGGGCGGGGGCGGAGCGCTGTCGTACGGCGAACCCGACGACGGCGGGGGCCCATGCGGCTTCTTGAGGAACGGGTCGTCCTCGGGCGGCTGACCGGACGTCGGCTGATCGTTGCTCATGGGGGCAGTGCACCCCGCCCCGGAGGCGCCCGCAACGGCTCAGGTGCGTTCGGGGGACGCCCGGCCCCGACGGCCCTTCACCCGGTGGGCCGTCGGCCGACCGGGTGCGGTCAGCCCGCCACGAAGGTGTGTGCCGCCTTGTCGTGCCAGCACTGGCGCCACGGCCGGTCGATCAGGCACCACAGCACATTGACCACCCCGATCACAAGGATGCCCAGCACGCCGTAGACCAGCCATCGGCGCAGTGCGGCACCGAAGGACGGGGCGCCGTGGGACTCGATGCCCCGCACTTCGAGCCCGCAGATCTTCTTGCCGAGGGTGCGCCCCCACTTGGCCGTCGGCAGCGCCTCCAGCAGGACCCCGAGTACGAGGAAAGCACCGAGCACCGCGCCGAACAGGCCGGCCGTGGTGGAGTCCACCAGCCAGACGGTGACCGTCTCACCGGAGAGCTTCGCCGCGTTGATCTTCTCGTCGATGTGGTCCAGCGCCTGCGAGACGAGCGGGAAGCCGGTCGCGCCGACGACCGCCATCAGCACGACGCTGTCGATCAGCCGGGCGGCGAACCGCTTGCCGAGCCCGGCGGGCCTGGCCGCCGCCTGGGCCTGCGCGAGCTGCTGGAAGGGGTCGTCGGCCGGCGGCTTCCAGGGCACGACGGGCTGCTGGGGCTGTTGTGCCTGTTGCTGCTGTTGGGCCTGCTGGAGCTGCTGGGGCTGGGGTCGGAGCTGCGGTTGGTGCTGCTGCGCCGGAAGTTGGGGACGGGCTGCCTGAGCGGGCGGCTGGGCGGGCTGATTGCCCTGCTGCGCCCAGGGGGCCGGGTTCTGAGCCTGCGCGGGGCTCTGCGTCTGTACGGGGTTCTGCGCCGGGGCGGAGGGCTGTGCGCCCGGCCCCGGGGGGATCGCGCGGATCGCCATCGTCCCCTCCGACGCCGCCGGTTCGGTCGTCCGGCGGGCCGGCGGACCGCCGCCCTGGCCCACGGCCCGGATCGTGACCGTCCCGTCGGTGGGCGGGCGCCCCGCGTCACCGGTGCCCGCGTCCGTACCGCTGCCGGGCCGGCCCTGACGGCCGATCCTGATCGCAACGGTGTTCTCCGGAGCGGGAGAAGGCGGAGAGGGAGACGGAGACGGGGAGAGAGAGGGAGACGGAGACGGGGAGAGAGAGGGAGAGGGAGAGAGCGGGGGCAACGGAGACGGCGACGGCGACGGCGCGGGAGAGGCGGCGGGCTGTCGCGGGTCCGGCGCGGGGGCGCGGTCGGCGGGGGTACGGACCGCCGGGACGCGATCGCCCGGCACCGGGTCGGCCGGGGCGCGCTCCGCGGGCGTACGCGGATCGCTCTGCCCGTCCGGCCGGCCCTGTTCGCCGTCCGGCCCGCCCGGCTCGCCGGGCTGCCCGGCGCCGCCCCAGGAGACCCGCCGGTCGCGTTCGCCGCCGAATCCGGTCTGCCGGGAGGCGTCGGCCTGCCAGGCGGTGGCCGGTTCGGGGCGGTTGCCCGCGTACGGCCCCTCGTCCAGGAAGACCGGACCGGTCTCGTCCACCGGAGCCGGTACCGACGACTGCGGCTGCGACTGTGGCTGCGACTGCGGCTGCGGCTGCGACTGTGGCTGTGGCTGTGGCTCGGGCTGCGGCTCGGGCGCCGGTACGGAGGGTGCTTCTCCGGAGGGGGCCACAGGCGTCGGCCCACCCTGCTCAGGGGCTGGGCGGCTCGTGCCTGGCACCCACGAAGCACCGTTCCAGTACCGGACATATCCGGGAATGGACGGGTCGGGGTAGTACCCCTCGCGGGGGCTTTCGTCACCGGGTGCCGGGGTTGGGGCGCTCATCACCGTGGTCCCGTATCTCTTCGAGGCCTGAATGCAACGGGTCCACATCTACCAGACGCCCGCGTACCCCTGGGCCACTCCAGGCGTTTGAGCCTCTTTCCCGTCGCCCGAAAATTTTTCTCGGAAGTCGCGTAATAGATGGCGTGGAAGGCGCTCTCTCCCTGTGCGGGCCGGTCATAAGACCGGTCCACAGGCACCGGAAGGACGCACTCATGCACACCACCGTGGAACGCGAGCTGGAACTCAAGCTGGTCCTGTCGCCCGAGCGCAGCATCCCCGTCCCCGCCCGTCTGACGTACCGAACGGAGGACCCGTACGCCGTGCACGTGGCCTTCCACATCGGCTCCGACTTCCCGGTCCACTGGACGTTCGCCCGCGATCTGCTGGTCGAGGGCGTGTTCCGGCCGTGCGGTCACGGGGACGTCCGGATCTGGCCGACCAAGGTCGACCGGCGCAACGTCATCTTCGTCGCGCTGACCTCGCCCGACGGGAACGCGCTCCTGGAGGTGCCCTCCGCCGCGGTGGCCGCCTGGGTGGAGCGGACGCTGCGGGTGGTCCCGCCCGGCACGGAGGCCGAGCGGCTCGGGATCGACGAGGGCCTCGCCGAGCTGCTCGCCCCGCTGCCGGCCGACGACCTGTGGCTGCGCGACCCGTGGCCGTCGGACGAGTCGCAGGACGGCGAGGCGTGAGCGGGCGCCGTTCCGCCCGGCCGTCGAAACACCGGCCGTCGAAGCGCCGACCGCCGTCGCGCCCGCCGTCGCGCCCACCGTCAGAACACCTTGCCGGGGTTCAGCAGCCCCAGCGGGTCGAAGGTCTGCTTGATGCCCCGGTGCAGCTCGACGCTGACCTCGCCGAGCTCGCGCGCCAGCCACTCCTTCTTCAGGAGGCCGACGCCGTGCTCGCCGGTGATCGTGCCGCCGAGCTCCAGGCCGAGCGCCATGATCTCGTCGAACGATTCGCGGGCCCGCCGGGACTCGTCCGCGTCGGTGTGGTCGAAGCAGACGACGGGGTGGGTGTTGCCGTCGCCCGCGTGCACGCAGACACCGATGGTGAGGTCGTACTTCTCGGCGACGGCCGCGGTGCCCTCCAGCATGGCGCCGAGCTTCGAGCGGGGTACGCAGACGTCGTCGATCATCGTGGCCGACTTGACGGTCTCCAGCGCGGTGAGCGACATCCGCCGGGCCTGGAGCAGCATTTCGGACTCGGCGGCGTCCTCGGCGGGGACCACGTCGGTGGCGCCCGCGGCGGTGCACAGCTCGGCGACGGCGGCCAGGTCGGCCGACGGGTCCGGAGTGTCGAAGGCGGCGAGCAGGAGCGCCTCGGTGGTGTCGGGGAGGCCCATGTTGGCCATCTTGTTGACGGCCCGGACCGTTGTACGGTCCATCAGTTCGAGGAGTGACGGAGTGTGACCACGCTCCATGATCCGGCAGATCGCGTCGCAGGCGCTCGCCGCGCTCGGGAACTCCGCGGCCAGGACCAGCTGCTGCGGCGGCCGGGGCTTCAGCGCGAGCACGGCCTTGACGACGATGCCGAGGCTGCCCTCCGAGCCGACGAAGAGCCGGGTGAGGTCGTATCCGGCGACGCCCTTCGCGGTACGGCGGCCGGTGGTGAGCAGCCGCCCGTCGGCGAGCACGACCTCCAGGCCGAGCACGTACTCGGCGGTGACCCCGTACTTCACGCAGCACAGGCCGCCGGACGCGGTGCCGATGTTGCCGCCGATGGTGCACATCTCCCAGCTGGAGGGGTCCGGCGGGTAGTAGAGACCGTGCTCGTCGACCGCCCGGGACAGCACCGCGTTGATGACGCCGGGCTCGACGACGGCGATCCGGTCGACCGGGCTGATCTCCAGGATCCGGTCCATCTTCACCAGGGACAGCACGATGCAGCCGTCGGAGGCGTTGGCCGCGCCCGACAGGCCGGTACGGGCCCCCTGCGGGACCACCGGGACGTGCAGGGCCGTGGCGGTGCGCATGACGTGCTGGACCTGCTCGACGGTGCGCGGGAGCACGACGACCGCGGGCGTGCCCGCCTCGCAGAAGCTCGCCATGTCGTGGGCGTACGAGGCCGTGACGTCGGGATCCGTGATCAGGGCCTCGGCGGGCAGACCGGCACGGAGTTGTTCGAGAAGACCGTCCATGATCCAAGCGTGACACCCGGGCCCATTGGTGTGAACCCGTCTGCGGCGGCCTTCACAAGGCGCGGTGTGCTCTTATTACTGACGCAGAGTGATCGGCATGGATGTCATGCCGCAGCAGCCTCCGCAGCCCCCCGATCCGAGCAGCCGCCCTCCCCTTGACGTCTCCGATTTCTCCGGCGCCTCCGCGCTCTCCGCGCTCGCCGACCCGGCGTCACTGGCCGAGCCCCCGCCCGTCTCGCTGCGTACGACGCTGCGCAGGGCGGCCCTGGGGACGGTAGCCGCCGCGGTGCTGGTGACGGGTGCCGTGGTGGCCGTTCCGGACGACGGGAAGAAGGCGTCGCGGCCGCCCGTGCCCGGCCCGGTCTCGCGTGCGCTGAGGGCGACCGCCGCCGGTGCCCCGGCCTCGCTCTCCGATCTGACGGCGCTGATCGGGGACCGGCAGCAGTGGGTGGGCACGCATCCGTCCGACGCACGGTCCTGGGCGCTGCTGGGTACGGCCTACGTGGAGTGGGGGCGGCGTTCCGCGGACGCGGCGTACTACGGCCGGGCCGAGCAGGCGCTGAAGCGCTCGCTGAACGTCCAGCCGGGCGAGAACGGGAACACGGCGGCCCTGGTGGGGCTCGCGGAGCTCGCCGATGCCCGGCACGACTTCGTCGCGGCGCGGAAGTGGGGCGAGACGGTGCGGGCGCGGGAGCCGAAGCAGTGGGCCGTGTATCCGGCGCTGATCGACGCGTACGGCGGGCTCGGGGACCACCGGGCCGTGCACACGGCGGTGGAGCGCTTCACGGCGCTGCGCGCGGGGGTTCCGGCGCTCGTGCAGACGGCACGGATGCAGCGGGACCGCGGCCGGCCCGAGGACGCGCTGGCCGACGCGCGGGACGCGGCGGACCGGGCGGCCACGCCCGCGCAGAAGGCGGAGTGCCTGCATCTGCTGGGCGAACTGGCCTGGGAGCGGGGCGAGCCCAAGGAGGCGGTCGCGCAGTTCGGCGCGGCGCTGCGGACCGACCGGGCCCACCACGCGTCGCTCGCGGGCCGGGCCAGGGCGCTGGTGGCGCTCGGCCGTACGGACGAGGCCCGGCGCGACTACCGGGCGGCGCTGGCGCAACTCCCCCGGCCCGAATACCTGCTGGAGCTCGGGGAGCTGTACGAGTCGCTGGGGCTGGGCACGGAGGCCGACGAGCAGTACGCACAGCTCGGCCGGGCGCTCGCCCTGGACGAGGGCCAGGGCGTGGACCACGCGCTGCTGCGCGGCCGTTTCGAGGCCGATCACGGGGATCCGGCGGCGGCGGTCGGGCTGCTGGACGCCGCGTGGTCGCGCTCGCACCGCAGCGCGGCGGTGGCGGACGCGCTGGGCTGGGCCCTGCATCGCTCCGGCGCCCCGTCCGCCGCCCTTGAGTACGCGGCCCGAGCGGTCGACACGAACGGGCAGAACGCCTCGTACGCGTATCACCTGGGCGTGATCCAGAAGGCGTTGCGGGAGTACGGTCCGGCGCGCCGCAATCTGGAGAAGGCCCTGCGCACCAACCCCGGGTTCTCCCCCTTGGCCGGGCCCTCCGCCCAGGAGGCCCTGGCCGGTCTGGCCCCTCCCCCGCCGGGCGGCCCGCCGGACGTGCAGCCGCCCCCGGAGTCCGAACCGCCGGCACCCGCACCACAGGCGCCCGCGGCTCCCCCGGCTCTCCCGGCGCGACCCGATGCGCCGGAGACGAGGGCGGAGGCGACGTCGCGGGCGGTGCCGAAGCCCGCGACGGAGCAGCCGGAGCAGTCCGAGAGGCGGAAGCCCGAGCCGGAACGGCCCGAAGCGCAGAATCCACAGCTCCAGAGGTCACAGCCGCAGAAGCCCGAAGCGCAGAACCCGGCCCCGGGCTCCCCCTGACGGGGCCCGGGGCCGGTCGCGTGCCGATCCGGGGGATCAGAGGTTGCCGCGCTTCTCCTGCTCGCGCTCGATCGCCTCGAAGAGGGCCTTGAAGTTGCCCTTGCCGAAGCCCATCGAGCCGTGGCGCTCGATCATCTCGAAGAAGACGGTCGGGCGGTCCTGGACCGGCTTGGTGAAGATCTGCAGCAGGTAGCCGTCCTCGTCGCGGTCGACGAGGATCTTCTGTTCGCGGAGGATCTCCACCGGCACGCGGGTCTCGCCCGCCCACTCGCCGAGGGTGTCGTAGTAGGAGTCGGGCGTGTCCAGGAACTGGACGCCCGCAGCGCGCATCGCCCGTACCGAGGCGACGATGTCGTTCGTGGCGAGCGCGATGTGCTGGACGCCGGCGCCGCCGTAGAACTCCAGGTACTCGTCGATCTGGGACTTCTTCTTGGCGATCGCCGGTTCGTTGATCGGGAACTTGACCTTGAGGGTGCCGTCGGCGACGACCTTAGACATGAGCGCGGAGTACTCGGTGGCGATGTCGTCGCCCACGAACTCCTTCATGTTGGTGAAGCCCATGACCTTGTTGTAGAAGCCGACCCACTCGTTCATCCGGCCGAGTTCCACGTTGCCGACGCAGTGGTCGACGGCCTGGAAGGTGCGGCTGGCGGGCGGCTCGACGATCGGCGCGGCGGCGACGTAGCCGGGCAGGTACGGGCCCTCGTAGCCGGTGCGCTCGACGAGGGTGTGGCGGGTCTTGCCGTACGTGGCGATCGCGGCGAGCACGACGCTGCCGTGCTCGTCCTTGACCTCGTGCGGCTCGTCGAGGCCGAGAGCGCCGTGCTCGACCGCGTACGCGTAGGCCGCGCGGGCGTCCGGGACCTCGATGGCCAGGTCGACGACGCCGTCGCCGTGCTCGGCCACATGGGCGTCGAGGAAGCGGCCATGGTCGGTGGCGGCCTTGATGACGGAGGTGAAGACGAAACGGGCCGATCCGTTGGTCAGTACGTAACTCGCCGTCTCGCGGCTGCCGTTCTCCGGTCCGGAGTAGGCGACCAGCTTCATGCCGAACGCCGTCGAGTAATAGTGCGCGGCCTGCTTGGCGTTGCCGACGGCGAAGACGACCGCGTCCATTCCCTTGACCGGGAAGGGGTCGGCCTGCCGGGCTGTTTCGGGGGTGGTGTGCAGAGTCTCAGTCATGTCCGAAGGCTCTCGCCGCTTCGCAAGGTGCGCAATAGTTCACGGAATCACTGGTCAATCTGTATAGCGCATGGGGATGATGAGCGGGCTATCTGTACATGATGACCATCACGTCGACCCTTCGGAGCGGACCATGGCGATCGATCATCTGGACGGGCGGCTGATCGTGCTGCTGGCCCGCGAGCCCCGCATCGGCGTACTGGAAGCATCGCGCAGACTCGACGTGGCCCGCGGCACGGTGCAGGCCCGGCTCGACCGGCTTCAGTCGAATGGCGTCATCCGCGGATTCGGCCCGGCGGTCGATCCGGCGGCGCTCGGCTACCCCGTCACCGCGTTCGCCACCCTGGAGATCAAGCAGGGCCAAGGGGCCGACGTACGGGCCCACTTGGCCGGCGTACCGGAGGTGCTGGAGTTGCACACCACCACCGGGCACGGCGACATGCTCTGCCGGCTCGTCGCGCGTTCCAACGCCGATCTTCAACGGGTGATCGACCGGGTTGTCGGTTTTGATGGCATTGTCCGGGCCTCCACGGCCATCGTCATGGAGAACCCGGTCCCGCTGCGGATCATCCCGCTCGTCGAGCAGGCCGCGGCGGACCACGACTGAGCCGAGGAGTGACGTGTGAGCTTCTGGGAGTACCTGGGCAACCGGCACCAACAGCTGCTCACCGACGCGTACCAGCATGTCAGCGCCGTGTTCCAGTGCATGGTGATCGCCACCCTGCTGGGCATCCTCATCGGGGTCGTCACCTACCGCAGCGGCTGGGCGGGGTCACTGGCCATCACCTCGACGGCGACGATCCTCACCATCCCCTCCCTCGCCGCGATCGGTCTGCTCATCCCGATCGTCGGCCTAGGGGTCGCGCCCACGGTGATCACCCTGACGCTGTACGGGCTGCTGCCCGTCGTCCGCAACTCCATCGTGGGGCTGCGCGGCGTCGATCCGGCGCTGGTCGACGCGGCGAAGGGCATCGGGATGTCGCGGCTGGCCCGCCTCTGCCGGGTGGAACTGCCGCTCGCCTGGCCGCCGATCCTCACCGGCATCCGGGTCTCCACCCAGATGCTGATGGGCATCGCCGCCATCGCCGCGTACGCCTCGGGCCCGGGCCTGGGCAACGAGATCTTCCGCGGCATCGCCTCGCTGGGCAGCGCCAACGCGCTCAATCAGGTGCTCGCGGGCACGCTCGGCATCGTCATCCTCGCCCTGCTCTTCGACGCCGCGTACGTACTGCTCGGGCGGCTCACCATCCCGAGGGGGATCCGTGTCTGAGACCGCCACCGGGAACACCACCGCCGCCGGCGGCGCCGGAACTCCGAAGACCACGTCCGGCGCCACCATCCAGCTGGAGGACCTGACCAAGCGCTATCCGGGCAATCCCAGCCCGGCGGTGGACAGCGTCTCGATGGAGATCAAGGCGGGCGAGACGGTGATCTTCGTGGGCCCGTCCGGCTGCGGGAAGTCCACCACCCTGAAGATGATCAACCGGCTGATCGAGCCGTCGTCCGGGCGGATCAGGATCAACGACGAGGACGTCACCGACATCGACCCGGTGAAGCTGCGCCGCAAGATCGGCTATGCCATCCAGTCGTCCGGGCTCTTCCCGCACATGACGGTCGCCGAGAACATCGCCCTCGTACCGAAGATGGTCGGCTGGTCGAAGTCGAAGGTGAAGGACCGGGTCGAGGAGATGCTCGATCTGGTGGGGCTGGACCCGCGGGAGTTCCACGGGCGCTATCCCCGCGCGCTCTCCGGCGGTCAGCAGCAACGGGTGGGCGTGGCGCGGGCGCTGGCGGCCGATCCGCCGGTGCTGCTGATGGACGAGCCGTTCGGCGCGGTCGACCCGATCACCCGCGACCACCTCCAGGACGAGCTGATCCGGCTCCAGCACGAACTGCACAAGACGATCGTCTTCGTCACCCACGACTTCGACGAGGCGATCAAGCTGGGCGACCGGATCGCGGTGCTGCGGGAGCGTTCGCACATCGCGCAGTTCGACACCCCGGAAGCCATTCTCACCAATCCGACGGACGACTTCGTCTCGGGCTTCGTCGGTGCCGGGGCGGCGCTGAAGCGGCTCAACCTCACCCGGGTACGCGATGTGGAGATGGCCGCGTTCCCCACGGTGACGGTAGACGACCCGCTCCAGTCGATCTTCAACAAGCTGCGCAGCGGCCCGCACAACGAGCTGCTGATGCTGGACCGCAGGAACCGCCCGTACAAGTGGCTGCGGCGCGGCGACCTGATGCGGGCCCGGGGTTCGCTGGCGCGGGCCGGGCAGCTGGTCCACGACACGGTGACGCGTGACGCGACGCTGCACGACGCGCTGGAGGCGGTGCTGACCGACAGCGGCGGGCGGGCCGCGGTGACCGGGCGGCGCGGTGAGTTCATCGGCGTCGTCGACATGCAGACCCTGATGAACTCCGTCCATGAACTGCTGGAGGCCGACCGGCTCGCCGCCATGGAGCACCAGCACGACCTGGAGGAGATGCGCAGCCACCAGACCGAGGCGGAGCTGGAGGGCGGTGCGGGCGCATGACCCCCAACACCCCGTTGAACCCCGAGCCCTCCCGCCGGGCGCGCTCCGGGCCCCGTGTGCCACCCGTTCCCTCCTCCGACAAGGACCGCCCGCCCGGCGAGCACGACGTCAAGGGCCATGCTTTCCGGGACGAGGAGGAGGAGCCGGCCCCGCCGCCGGCCGGTCCGCCGCGCCGGTTCACCTGGCACAAGCTGGTGCTGATGCCGGTGGCGCTCGCGATCGTGCTGGCCATCACCTATCTCTGGATCACCAATGTCCACCTGGACTCGATCGCGCGGAACTCGCTCACCGGCGGCAATGTGCAGCTGCGCTGGTGGCAGCATGTGCGGCTGACCGCGATCTCGACGTTCTGGGTGCTGATCATCGCCATTCCGCTGGGCATCGCGCTGACCCGGCGCAGGCTGAGCAAGGGTGCCCCGGTGGTCACCGCGGTCGCCAACATCGGGCAGGCGACACCGGCGATCGGTCTGCTGGCACTGCTGGTGATCTGGCTGGGCATCGGTCCGTCGACGGCGATCATCGGCATGGTGATCTACGCGGTGCTGCCGGTCTTCTCCAACACGGTGGCCGGTCTCAAGGCGATCGAACCGAATCTGGTCGAGGCCTCGCGCGGCATCGGCATGTCGGCGACGGGCACGCTCACCAAGGTCGAACTGCCGCTGGCCGTACCGCTGATCCTGGCCGGGGTACGTACCGCGCTGGTGCTCAACGTCGGCACGGCGACCCTGGCCACCTTCGTCGGCGGCGGCGGTCTCGGTGACCTGATCACCTCGGGCATCCAGACCCAGCGGATGCCGGTGCTGGTGCTCGGTTCGGTACTGACGGTGGTGCTGGCGCTGCTGGTGGACTGGCTGGCCTCACTGGTCGAGGTGGCGCTGACGCCGCGCGGACTGGAGGTGGGGTGATGGATCCGCGGAAGGTGCGTACCGGCCTGGTGGGGGCGGTGGCGCTGGCGCTGCTGCTCTCCGGGTGCGGGCTGAAGAGCGGCTCGCCGATGGCGGACAACGTGATGCCGGGCTCGGTCGGCCGGGGGGAGCCGCTGGACGGTGCCTCGTTGACCGTCACCTCGAAGAACTTCAGCGAGAACATCATCCTGGGCCAGATGATCGGTCTGGTCTTCAAGGCCGCGGGCGCGGAGGTCCTGGACCGGACGAACCTGCCCGGCTCGATCAGTGCGCGCGAGGCGATCGTCAAGGGCGACGCGGACGCGATGTACGAGTACACGGGCACCGGCTGGATCACGTACCTCGGTCATGCGAAGCCGATCCCCGACCCGCTGAAGCAGTGGACGGCGGTCCGCGACGAGGACCGCCGGACGGGGGTGACCTGGCTGCCGGCGTCCACGCTCAACAACACCTACGCGCTCGCCATCAGCCGGAAGAACAACGCGAAGTACCACCTGAAGACGCTCTCCGACGTGGCGGCACTGGCGAAGAAGGACCCGTCGGCGGTGACGATCTGTGTGGAGAACGAGTTCGCCTCGCGCGACGACGGGCTGCCGGGCATGGAGAAGGCCTACGGGATGTCGCTCCCGGCCGCCAACATCAAGAAGATGGACGCCGGGATCATCTACACCCAGGTCTCCAAGTCCGACTCCTGCCTGCTGGGCGAGGTCTTCACCACGGACGGCCGGATCAAGGCGATGAACCTCGAAGTGCTCGTGGACGACAAGCACTTCTTCCCCAACTACAACGCGGCCCCGGTCATCCACACCAAGACCTTCGAGAAGTACCCGCAGATCGCCGGGCTGCTCGACCCGGTCAGCAGGAAGCTGACCACCGAGGTCGCCCAGGTGCTCAACGCGAAGGTGGACGTGGACGGGCAGGACCCGCACGAGGTGGCGAAGGACTGGCTGATCCAGGAGGGGTTCATCAAGCAGGGGTGAGCCCGTGCCAGGAGGCACGCCACTCACAGGGATTCACCCGCCAAGATCTACTTGCAAAGGACCTGTTGCAAAAGATCTGTTGCAAAGGGGCCTTTGCAACTCTACGATTCAACCATGCCCGCAACAGAGGACGGCGCCGAGGCGCCCGCCGAAGCCGAGAACGTCCACAAGGTCGATGCCCGCACCCTGCGCGGACTGGCCCATCCCCTGCGGCTGCGGCTGCTGGCCGCGCTGCGGGAGTACGGCCCCGCCACCGCCTCCGGTCTCGCCGGCCGGCTCGGCGAGTCCAGCGGTGCCACCAGCTACCACCTCAGGCAGCTGGCGGCCTACGGATTCGTCGAGGACGACCCGGAGCGCGGCAAGGGCCGCGAGCGCTGGTGGCGGGCCGCGCACCGGGGCACCCTCTTCGACAGCGGCAGATTCCTGAGCCACCCCGACCCCGAGGTGCGCGGTGCGGTCGACGTCGTACTCCACGAGATGGCCACCGCACACTCCCGGGAGGTGAACACCTGGATCGGCACCATGCGCGAGTGGCCCGAGGAGTGGCGCCAGAGCTGGGACATCAGCGACTTCCAGGTGCGCCTCACCCCGGACCTCGCCCAGGAGCTGATCGGGAAGGTCCACGAGCTCATCGAGAGCTACCGGGGCCTGGTTCCCGAGGACGCCGAGGGATCGGCCAACGTCCGCAGCCATCTGCACCTCTTCCCGCGCCCCGCGGAGTAACCAGCCCCTCCCGACCGGAAGGACACCGTCATGCACTCCGACACACATCTGCTGCTGCACCGCCTGCGCGCCGCCGAACTACGGCGGTACGCAACGGAGTTCGGGCTGATATCGGCCGCACCGGGCGCCGATCTGCGCACCCGGCTGGGCTGGGCCCTGGTCGAGCTGGGGCTGCGCGTACTGCCCCACCGGGCCGGCCACGCCCACGTCGTACCCGGTCCGGCATGACCGGTCGGGGGGACCGCGGCCGTATCCCGCTCATCGCCGTACTGACCGCCAACTCCATATCCACGGCCGGTACTTCACTCACCCTGATCGGCGTCCCGTGGTTCGTGCTGGAGACCACGGGCAGCGCCGGCCGGGCCGGTGTCGTCGCCTTCTGCGCGACGCTGCCGATCGTCGTCTCCGCCCTGATCGGCGGGCCCGTCATCGACCGGATCGGCCGCCGCCGGGTCTCCGTCTCCTCCGACCTGGTGTGCGGCCTCGCCGTCGCCGCCATTCCGCTGCTGCACTACGCGGACGTCCTGGCGTTCTGGATGCTGTGCGCGCTGATGGCGGTCGGCGGACTCATGCACACCCCGGGCAACACCGCACGCTACGTACTGGTGCCGGATCTCGCCGCGCACGCCGGCACCACCCTCGCCCGCGCCGCCAGCCTCTTCGACGCCGTCTCGCGCGGCGCCCGGATGGTCGGGGCGGCGCTGGCCGGTGTGCTGATCGCGCTCGTCGGCGCGGAGACCGTACTGCTGCTGGACGCGGTGACGTTCCTGACGTCCGCGCTGCTCATCGCGGCAGGCGTACGAGGGGTGCGCGCGGCCGAGCCCCGGAAGGCGGCGCCGGTCTCGCTGCGGGCGTACCGCACCGAGCTGCGCGAGGGCTACGCCTACTTGCTGGGCAACCGGCTGCTGCTGACGGTCGTGCTGATGGTGATGTTCATGAACGGCACCGATCAGGGCTGGTACGCCGTCCTGCTGCCGGTGCACGCCTCCGCCGAACTGGGCGGGGCCGGGGACATCGGGCTGCTCACCGCGCTGTTCGGTGCGGGTGGCCTGGCCGGGGCGCTGCTGTACGGGGCGGTCGGGCACCGCTTCTCGCGGTGGTCGGTGTTCACGGTGTGCGTGCTGTTGTGCGGCGCGCCCAGGTATGTGGTCGCGGCGCTGACCGGGACGACACTGCCGCTCGCCGTGACCATGGCGCTGAGCGGACTCGTGGGCGGGGTACTGAACCCGATCCTGACGACGGTGGTCTACGGAACGGTCCCCGACGAGCTGCGCAGCCGGGTCTCCGGGGTCCTCACGGCGGGCGGCGAACTGGCCATGCCGGTGGGCGGTCTCGCGGCCGGCCTGCTGGTCGAGAGCGCAGGTGTGAAGGGCGCGCTGCTGGCGATGGGCGGGGTGTACCTGCTGGCGACGCTGAGCCCGCTGGTGTTCCCGGTGTGGCGCACGATGGACGGTGCGGGGGTGGCGGACGACCGTGCGTCCGTGCCGTCGCAGGCGTCCGAGGAGATCAGCAGCTCGGGACCTTGTGCCCCTGCTCCAGTGCCCGGAGCGAGGACACCGCGCTCTTCAGGGTCGTGACCGGAATCAGTCGCAGCCCCTCGGGCAGCTCGGCGCCCGCCTCCCGGCACTCCGCCTTCGGCACGAGGAAGACGGTCGCCCCGTCGCGGCGCGCGGCCTGAGTCTTCAGCGACACCCCGCCGACCGCCCCGACCGCCCCGTTCGCCTCGATCGTGCCGGTGCCCGCGATGTTGTGGCCACCGGTGAGATCGCCCCCGGAGCCGTCCCCGTCGAGCTTGTCGACGATGCCGAGCGCGAAGAACAGACCGGCGCTGGGACCGCCCACATCGGCGAGATTCAGCGTCACGTCCACCGAGCCGGGCTTCTTCCCGAGGTAGTTCAGTGCGGCGTCCACCGCGGAGTCCTGCGACTTCCGCATGTCGTCGAGGTTGTGCTTCTCGATCTCCTTCTCGGAGCCGCCGGTCGGGTAGACGGAGTCGCGGGGCAGCACCGCCCGGTCCGTACGGAACCAGCCGTCGATCACATCACCGATGCCGACATCGGCGGTGGGCCCGGTCGCGAGGATCGTCGTCATCCGCAGCTCGCCCTCGGTGGGCCGGGTCGGCGCGCCCTTGATGCTGATCACCGGCTTGCCGTGATCGTCCCCGAGCACATTCGCGGTCGAGCCGGGCTGCGCCAGGGTGAACGGCAGCGGTGCGAAGGCGGCCACACCGAACAGGGCGAGGACGGGCAGGGCGCACAGGGCGAGGGCACGGGGACGCGAGAGACGAGGGAGCACCCGCCCAATCTAACCGCCGGAGCGGACGCGCGGGCCGAGCGCCCCGTACGCGGCCGAAGGGCGCTCGGGGCGCCCCGTACCCGGCCCGAGGGCGTTCCTACGGCGTGCGCCGGGTTCCCATCGACATGGCCAGGGCGACCACCCAGCCGATGAACGTCCAGCCGAGGAACAGATTGATCACGAACACCGAGCCGGTGTTCACCCCGCGCCCCGCAGCGATGAAAAAGGGCAGGAAGTACAACGGGATACCCACGATGACGAGAATCGTGAAAATAGAACCATCCATCGGAACCCCCCGGAACGGCCACGCGCTTCGGTCAAGGCGTGAGCCTCGAAAACATACGGCCCGGCCGGGCACCCGCTAAGACGTGATCCAGCCAGAATGCCGCCCCGCGGGCCGGTGGCGAGCGGCTCCACCGCAGGGCTCGCTGCCGCAGGGCTCGCTACCGGAGCGCGTCCGCCACTTCCCGGGCCGCGTCCACCACACGGGGGCCGACGCGTTCGGGTACGGAGTCCGCGAGCATCACCACCCCCACACTGCCCTCGACACCGGTCACCCCGACCAGCGCGGCCGCGGCCCCGCTCGCCCCGGCCTCCAGCTCGCCGTGGGTGAGGGTGAAGGCGGTCTCGCCGGCCGGCTTCTGGCGGGCGGCGAGGATCGCCCGGCCCGCGGCGCCCCGGTCCAGCGGATGGCGGAAACCGGCCCGGTAGGCCACGTGGTAATCGGTCCAGGTCGGCTCGACGACCGCGACGGCCAGCGCGTCGCTGCCGTCGACCAGCGTGAGGTGGGCGGTGGCCCCGATGTCCTCGGCGAGCGAGCGCAGCGCGGGCAGCGCGGCCTCGCGCACCAGCGGATGCACCTGGCGGCCCAGCCGCAGCACGCCCAGGCCCACCCTGGCCCGTCCGCCCAAGTCGCGGCGCACCAGGGCGTGTTGTTCCAGGGTGGCGAGCAGGCGGTAGACCACGGTCCGGTTGACCCCGAGTTTGTTGGACAACTCGGTGACGGTCAGGCCGTGGTCGGTGTCGGCAAGCAGTTTGAGGACCCTCAGGCCCCGGTCGAGCGTCTGGGAGGTTTCCGCGGTCACGACGCCCTCTCCTCTTTGATGAGCGGCAGCGGCTGATTCCCACGAAATGTGCGCCACCGGTCCCAGCGGCGACGCACGGAGAGGCCGCCGGCCTGGCAGGCACCGGCTGCGCCCCGCTGCGGCTCTGCCACGGGGCGTTCATTTTTTGGGACAGTAGCGAGCGAGTCCGCTCAGCGGAAGACCTCGTCCAGAATCCGGGCGTTGTCGGAAGAGGAGTTGGCTTGAAGCAGCATAAGCGCCGGTCAGCGCGGCGCCGACCGAATCCTGGAGGTCTACGCGCGTCCAGGTCGGCCGACGCCTTCACGGCGCTACGCGCACCGGAAGTGAACTGTCGTTAACTCACGGTGAACGACTGCTGCACAATTTTTCCGTTCACGAGCACCTCACAGGCCCGGATCGACTTCGTCGCCGGGTCCCGGACGGTGAAGTCGAGGGCGAAAGTGCCGTCGAGTCCGATGACCCGGGTGACGTAGGGATCGGCTGTCTGCTTCCCGTCCGCGGTGCGGCCGGTCACCGAGACCGTGGCGACGGGGGCGAACCCCCGGCCGGTCACCTGGACCGCCGTGCCGACGGGCCCCTCGGGCGGCGAGAGCGCGAAGGACGGTCCGGCGGGGACGGTTCCGTCCTGGACGGTGAACGACGCCGTCTCGGTACGGGGGTTGACGAGGACCTCCCGGACCCGGAGGGCGACGGTGTCGGCGGCGTTGACCGTGAAGGTCTGCGAGAACGCCCCGTCCAGCCCGACCACCTTGGTCTTCGCCGGGTCGGACGTCTGCGAGCCGTCGGCCCGCAGCCCGACGATGGACACGGTCGCGACCTTCGCGAAGCCCTGCCCGATGACGGTGACGGCGGTGCCCTTCGGGCCGGCCGAGGGGGTGAGCACGACGAAGGACGGGGCGACGGTCAGCGGGGTGAGTGCCTGCGCTCTCCCGGCGGTGACCTGGAGCGCGTACACGGCACGCGGGGTGGACCCGGCCACGGTGACCGTGCCGGCGAGCGTTCCGTCGGCGCCGATCCGGAGGGTGGAGCCGCTGATCCGGGCGCTGTCGCAGGAACCGCCGTCGGCGGCGCAGAGTGCGGCGGTGGGCGTGGAGCCGGACGGCCAGTCACCGCCGGAGAGGGCGATCGTTCCGCCCGGCCTGACCTTCGCGGCGCCCGCGGCGAGCGTCGCGGAGGCGTCGGTCACGGTGAACGGGGTGGTGAGCACGGTGGCCGGATCGTTTCCCTCGTCCACCTGGATCGCGGCGATGGCGGGGTCGGAGACGGTGAACTCGGCGCTGAACGTGCCGTCGGGGGTGCTCTTCACATAGACGGCGGTGTCGTCGAGCGTCGCCCCGCTCGCGTCCAGGCCGACAGTGTTGATCCACCGGTCCTGGAAGTAGTTGCTGCCGGTGACGGAGATGACGCTGCCGACCGGCGCACCGGGGCGGGAGAGCGCGATGGCGCGCGGCCCGCCGGGCACGTACGCCCCGACGGTCAGGGGCGCGGTCGCCTCCTTCGTACCGTCGCCGACCTTCACCAGGTACGAGCCGTCGGGCACGGCGCCGGCGGCGGCGAGCACCGCGCTTCCGCTCAGCTCCCCCGAGCCGCTGATGGAAAGGGTGCTGGAGGCGAACTTGCCGGTGTCGCAGCCGCCGCCGTCCGCCGAGCAGAGCGACGGTACGGGGGTGGCGCCTGCGGTCCAGAGGCTGCCGGACAGGGCGACGGCGGTGGACGGCCGGACGGCGGTGGTGGGCGCGGTCAGGGTGGGCGGATGCCCTGCGGTGCCCTCGGCGGTCACGGTGCCGATGGAGCCGCCGCCGCTCACCACGTCGCACGGGGTCTCGTAGGTGGAGCCGAGCACCTTCGTACGCGTCAGGTTGCGTATCGGGGTGAAGGTGATCGGGCCGCTCGCATCGGTGGGGATGAGGAAGTCCCCTTCGTACGGCGGGATTTCGATGGGCTTGCCGGACGGGATGTCGAGGTTGATCTGGGGGCCGGTGACGGTGACCGTGCCGGTGGCGCCGCCGGACATCGCGAAGTCGATGCTGGGGGTGGTGGGCACATCGTTCAGGCTGAGTCCGCTGGTGGCGGGGGACGGTCCGAGGGCGACCTTGGCGTGGACCTTGCCGCCCGGGTCGACGATCGCCGGCGAGAGGTCGACGCTCATCTGCTGCGGTCCGGTCGCCTCGCCCTGTCCCGCGGGCAAGGAGCAGTGCACGGTCGGGGTGACGGTGCCTGCCTCGGCGGCGGGCGCGAGTGCGACGGTGCCGCCGGTCCAGACGAGCACGGCCCCGGCGGTGAGCGCCACGGCGCGGCGTAACCCGGCACGCTTTCTGTGAACCATCCTCGGACGTTCGGTTCTTCCGGGTCTGACGGACATGGACATGCGTCTCCTCCATGGCTGAGTTGCAGGCTGTTGCCGGCCGTTGCCGGTTGCGGGAATTCCAGAATTCGAAATGGCGGCGCCCGCCCGCTCCGATGCGATACGGAGCGGGCGGGCGCCTCCGGAACTTCCCCTCACGGTTCCCGGAAAATCTTCCGGATAATTCAGAGAAGAGTGAGGGTGAGAGTCGCGCTGTAATCTCCCGGCGGGGTGAATCCGGGAACGGTGAGGGTGAGATCGGCGTCGGCGTCGAACCGGCCGCCGGTGAACGGGCGGGAGCCGTCCGGGTCCATCCGGCACAGGCTCGCCGCCCCGCTCCCGAGCGCGCCGGGCGAACCGGCCACCGGCGCCCCCACGCTGCCGCTCCGCGCCGTGCACCTGGGCGTCCACCGGACGGCGTCGGCCGGGATGGTGGTGCCGGCGGTGCCGGTGAAGCCGGAGAGCGTGGCGGTCAGCGACCAGCCGCTGTTCACACCGCGGCCGTCCTCCACCTCGACCCGGTTGAGCCGGGAGCGCTGCACACCGCTGCCGGTGCCCAGCACCGTCGTACCGAAGTCGACGGTGTCACCGTCCTGGACCATGGACAGCGTCCCGGCCCTGACCGAGGTGCTGAGCCGCTGGTCGGCACTGCCGCCGTCCCCTCCCCCGCCGTCGGAGACGGTGAACGGCGCGGTCCGCACGGTCGCCGGATCGTTGCCCTCGTCCGCCCGGACCGCGACGACGGCGTCGGAGATGACGGTGAACTCGACGGCGAACGTGCCGTCCGAGCCGCTCTTGACGTAGACCGCGCTGTCGTCGAGCCCGGTGCCCGAGGCATCGAGGCCGATGACGTTGATCCAGCGGTCCGGGTTGTAGTTCTTGCCGCTGACCGTGATCACACTGCCCACCGGTCCGCTGCTCCGCGACAGCGAGATCTCGCGGTCACCGGCCGCGACGGCCCGGACGGTGAGGGGGGCGGTGGCCTCCTTCGTACCGTCGTTGACCTTCACCTCGTACGCGCCGTCCGGCACCGCACCGGCCTCGGCGAGGGTGGCCGTGCCGGCCAGCGTCCCATCACCGCCGACCGTGAGCGTATGGCTCCTGAACTTCAGCGGATCGCAGCCGCCACCGCCCACCGCACAGAGCGAGGGCACCGGCGTCCCGCCGGGCGTCCACCCCGAACCACCCAGCGCCACCGCGGTGTTGGGGCGTATCGGATCGGCGGGGGCGGTCAGCGTGGCAGGCTCGGATCCGGTGCCCTCCACCGTGACACCGCCGACACTGCCACCGCCGTCAACGACATCGCAGGGCGTCTCGAAGACCGAGCCGAGCACCTTGGTCTGCGTCAGCGTACGGAGCGGGGCGAACGAGACGTCCCCGGAGGCGTTCGCCGGGACCAGGAAGTCCCCTTCGTACGGCGGGAGTTCGATGGGTGTCCCGGCCGGGATGTCCATCGTGAACTCGGCGCCCCGCACGGTGACGGTGCCGGTCGCCCCGCCGGACATGGCGAGGTCGAGGCTGGGGATGGTCGGCACGTCCTCCAGCGCCAGCGCGCTGGTGGCGGGGGACGGACCCAGCGTGACCTTGGCGTGCACCTTCCCGCCCGGGGCGACGACCGCGGGCGACAGTTCGACGGTCATCTCCTGCGGCCCGGTCGCCTCGCCCTGTCCGGCGGGCAGGGTGCAGTGGACGGTCGGGGTGACCGTACCGGCAGCCCGCGATCCGGCTGCCGGCGCGTCCTGCGGTGCGGCCTGGGCGGTGGCTCCGGCGCAGCTCAGGGACAGTACGAAGCAGGCAGCGAGCAGACCGGTCACGCCGGGTCTTCGTCGTCGTATCACCAGACACCCCTCCATGGCCCATTGATTGCGCACATTGAGGAGGTCGGGTGCCAAGAAGTCAAGAGAGAGTTGATTGATCCTTATCTGAAATGCCCGAAAAGCATTTCCATGGGAATTTCAAGTGCCTCTGTGGACATCTCTTGACTTCTCCGAAGCTCACGGTTTCACTGCTGCCGACATGCCGGGCCCGGCACGCAGATCCACTTCTTCAGCTGTTCGGTGGATCTGCGGAATTCAGAACCGGAAGGAGTTCCCCCCGTCATGTCGTCGAATCGAAGACACATCCCGCTGGTGCTGGCCGTGGCCTGTTCCGCGGCCGCCGCTCTCGCCCTGGCGCCGACGGCCCAGGCCGTGACCCCGCTCACCGCGACGGCCACGTACGACTGCGGTGCCTGGGGCAGCGGTCTCGCCACCCTGACCGCCACCGACTCGGGCACGTCCAAGACCATCAAGATCACGTCCACCGCGATCACCATGCCGACCGGCACCAGCGCCGACCCGAACAGCATCACGACAACGCTCAAGCTCAGCAAGACCTCGGGCGGCGTCACCAGCCAGGTGCAGTTCTCCGGCAAGACCAACCCCGGCCTGAGCGGCGGCAACCCCATCACCCTGGGCCCGCTGAAGCTCACCTCCGGCACCCTGGCCGCGGGTGACAGCACGAATTCCGTGGTGCTGGCCTCTCCCCCGAGCGCCACCAACTGGTCACTGCAGATCGTGGCCTCGTCCCCGACGTCGGCCACGGTCCCGTGCGTGGCCACGGCGAACCAGTCGGCGCCGTTCGTCTGGTAGCCGTTCCTCCCAGCTGCACCCCATCCGCACCACCCCCATCCGCACGCACGACAGTCGCACCACCCTCATCCGCACGCACGCATGACGCCGGCCCGGGGCGAGGACCGCTGTCCCCACCCCGGGCCGGCACCCGCACGCCCCCGCCGACTCACGTCATACGGGTGGCCCACTCCTGGACCTTCTTGATCCGCTGCTGGATCTGCCCCGCCGTGGCCTCCGCGCTCGGCGGCCCGCCGCACACCCGCCGCAGCTCGGTGTGGATCACTCCGTGCGGCTTGCCGCTCTGGTGCGTGTAGGCCGAGACCATCGTGTTGAGCTGCTTGCGCAGCCCGAGCAGCTGCTTGTGCGTGACCACCGGCCGCGCGTCGGCCGGCTTCTCCAGCAGGTCGGCCTCCTCGGCCGGCCTCTGACGGCTGTGCGCGATCTGCCGGGACTGCCGCTTCTGGAGCAGCAGCTGCACCTGGTCGGGCTCCAGCAGCCCCGGAATCCCCAGGTAGTCCTGCTCCTCCTCGCTGCCGGGGTGCGCCTGCATGCCGAATTCGGCACCGTCGTACAGCACCCGGTCGAAGACCGCGTCCGATTCGAGGGCCTCGAAGGGCAGCTGCTCCTCGGTCTCCTCGTCCTCCAGCCTCTCGGCGTCGGCGAGGAGCTTGTCCTCCTCCGCGAACGGGTTCTCCTCGTCGCTGCCCTTCTTGGGCTTGTCGAGGACGTGGTCCCGCTCGACCTCCATCTCGTTGGCGAAGTCGAGCAGCATCGGAATGGTCGGCACGAAGACCGAGGCGGTCTCGCCGCGCCTGCGCGAACGCACGAAACGCCCGACGGCCTGCGCGAAGAAGAGCGGCGTGGAGATGGTGGTGGCGTACACGCCGACGGCCAGGCGCGGCACGTCGACGCCTTCCGACACCATGCGGACCGCGACCATCCAGCGTGAGTCGTCCCCGCTGAACTGGTCGATCTTCTTCGAGGCGGCCTTCTCGTCGGAGAGGACCACGGTGGCCTTCTCGCCGGTGACCCGCTTGAGGATCTTGGCGTACTCGCGCGCCGATTCCTGGTCGGTGGCGATGACCAGCCCGCCCGCGTCCGGGATTCCCTTGCGGACCTCGGTCAGCCGCTTGTCGGCGGCGCTCAGCACATTGGGGATCCACTCGCCGGTGGGCGACAGCGCGGTGCGCCAGGCCTGCCCGATGGCGTCCTTGGTCATCGGCTCACCGAGCCGGGCGGCGATCTCGTCGCCGGCCTTGGTGCGCCAGCGCATGTTGCCGCTGTAGCTGAGGAAGATCACGGGCCGGACGACGCCGTCGGCGAGCGCGTTGCCGTAGCCGTAGGTGTAGTCGGCCGAGGAACGCCGGATGCCGTCGTTGCCCTCCTCGTACACGACGAAGGGGATCGGGTTGGTGTCCGACCGGAACGGCGTACCGGTGAGCGCGAGCCGCCGGGTGGCCGGGTCGAACGCCTCCTGGCAGGCCTCGCCCCAGGACTTCGAGTCACCGGCGTGGTGGATCTCGTCGAGGATCACCAGGGTCTTGCGCTGCTCGCAGCGGTTGCGGTGCAGCATCGGCCGGACGCCGACACCCGCGTAGGTGACCGCGACGCCGTCGTACTCCTTGCTGAGCGGGCCCGCGCTGTAGTCGGGGTCGAGCTTGATCCCTATCCGGGCCGCTGCCTCGGCCCACTGCTTCTTCAGGTGCTCGGTCGGCGCGACGACGGTGATCTGCTGCACGACGTGGTGGTGCAGCAGCCATGACGCGAGGGTCAGCGCGAAGGTGGTCTTCCCCGCGCCGGGGGTGGCGACCGCGAGGAAGTCGCGCGGCTGCTCCTGGATGTACTTCTCCATGGCGCCCTGCTGCCAGGCTCGCAGCTTGCCGGCCGTGCCCCAGGGGGCGCGGCCGGGAAAGGCGGGTGAGAGGTGGTGGGAGGCGGTAGTAGTCACGGTCTCCGGTTCGGGTCTCTCGGGTACGTGGGGCGCTGTCCCGCGGGCCGGAACGGACCCGCCCGCGATACGACAACCGGGCCACCTTACCGGGGGGCGGGGTGGAACCCCGTACGAACCAGCCGTGGTTCGGCGCCTCTGAGACCCGCTTCACAGAGGGCTCGCTACTTGGCGAACCTGGGCAGTTGCTCCGAGGTCTTGGGCATGTCCAGTTCCCCCTGGCAGACGTCCAGCACGAATTGCTCGGCCTCATCCACATCGAAGCCGGCGTCCAGCGGGTGTCCGTTCATGTGCAGGAAGACCCAGGTCGCGTACCAGGCGATGCGCTTGTTCCCATCGACGAGCGCAGGGTTGCGGGCCAGCGACTCCATCAACGCGGCAGCCTTCTGCCAAACGTCCGGATAGGCGTCCTGACCGAACACGCTCGACTGCGGGCGGGCCGGCGCCGAGTCGAGCAGGCCGTAGTCACGCACCTCCGCCGCGCCGAGGCGCTCCGCCGGGTCGAGCAGCTCGGGCAGGGTCAGGTACTGCATCGGGCGAGCCTCCGGTTGAGCTCCTCGCTCGCCTTCAGCGCATGCTCCGCCGCCTCGTCGAAGAGGCGTGAGTGTTCGTTCATGACGGTGATCACCGCATCGTGGGCGAAGGACTGCATGCTCCGCCCCTCCGCCTGGGCACGCGCACGCAGGGCATCCAGCTCTTCTTCGGTAAACCGAAGATTCAGACCAGCCATGAACCGACGGTACTGCGCGGTACTACGCGTCTGCCCGCACCCGCGCCGCCACCCACGCCCCCACCAGCGCAACCCCCGCCATCGGCAGGAAGACCACCGCGAACGCCCCCGGATGAGACCCCGCGGCCCCCGCCCCCGCCCCCGCCGCGTCGTGCACGGCCCCCACGGCCCCGCCGCCGAGCGCCGAGAAGGCCGCTCCGCCCGCGGCCAGCAGCAGTACGTTGGAGAGCCCGTCGGAGATCTGGAGGGCTGCCGAGTTCGCCCCCGCCTCCTCCGGCGCCGACAGCTTCAGCAGCAGCACGCTCGTCGACGCGAGCACCACGCCCATGCCGAAGCACCCGAAGGCCCAGGCCACGGCGACGGTCCAGACCGGCACCGAGTCGATCAGCACGGACGGCGCGGCCGCGATCGCGGCGGCGACCAGCACCATGCCGCCCACCATCATCCGCTCCCGGTACGGCTCCAGGCGCGGCCGGGACTGTACGTACGAACCGAGTGCCCAGGTCCCGCCACCGGCCGCGAGCGAGAACCCGGCCATCGTCGGACTGAGTCCGCGCTGGGTCACCAGCATCAGCGGTACGAAGGACTCGGCGGCGATGAACGACCCGGCCGCCACGCCACGCAGCAGCACCACGGAGGGCAGCCCGCGCGCCGCCCGTCCGGTGCCGGGCGGCAGCAGCCCGCGCACGGCGGGCACGAGCAGTGCGACACCCACGGCGGCCGGCAGCAGCGCGAACCAGTTCAGCTCCTGCCCGGCGTACTGGAGCAGCGCCGCGCCCAGCGAGATCCCGAGCGCGAGCATGATGCGCCGCCGGTCGTACGGCTCGACGGGCGCCGCCGGATCGGCCGGCCCCGCCGCCCGCCGCCGGATCGCGGGCAGCGCGAGCGCCAGCGGGAACACGACGAGGACCGGGATGCCGATGAAGACCCAGCGCCACCCCAGGTGCTCGGTCACACTCCCGGCGGCGAGCGGCCCGACGACCGAGGGGATCACCCAGCTCGCGGCGAACGCGGCCAGGATCGACGGCTGCAGCCGCTTCGGGTAGGCCCGGCTGATCACCACGTACAACGCCACGATCACCAGCCCGCCGCCGAGCCCCTGCACGGCCCGCCCCGCGACGAAGACCCACATGGTCCCGGCGGTCCCGCAGAGCAGCAGCCCCGCCGCGAACGCGCTGATCCCGGCGGCGAGCGGCCCCAGCGGACCGCGCCGGTCCGCCCACTGCCCGGAGAGCACCATGGCGAAGAGGCTGGTCGTGAAGTACGCGGAGAACGCGAACGCGTACAACGGAATGCCGTGCAGCTCCCGCGCGGCGACCGGCATCGCGGTCCCCACCGCGGTCGCCTCGAAGGCGATCAGAAACACGACGGAGACGATGCCGATGCTCAGCGCCCGATAGCTCCGCCCGAGCACCCCTCCGGATTCGGCGGCGGCAGGGGCGTCCACGGCGAGAGGCGGGACATCGACGTCGTCCCGCGGTTCCAGGGCACTCATGAGCCCAAGAGTAAGGGGCGAAATCCCATATGAGCCCTGTCGCGAGACGGTCCGCCGGTCCGCCGTTGGTCGTAGGACCACGATGCCGATCGTGAACGCGGTATGGCAGTCGCATTGCACCCCGCCCCGCACCCTTGAACGGCCGGCACACCCGCCCCTACGGTCGAACCACAACGAGAAACACACGGCCGTGTGCCCGAGTGGTTCAGGGGCTCGACTGCAACTCGAGTTACACCGGTTCGAATCCGGTCACGGCCTCGAATGACCGAAACGGCTGTCCCTGCGGCAAAAGGGGCAGCCGTTTCCGCGCGTACGAAGGTCCGTACACCTACGAAAGTCAGTGACCAAGGAATTCAGGACCGGCCGCCCCTGGAATCCCCACACGCGCCCGGTCGAGCCCCGCGAGAACCGCGTCCACCGACTCCTGCACGGTCTGCCCGGACGTATCCAGCCAGAGCCCGATCCGAGGCGTCTCCTCCCGCAGCACCCGGTCCAGCGACTCCACCGTCCACCCGGCCCCGTAACCGCTCTTCCCCCGCCCGGCCTCCCGCTCGGCAACGGCCTGCGGCTCGGGAGCGAGCACGACGACGTACAGCGGCCGTGTCCGTACGAGTTCGACGTACGCGGCCAACTCCTCGCCCAGCACCACGTCCTGGACCACGGCGGTCCAGCCCTCACCCGCATACGCGTCGGCCGTCATCGCCGACAGCCGGTACCGGAGCCGGAGTTGAGCAGCAGCCTCCTCGTACGCCCCCGGCACCATCTCGGCCCGCCCGGAGACCACCATCCGCCGGAAGACATCCCCGCGCACATGAACGGACCGGGGCAACCGCTCGGCGAGGGCCTGGGCCACGGTCGACTTGCCGGAAGCCATTACCCCGGTGATGAGGACCACGGCGGGACCGGGATCAGTAGCCCGCAGCATGCTCACGGTCGGCCCGCCACTGCGCCGGCCAGGAAGGCGGTCCAGGCGACGGGGGCGACGGCGAGGGTGGGGAGGTCGACGACCTTGGAGTCACGGACGTGGACGGTGTGGGGGTAGGTGGCGACCTCTGTGCAGGCGCCGCCCTCGTTGTTGCTGCAGCTGGACTTGAACCAGGAGAGCTCGGGCCCGGTGGTCACAGTTGCCTCGCCTTCGTTTCGATGATCTCCGCCGACTCCCACGGAGTGAGCGCCTGGGCCCGCAGGATGCCAAAGAGGTCGAACATGTCACCGACCTGCTCCGGCTGTGAAATCAACCTATCGCTGCCCTGGCTCTCCGCGAAGACCAGATTGCGGCCTTCCGCCGTGCACATCAACTGCATCAGCCCGTTCAACCCCGCGTGCGCGTGCTGATCCGAGGGCATCACCTGCACCGTGAGGTGGTTCATCCGCCGCATGCACTCCAGCAGATGCGGCAACTGCTCCTCCAACACCTCGGCTCCGCCGAGCGTCCGTTCCAGGATCGACTTCTCGATGACGAACCCGACGTACGGCGGAGGCGTCCGTCACACGTCTGCAGACGCCGGACCGTTGGCGGGCGTCGTGACCGCAACCCGCACCGCGCCGGTGGTCGAGGCTGCGACCTGTGCGATCGTGCCCTCTTCGGGGTGGCGGGCGACGACGGCGGGGGTGCCCTCACGCGTCGGCACGTGGCGCACAATCCATCCCTCGCGCTGGAAGTACGCCTGCGCGCGTGCCAGGGCCCGTACTCTCACATCCTCCGGCAACGACTCCGTCGACCAGGCGTGATGAACCGACGCCCCGGCCTCGTCCCGGACCGTGCTGAGGCCTTCCCCTGGCCGCGTGGGCGCAGACCCGGCCCGCAGGACGTCGTAGACACGGCTGGAATGGCCGAGGGCCCGACGTCGGGCGGGATCGTCGGCCTGCGACTCCTCCAGGGCAACGGGGTCGGCCGCAGTCGACCCCGAGGACTTCCCCGGCGGGAGGAAGCAGGGTGATGTCACCTTGAGAGAGGCGAGGCCTTCGCCCTTGGCCCGATCCACGACGCCGGTCATGGCGTCCATCCAGAAATCGTCGGGCTCCGTGCGCATGTAGATCGCAGGAAAGGGGCCAGGCCAGTCGGCTTCGCCCGACGTGTTGTATTTGTGGCCTCGCTTCAGCCAGGCGTCCCGTGCCTGTCGCACGAGCTTCTGGGCCTCGCGCCCTGGAACACCGGTCAGTTTGTAGACCACGGTGACCTGCACGCGGTCGTCAGGGCCGTGGTCGTCCCGGGCGATGCAGGGGCCGACGGGCGCCGGGCCGATGCGCTCCAGTGTCGGTGCGGGGGACATCCCGTCCACCGCCTGGTGAATGATTTCCTCTGCCCGGTCGATCGCCTGCTGCTCGTTCATCGTGACCTGTTTCGGTGTCTTTCCGCCGGTTTCCAGTCCGCTCTCCTGCACCCCGCACGCGGTCACCGTGGCCGTCATGGCCAGCAGCGCGGCAGCCGGGAATATCCTGCGCAGATTCACGGCCGCCCTCCGGTAACGATCTTTGCCAGGCTGCCGAGGGGCTTTGCGTCCCAGTACTGGGAGTGCGCGGGCATCATCTCCCCGCCAGAGCCCGGCAGCTTTCCGTCGGGGACGTCGAAGACCACGCCGCCGAAGTCGTCGGAGACCGGGTCGGTTCCGTGAACGATCGAGTGGTCGTCGAAAAGCTCCATGTAGGCCTTCGGGTTGAGGGGTGCCAGGGGACCTGCCGGCGGCGGGGCGAGGTTGATGAGATCGTTCTTGGCTGTGGCCGCGAAGACATGGTCCGCCGGGATGTTCAGGTCCTTCGCGTGGTCCACGCCCACGCCCGGGCTACCCACCATGATCGCGTTGTCGACCGGCAGGTCTATATGGGAGCTCATCGTCTGGCCTGCCACCAGGGATCCATAGCTGTGCCCCAGGAGCGTCTGGTTCACATCGCGATGGTTGGCTTCCTCAATACCCTGAAGGAAATTGCCCAACGGCTCCTCGGCCTTGTCCGCCCACTCGGTCTCCATCGCATCGCTCGCGATGGCCTGCGGGGCGTCGTAGCCGAGCCACACGATCGAGGCCGTCGAATGAGCGAGATCCTGGCGCTCCGCCGCCAATTGGAGCGCCTCAGCCCTGCCGAGGTCTCCGTCAATGGACTCCAGCTTGGCAAACGTTCCGGGTACGTACGTCACCACGTTGTCGGCAGTGTCCGGATTTCCGATGGAGACAATGGCGCGCCCCATATTGTTGCCGTCAAATCCGAGCAGATAGGGGCGAGTGCTCTCGCTCGTGTAGCTGTCGAAACGCTTCTGGATGTCGTCCATGCCCTTGAAGCCGTTCTCGATCTGCTGTTTCTTCTCGTTCCACTCCTTCCACTCCTCGGTCGGGACCATCGCACCCTTCACCTCGCGACCCGTGAGGGGGCTGATGTAGGGCTTGTAGTGTTCCGGTTCCTTCTTGAGCCACGCGTCGTACTCCACTTGCTTGGCGCCGCGTTGTTCCGCAAGCACGGTGCGATTTGCTTCGTCGCGTACGTCGGAGGGGAGACCGTCGAGCGCTCCGATACTCGCGGGGTGCATGGAGACATAAGCTGCACGCTGCTCCTCGGACAGACCTTTCCACCAGTTGGCGTTGTCCTGGGGCCAGTCGTTCTTGGGCGGTGGCTTGATCGTGTCGAGATAGGCATCAGCCGCCCCGCGCACGCCCCCCGTATCCGACCTGACATCCGCCCAATCCCGGGCAGACACGGTCAGGTCGTCATCAGCCTTGAGGGCCCGTATTTTCGGTGCCCACTTCGTGTCCGCGTCCGTGGCTTCCTTGAGCGCGTCGGCGATCCGGTTCGCGTACCCCGTCGCCTTGCCGTAGTTCGGGTTCGGGTGGATGTTCGCCGCCTGGCGCTCCAGGGCATCGGAGGTCGGACTGCCTCCGACGCTTCCTGTCACCGTGCCGCCGTCAGCGACCTTCTCTTCGCCTGGCCTCCGGCCCGCCGGGTATGTGACCGAGCCGTCCCCATTCACCGTGCAGCCGTCCGCCTGGGCGTCCTCGATCGCCGCGTTCAGAGTCCGCTTGGCAGCCGCCATGTCATAGGCGAAGCCGTTGAGGGCCGTGCTGATCACGCCGCATTCGGTCAGGGTGTAGTGGAAGTTCTTCGCCAGGGCTTGAAGCTGCTTCTGTGACGCCTCCGCCGCCTCGCCCTCCAACGTCCCGCGCATGCCGGCGGCGACGGTGTTCTCGATGTGGTCCTTGGCTGCCTGGGCCACTTTGCCCATGGAGCGGTACCCGTCGGCGGCGTCCTCGAACTCGGAGGGCTTGAAGGCCTTGAGTGTGGCGTAGTCCATCCTGGTGTCACTGGCCCTTCGCCCGGCCGCCGATGGCGTCCGTGTCCGCGTACTTGACGTTCAGCTTCTGCATCTCGCCCTCGACCGCGCCATCGGTCGACAACAGGTCGTGGCCCACCTGTTCCAGAATCTTTTGGAGCGCGCCGCACCGCTCGCTGACCTTTTCGGCGTACCTCTTCCAGGAGTCGTACACGTCTTTCTGCGCGGCCGTGCTCAGACAACCCGTGGTTGCGCCGAGCCCTGCCTGGCTGTCCTCCAGTTGAGTCAGCGCGGTGCCAATGCTCCGGCGAAGCGAACCCACCCCTTCCCCAGCCGTGACCCAGGCCTTCTTGCTGGACTTCAGACCACCTGTTACGGCGCTGGGCCCAGTGGGTGGCTCCATCGGAACGTGGTTGATCCGCATCGCCACGGGCTGCCGATCGGTCAGCTCGGATTTGATCTGTTCCCACTCGTCCCACGCCATGCGCAGCCCCCGTTTACCCTTGCTGATCATTCCGGCCAAGAACACTACATCGCAGCGGCAGCACGCAGTCCGTATCTGTGCCTATACCCAGGGCGAGTTGGAGTCGGGGGGAGTGGCCGGTGGGGGTACGCATGACGGGTGCGTGGGCTGCGGGCACGGATGGGGATGTGGGGGCTGGAGCGGGTACGTGGCTGGGACGACGGCATGCCTTCGACGACGGACCCGAACGGCCAGGGCCGCGACCACTGCGCCGATCAGAGCGACGGCACCAATGCCGAGGCCGATCCAGAGACCGGTGTTGCTTCTGTCATCGGATGCGGGGGCTGCGGCGGCCTGCTTCTCGTCCTTCTTCTCCTGGCTTCCGGTTGCTCTGGAAGGTTCGGCGGAGGGGCTGGGGCTCTTGGCCGCCGCGAGGTCGGGAAGCGGGTACACGTCTGCCGGGCCGGGGGTGCCCGGGGTTTTGAGGGCGATGCGGGGGCGGACGATGCCGTAGCCGACGTAGTTGTTGCGCTTGGCGCCGCTGGTGGGGGCGCCGGCCGTGTTCAGCATGACGCGGAGGACCTGATTGTTGGTCCAGTCGGGGTGCTTGGCCCAGATGAGGGCGGCGGAGGCGGAGGCGATGGCGGTGGCATCGCTGGTTCCGCTCGTCTTGCACAGTTGGGTTCCGCCCGTGCAGGGATGGACCATGTCGATCCCGGGTGCTGTGAGGTCGATCTGCGGCCCGTGTTGGGACTCGTCGGTCTTCTTCGAGTCATGGCCGATGGCGCCTACGCCGACAACCCCGGGCGTCCCAGCCGGGTATTCGAGCAGGTTGGCTCCATCACCGCTGTTGCCGGCTGCCGCGAAGATCAGCGATCCATTGTCGAGCGCATACTTCACCGCATCTGTAAGCGCTTGCGAACCTGCCTGCGCACCCAGGGAAATGTTGATGACCTTTGCGCCGCGTTCCACCGCGTACCGAATCGCCACAGGAGCAACTCGATTGAACTTTGCGTCCCCCTCGGCCTGGGTTGCCCCTACTCCCGAATCGGGCATGCGGATCGGTAGGATCTTCGCTCCTGGCGCAAGACCGAAGGCGCCGTTCCCTCCGTTGCTCCGGCCCGTCCCCGCGATCAGGCCGGCCATGCTCGTACCGTGGCCGTCGTAGTCGGTGTGCTCATCACCCGCGACGTCCGACTCCAAGTTCCTTCCCTTGAGGACCCGCCCGGCCAGGTCCGGGTTCGCCGGGTCCACACCGGTATCGAGCACTGCAACGACAACGCCCTTGCCCGTACTCGTTTCCCACATGTCGTCTGCCTTCATGGCGTCGAGATGCCACTGCATGGAACGCGTGGAGTCAGCAAACGCGGGCACAACAGAACCGCCTACCAGGAGTAGGCCCAGCGCAGCCGCCAGCGCGGGTCGCCGTCGTGTCGGTCCTTCGTTCCTGATGCGCATCCAAGTCCCTCATGAGTTCCCTGCTGATCAGTCGATGACCGGCGGAACAACGCGTCGGCCGCCCTGCTGCCAGGTCTCATCGTCTTCGACCAGGTAGTCCGGCCGATCAACGTTCTCGTCCCGCCCTGTCCTGTGCGCCCCGGAGCCATTGCGCGTCGAGCCGCCCGAGGCTCCGCCCCTCACCAGACCGGAGCCCCCTGCAGTGAACGGGCGTGCAGACCCGCGACTCTGTTGTTGGCGACCGCCGACCGCGCCACCAGACTCCCCGGCCAGCCGGCGGCTGCTGCCGCCCGTGATCGGAGAGACTCCGGAACCGACTCCGCCGCCCATACCCGGGACACGCCCCATGGGCGCTGTGCCGCGGGGGCTCTCGTTGCCGATGACCGTTCCACGAGGGATTCCCACAGCAGAGCGTCCTGACTCCGGGGGTACAGCGCGGCCACCCGTGATCCCGTTGGGCCCGGGGGCACGGCCCACCGGACCGGGGCCCTGCGGAGTCACCCCCGGAGCAGACACTGACGGACGCGGCAAACCAGTCGTGCTGCCTCCTCCACTGGTGCTGCGCGGTGCTGAGCGGCTGCCATGAGGAGCGAGCGGAATGACGCCCGGCGTCAGCGAGGGAAGAATGTCAGGCCTGGGCCCGGTCTGCGGCACTACTGGATTCGCAACCGGTGAGGGCGGCGTATCCGGCAGCGCGGCCACTCCATCTATTTCCATGTCCACCGACCTGGAGACGGGGGGCGACATCGTGTGCGAGGTGGGATTCACGCTGCTGACAGGCGCGGTCACATCAACCATGGCTTCAGCGCGGTTTCCTGGTACACCGGGGTGCACCACACCACTGGAAGCGGATGTGGGCGTCGACCCTGGCGGAATTCGTCCATTCTGTCGTCCGTCGCGCCTATCAGCGCCTTGCAGTGCGATCGCCCCCGGCAATGCCGGAAACACCGGCTTCTCCAGAGACATCATCTGCGACGACGAGAGGGTGTACGTCTGCGACAGCCTCCGCATCTGCGCGGCCGCCTCTTCCCTGTTCCTCTTCCCCGACTCGATCAGCGTCTCCGCGGACTTCCTCGCCACATCCGAAGCATCCGGATCGTTCCGGGCAGCGAGAGCTGCCTCCAGGTTGGCCTGTGCACCCGCCTCGGTGCGGGGAATCGACGCCTGCGCCAATGCGATCGCGTTCGATGCCTCACCGAGCCACTTGGACACGCCTTCGCTGTAATCTCCCAGGCGCAGCGTCGCATTGGCCAAATCTGCACTCCATGTGCGGAACGCATCGGCCCCTTGGCCCTTCCACTCCACCCACTGCGGACGGACCTTCAGGTCCTCGGCGATCTTGCGGATCTCCGACGCCGCGCTCGAAAGACGATCCGCCGCGCCCTGGATCTCAGCGCTTTTGGCCGCGTCCAGCCACTCCAGCATCCGCTCGTGGCTCATGCTGTCGAAGGTCGGGCTCACGTCGCCGCCTCTTCCGTCCCCGTAGTCCCCGTCACGTGCCCGCGCCTCCGGACGTGTCCTCCGGCGGAGACGCCGTCCTCTCCGGTCGGCCCGAATGCCCGTCGTCCTGCTTCGCCGCTGCTGCCTGCTCGGCCTTGTGGCGGGCGCTCATGCCGTCCTGGATCGCGAGCATGCGGCCCCGGATGTCCAGGTCGACGTTCTCGTAGCCCTTATGAGCCCCGAGCACGGCGATGCTCATGCCCTCGATGGAGTCGGAGAGCAGCTGGGACAGCTCCTCCAGCTCCTTGATGACCTTGGAGTACGAGCCGTGCAGGGCGTCCGCCTCCGACCACTCGCCCTTGCCGCCGCCGAATCGTTCGCGCCCCATCGTGTCTTCGCCGACCTTCCCCGGGCCCGCCGGGGAAGTCTTGAGGTCGTGCAGGAGGACGTCGATGCGGTCGCGGAACTTCGTGAACGACGAGAGCTCGGTGACCAGTTCGCCCGCGACTCCCGGGGACACCGCCCCGGCGGCCCCCACCGCTCCGATGACGTGCCATGGGTGTGCCGGGGTTTCCGCCCCAGGACCGCTCTGCCCCACATCGCCCTCCCCCGTTCGGCGACAGCCGATCGGCGCGTCGGCCCTCGGCTTCACTGCTCACCCTAGTGAGCAGTGGTGAAACCGCGCACTTCCGGGTTGCGTCCGCAACCCGGATCACGCCATTCGTGCGGGGCTCAGGAGTTGGACGCCGCCACCGCTGCCTGGGGCCTGATGGGGAGGCGGTTGATCGGGCGGCCGGTGGCTGCTCGTACGGCGGCGGCCACTGCTGCCGGGGACGTCACCACGGGGACCGCCGAGGCGGGCTTGGCGCCGAAGGGGGCCACCACGTCGCGTTCCTCGACGAGTTTGACGATGCGGATCTCGGGGGCGTCCAGGGCGGTCGGGAGGGCGTAGCCGGTGAGGTCGGGGTGGCGGATCAGGCCGCGGGCGCTGCGGAGGTTCTCGGTGAGGGCGGCGCCGATGCCCTGGGTGATGCCGGCCTCGATACGGGTCGCCAGCTGGGACGGGTTGAGGACCCGGCCGACGTCCTGGGCGATCGCCATCTCCACGACCCGGACGGAGCCGAGCTCGATGTCCACGTCCACCACGGCGCGGATCGCGCAGAAGGCGAGGCCGACGAAGGCGTCGCCCTGGCCGGATTCGTCGAGGGGCTCGGTCGGGTGGGGGCGGCACTGGGCGGTGGCCCAGAGTTCCTTGCCGTCCATCGCCTCGGTGACCGTCGTGGACAGCACGCCGTCGTACGAGGTGATCTTGCCGTCGGCGATCTGCAGCAGTTCCGTGGACATGCCGAACTTGTGGGCCAGCGGCTGGAGGAGCTGGGTGCGGACCATCTTGGCGGCGCGTTCCACCGCTCCGGCCGAGACCCAGGTGTGGCGGCCGTGCGTGGCCGGCCCCGCCGGGGGCTGGTCGGTGTCGACGGACGCGACGTGGACCTCTTCGATGCCCAGGGTCTCCTGGACGACCTGGCGGGCGAGGGTCGAGAAGCCCTGGCCCGTCTCGACCGCCGCGCAGATGACCGTGGCGATGCCGTCGTGGACCCTGACGGTGGCCGTGGAGACCTCGTCGGCGCCTTCCGCGCCGAGCATGTGGACCATGCCGAGCGCGTAGCCGACCCCTCGGCGCACCGCACCGGGTTCGCCCGCGCCCTCGGGGCCGCCGGGGAGCAGCCAGTCGTCCTCCGGGGAGTCCTTGGGAAGTGCGGGGAGGGGGAAGTCCCTTACGGATTCCAGGAGTTCGGCCACCGGCGCCGGACAGGTCACCGTCTGGCCGGTGGGCAGGATGTCGCCGGTGGACAGGGCGTTGCGCAGGCGCAGTTCGGCCGGGTCGATGCCGAGCTTGGCGGCCAGCTTGTCCATCTGGCCCTCGTAAGCCGCGCAGACCTGCATCGCGCCCTCGCCCCGGACGTGTCCGGACGGCGGGTTGTTCGTACGGACCGCCCAGCCCTCGATGAAGGCGTGCGGGACGACGTACGGGCCGCAGGCGAACGCGACCGCGGCGGCCAGCGACTCGGACGAGGAGTCGGCGTACGCGCCCGCGTCGAGCAGGATCTGCGCCTCGACCTTCACCAGCCGGCCTTCGGCGTCCGCGTGGTGGCGGTAGCGCAGCAGAGTGGGATGCCGGTGGGAGTGGCCGAGGAAGGACTCCTCGCGGGTGGCTGCCAGCTTGACCGGGCAGCCGGTACGCAGGGCGAGCAGGCCGAGCGGGAGCTGAAACCCGGGCTCCTCGCGGTCGCCGGTGGCGCCGGGGACACCCGTGACGACGACCTTCACCCGGTCCGGTTCGAGGCCGAAGCAGGCGGCGGCGAGATCGCGGTCGGTGTGCGGGTCGGTGGAGGCGGTGTAGATCTCCACGCCACCGTCGGGGCGGGGCACGGCGAGCCCGGCCTCGGCGCCGATGGGGGCCGGGTCCTGGCGGCCGATGCGGTACAGGCCCTCGACCACGACCTCGCCGGTGGCCTCGGGGTCGCCGTACTGGAGCGGGATGTGGCGGATCAGGTTGCCGTCGGGGTGCAGCGGTTCGGCGGCGAAGGCCTTCTCCGGGTCGGTGACCGGTTCCAGGATCTCGTACTCGACGGCGATGGCCGCGGCGGCGAGCCTGGCCGTGTCCGGGTGGTCGGCGGCGACCGCGGCGATCGGCTCGCCGTGGTGGCGGACCAGGTCGGACGCGAAGACCGGACGGTCGACGACCCGGCGTCCGTACACGGTCTCCCCCGGGATCTCCTCGTGCGTGATGACGGCCCGTACCCCCGTCATCCCGACAGCGGCCGAGGTGTCGATGGACAGGATCCGGGCGTGCGGGTGCGGGGAGCGGAGGACGGCCGCCCAGAGCAGGCCCTCGGCCCAGAGGTCGGCGGCGTACGGGAAGGTGCCCTCGGTCTTGGCGCGCGCGTCGGCGGGGGGCAGCGAGACGCCGAGGCCGAGCGCGGGCGGCTCGGTGTCGGGGCCCTCGGCCGTCGGGTCGGTGCCCGTCTGGGTGGTGATCCGTGTGCTGGTCGCGTTGGCAGCGGTGGCTGCGTCGTTGCTCACGCCATGCCTCCGTCCTGCGGGTGGGGCTGCTGGACGCCACCGGCGCCGGGGGTCGCCTGGTGCGGGATACGGGCCTCGTCGGGCTCCGGGGACGTGGAGTCCGACGAGGCGGGATCGATGGGCGCCTCGCGGCCTGCGACGACCTCGTTGACGGCGTCGAGGACGCCGCGGTAGCCGGAACAGCGGCAGAGGTTTCCGCAGAGCGCCTGGCGCGTCTCCAGTTCGCTGGGGGCGTGATTGCCCTCCAGCAGGTCGTGGACGGTCATCGCCATGCCGGGGATGCAGAAGCCGCACTGGACGGCGCCGCACTTGGCCAGCGCGCGCTGGACGTCGGACGGCTCGCCGTCCACGGCCAGGCCCTCGACCGTACGGACCTCGCTGCCCGCCGCGGTCGCCGCCGGGACCAGGCAGGAGGCGACCAGTCGGCCGTCCACCTGGACGTTGCACGCGCCGCACTCGCCCTGCGAGCAGCCGTCCTTGGCGCCGGCGAGGCCGAGGCGCTCGCGCAGCACGTAGAGGAGCGACTCGCCGATCCAGGCGTCGGTGACGGGGCGGTCGGCGCCGTTCACGTGCAGGACGTAGGACGCGGCGGGGTGTTCGTCGGGAACGCCTGGCGGGCCGGATTCTTCCGGCTCGGGATCGGCCGACCGGGAATCGGCCGGTTGAGGATCTGCCGACCGGGGGTCTGCCTGCTGGGGGTCTTCCGGCTGAGGATCGGCCGGCTGAGGATCTGCCTGCTGGGATTCCTGGAGGGCTGCGTCAGGTGCGGTCACCGGCACCGGAGGTGCCGCGGTTTCGGGGGCCGCCGCCGTCTGCGGGTCCTCGGACTCGGGATCCAGCTCGGGCTTCGGCTTCGGCTCAGGTTCCGGCTCCGGCTTCGGCTCCGGCTGCGGTTCGTCCTCCGCCGGGTGCTCGGAGGCGGCTTCGGCAACGGTTCCGGAGGGCGCTTCCGGGGTGTGCGGGGCACCGGCACCATCCGGTACGGGGACGGCCTCGGCCGCCACGGCCGGTACCGCCTCGGGGGCGTGCGGGGTGTCCTCGTACGTTACGGACGACGCCTCGACCTGTGCCTGTACCTGGGCCTGGGCCTGCTCGGACTCGGCTCCCGGCGTGTACTCCGGCTCCCTGTCCGTCAGGAGTGCGGGATCGGCCGCGAGGTCCGCCCCGGCCTCGGGCACGGGCGCGGTCGCGGGCTCCGCGACGGGCTCCGGGGCCTGCTCCTGGACCGGTTCCTGCGTCGCCCACGGTGCGGGCGCGCCGCCCGGCAGCGTGGCCGGCGGGGTCCGGTCCCCGTACCACTGGGCGGCCAGGGCCGAGGCCGCGAACTCGCCCGACTCCTCCGGGATATCGCCATCCGCCACCGGAATCGTCCACTGGCCGGTGTGGCCGGTGTGACCCGTGGGGTCGGTGTGGCCACCGTGCTGCCCGGTGTGGTCGACGGGAGCGGCGGGGTCGGCGAGACCCTGCTGCCCCGCCCGGCCCGTGTGGATGCCGTACTCCGTGGACTCGGTGAAGTTCCACTGGCCCGTGGCCGCCGGGGTCTCCCGGTACTGCTCCTGCGCGTACGGATCGTGCGGGGTCTGCGGGCTCTGCGGCGCGTGCGGGGCCTGGGGCGCCTGCTGCGGGTACTCGTAGTCGTAGTCGTACGGGCCCTGCTGATGGTTCGGGGCCTGCTGATAGTTCGGGCCCTGCTGCTGGTTCGGGTCCGGCCAGTGCACCGCCCCGGGGGCCTGCTGCTCCGCCCCCGTACCCCGCTCCTGCTGACTCTGCGTCTGCACGATCCAGCTGCCCGTGGCCGACGGGTCGAGCCCGGCCGCCGGGGTCAGCGGCACGATCATCGGCGGCACGTATCCGTGGCCGGGCGCGGCCAGCGGGATGTCCGCCAGGTCCTCCGGCGGCAGATGGACGAAGGCGGTAGCCTCCGCGTCGTACTCGCCGCCCTGCGGTGTCGGCTGCCAGCCCCCGTGCCGCAGGTGCTCCTGCTGCCCGTGCTGATCGTGCTGATCGTTGTGGTCCTCGTTGCTCACGACAGTGCCCTCCCCAGCGCTCGTCGGGCCAGCGCGGCGACGGTCCGCCGCAGGTGCAGTACGGCGGGGGGCAGCGGTACCGCCTCGCCCCCGTCGGACGGTGGCTGGTCCGGGATGCAGGCCGCGGCGACGTACTCGCCGAAGGCGGCCAGCGCGTCGGGGGCCAAGCCCCGTTCACCGTCCCAGTCGATCAGGGAGGCGATCCAGCGTTCGGCCTCCAGCGGCCGCAGCGGCATCGGCGCGATGGCGCCGACCGCGCAGCGCACCCCGCGCCGGGCCGGGTCGAGGACGATCGCGACGGACGCGGTGGCGCGGCCGGGGCCGGTGCGGCCGGTGGCCTTCAGGAAGACCTGGGGGGCGTGCAGCAGCGGTACCCGGACGAAGCCGATGAGTTCGGCGGGTTCGAGCATGTCGCGGCCGGCCAGCAGGTGCGAGACCGGGATCTCGCGCCGGGCGCCGCCCGGACCCGCGATGACCAGCTCGGCCTCCAGCGCGGCGAGCACCGGCAGGGCGTCGCCGGTCGGGGCCGCGGTGGCGATGTTGCCGCCGAGCGTTCCGGCGTTACGGATCTGGGGCGGTCCGGCCGCGCGTGCCGACGCGGCCAGTGCGGGGATCAGGGCCGCGAAGTCGGGCCGTCCCATGCGTGCGTGGGTGAGGCCGGCGCCGAGCAGGGCGTGGCCGTCCTGGTAGTGCCAGCCGCGCAGTTCGCTGATCCGGCCGAGGCCGACCAGGCCCGAGGGGCGCAGCAGCCCCTTGTTGACGGCCGACATCAGGTCTGTTCCGCCCGCCACGGGAACGGCGGCAGGCATGGCTCCGAGCGCCGCCACGGCCTCGTCGAGCGAGGCCGGCAGCGTCACGGACTGCGTCGCCTGCGGTGCGTGCGTGGTCAACCCAGCTGCCCCTTCCCGGTGTCCCGGCTGTCCGGCTGTTTCGCCGTACGGTACGTGCTCAAAGCCTGGACGTGGCAACTCTGGCACATCTTCGGATCGGACCGACGCGAGGGTCCGCGAAGGGCGTATCCATCCCCGATCAGGGGAATGTTCCCGTTTCACCCTGCTTCGGCGCAGAGTGTGAATTGCAGTTCTTCGGTATGGCTCGTGGGTGATTGTTCTGTTCTGGCGCCCGAGTGCCGCGTTCCGTTCCGGCAGGGCGAGTTCCGGACAAAAAACCAGTCGGCCGGCCCGCTCCTCAGGAGTGGGCCGGCCGGCGACCGGGTGCGGCCGGGATCACACGTTCGGGGGCACCCCGTCGATGGGTCGTCCCAGCACTCCGGGTCGCTGCTGACGGGGCAGCGGGCCGGCCGGCGGCCGGTAGTCGACGCCGAGGGCGTCGAGCCGGGCGTAGTGCGTGGTCATTCGGTGCTCGAAGGCGGCGAAGTCCCGCTCGGCGGAGGCGGGCAGCGGCGACCAGGCGACCTCCGCGAACGCCGCGAGGCGCGGGAAGACCTGGTAGTCGACGCGGGCCCGGTTCTGCATCACCTCGGTCCAGACATTGGCCTGGGTGCCCAGGATGTGACGGGCCGCCTCCTCGGAGAGGCCCGCCGGTACGGGCTCGAAGCGGTAGACGTCCTCCAGGGTGCGGACGAAGCCGATGGGCATCGGCTCGTCGGGGCCGCCGTCCTGACGGTGGTCCAGGTACACGTGCTGCTCCGGGCACATGACGACATCGTGGCCTGCCTCGGCGGCGGCGATGCCTCCGCCGTAGCCCCGCCAGGACGACACGGCGGCGCCCGCCGGGAGGCCGCCCTCCAGGATCTCGTCCCAGCCGATCAGGCGGCGGCCGCGCGCGGTGAGCCAGGTGTCGAAGTGCCGGATGATCCAGGACTGCAGTTCGTCCTCGTTGGCCAGGCCGAATTCGTCGATCCGGGCCTGGGCGACCGGCGACTCCTTCCACTGGTCCTTGCGGCACTCGTCGCCGCCGATGTGGATGAACGGCGAGGTGGCGGCGGGGAAGAGGTCGAGCACCTCTTCGAGGACGCCCTCGAAGAAGCGCAGGGTGTTGTCGGTGGGGGTGAGTACGTTCGCGTTGATGCCCCAGGTGTCCCAGACGGAGAGGGCGGTGGTGTCGACGACGTCCGCGTTGCCCAGTTCGGGGTACGCGGCGATGGCGGCCTGCGAGTGGCCGGGGATGTCGATCTCGGGGACGACCCGGATGTGCCGCTCGGCGGCGTACGCGACGATCTCGCGGATGTCGTCCTGCGTGTAGTACCCGCCGTGCGGGGTCTCGTCCCACAGCTCGGAGGCCCGGTGGCCGTGCTTGGTGCGCGAGCGCCAGGAACCGACCTCGGTGAGCCGGGGGAAGCGCTTGATCTCGATGCGCCAGCCCTGGTCGTCGGTGAGGTGGAAGTGGAAGACGTTCAGCTTGTGCGCGGCGAGGAGGTCGAGATAGCGCAGCACGTCGTCCTTGGGCAGGAAGTGCCGTGCCACGTCGAGCATCATGCCGCGCCAGGGGAAGCGGGGGGCGTCCTCGATGTCCGCGACGGGGATCGCGCGCTGCGTGCCGGGGCTGACGGGTGCGCGGCGGAAGGCCTCGGGGCCCAGGAGCTGACGGAGGGTCTGCGCGCCCCAGAAGACCCCGGCGGGACTGCCTCCGGTGATCTCGACGCCGGTGCCGGTGCCGGTGCTCAGCCGGTAGCCCTCCGGTTCCAGCGCCGGGTCGATGCCCAGCCGGACGGTGTCAGTGGCGTGTTCGCCGCCCTCAGCAGCCGGCCGGGGGGCGAGCGGCAGGCCGAAGGCGGCGCCGAGCGTGGTGCGCAGCCAGCGTTCGGTGTTCTCCGTGCCGGGGGCCGCCGTGATGGTGGTGGACGGTCCGAACAGGAAGCCGCAGCGCCCTTCACCACCGGCGCGCACGGGCGCCGGGATCAGGTCGGGCGCCGGGACCGGGCCGGACGCCGGGACCGGGCCGGAGATCGGGTTGGGGGTCGGGGCCGTGTCCATGTCCATGGCGTCAGTCCTTTACCGCTCCGCCGAGTCCCGAGACCAGGCGGCGCTGTACGAGTACGAAGAAGACCAGAACGGGAATGGTCATCACCGTCGAGGCTGCCATGATCCCTCCCCAGTCGTTCTCATCGGGTTTGAAGAAGACCAGCAGCGCCATGGGGAGCGTCGACTGGGAGGTGTCGCTGATGATGAACGACTTCGCGAACAGGAAGTCGTTCCAGGTGGAGATGAACGAGAAGACGCTGGTCGCCACCAGGCCGGGGAAGACCAGCGGGAAGAGGATCTGCCACAGGAAGCGGGTGCGGCTCGCACCGTCCATGTAGGCGGCCTCCTCCAGTGCCTCCGGGACGGCCTTGACGAAGCCGCGCAGCATCCAGATCGCGAACGGCAGCGAGAAGGCCAGGTGCGGCAGGATCAGCGAACCGAGCGTGTTCAGCTGGCCGAAGTCCCGCATCAGGAAGAACAGCGGGATGGTCAGCGCCTCGACCGGCACCATCTGCGCGACCAGGAACATGATCAGCAGCGTGGTCCGGAAGCGGAACCTGAACCGGGTCACGGCCGTCGCCGCCAGGAAGGCGATCAGCGCGGAGGCGATGACGACCGTGCCGGCGACGAGCAGGCTGTTGAGGAAGTACCGCCCGAAGTCGTTCTGCTCGAAGACCAGGCGGAACGAGTCCAGGGACGGCGACAGCGTCCACGGACGGGGGTCGGTGGACTGGATCTCGCCCGCCGGTTTGAGCGCGGAGAGCACCATCCAGTACAGCGGGAAGGCGACCGCGGCGGCGATCAGCAGGGCCGCGGCCTCGGCGGCCAGCCGGCCGGGCCGGCGGACGCGCAGCATGCTCCGTGCGCTCACAGTTCCTCCCCCTGACGCCGCACCAGCCGCAGATAGACGAGCGTGACGGCCAGCAGGATCACCAGCATCACGACGCCGATCGCCGAGCCGAGGCTGTACTGCGAGGACGCGAACGCCTTCTGGTACGCGTACACGTTGAGCACCAGGTTCTGGCCGGCGATGCCGCCGCCGTTGGTCATGACGTAGATCTGGGTGAAGACCTTGAAGTCCCAGATGATCGACTGGATGGTGACGACGACGAGGATCGGCCGCAGCATCGGCGCCATGACGGACCGCCAGATCCGCCACTGCGAGGCGCCGTCCAGCGCGGCCGCCTCCAGCACCTCGGCGGGGATCGCCCGGATGCCCGCGTACACGGTCACCATCACGAACGGGAACGAGCACCACAGGACTTCCAGCAGCACCAGGGCGAAGGCGCTGTAGCGCCCGTACGTCCAGGAGAAGTCGCCGAGTCCCAGCACCCGGTTGACCGGGCCGAAGTCCGGGTCGAAGAGGAACACCCAGACGGTGGACCCGGTGATCGCCGGGGTCGCCCAGGCGCCGAGCGCGGCCATCATCAGGGCGAGCCGCGGCAGGGCGCGGATCCGGGTCAGCAGGACGGCGAGCGCGCAGCCGACGAGCAGGGTGGCCAGTACGCAGGCGGCGGCGAAGACCACGGTCGCCAGCAGCACCTGCCAGAACTGGCCGTCGCCGAAGAGGGCCGCGTAGTTCCCGAACCCCTGGAAGGTGGTCGGTTCACCGCCGCTGACCTGGGCCTGGGTGTACTCCAGGAAGGAGATCAGGCCGAGTTGGTAGATCGGGTAGACGAGCAGTCCGCCGAGCAGGACGAGTGCGGGCAGGAGGTAGAGCCAGGGGGTCCAGCCGGGGCGGCGCGCGGACGGGGCCGGGCGGCGGCGCCGGAGCGGACGCGGGGCGGCGCCGCCTGCTCCGGGCGCGCCGGGCGCTTTGTACGCCGTACTGTTCGCGGTCATGGTCAGCCCGCGTCGGCGAACGCGGCGTCCATCTTCTTCGCCGCGTCGTCCGCGGCCCCGGCCACCTCCTTACGGCCGCTGACGATCTCCTGGAACATCGTCGGCAGGATCAGCGAGGAGTCGATCTGGCCCCAGCCCGGCGAGGCCGGGACGAACTTGGCGCCCGCGCCGAGGGTCTTGACGAACGGCTCGACGAACGGTTCCTTCTTCGCGGCCGCGTCCCGTACGTCGGTGTAGGTCGGCAGGAAGCCCATCGCGTCGAACATCCTGGCCTGGGTCTGCTTGCCGGTCAGGGACTTCATCAGGTCGACGGCGAGGGTGCGGTGCGGGCTGCTCTTCAGTACGCCGATGTTGTTCCCGCCCGCGAACGCGGGGGCGACGGAGCCCTCGGCGATGCCGGGCAGCGGCACGACCGCGTACTTGCCCTTCACCGATCCGGCCTCGACGGCCGTGTGGCTGAAGTCGCCGCCGATCGCCATGGCGGCCTTGCCGGAGGCGAAGGCGGTGACGGTCGCGTTGCCGCCCATGGCCGCGCACTTGGCGGCCGGGCAGTTGTCGTCGCCGAAGAGCGAGGTGTAGGCCTCGATGCCCTTGCGGGCCTTGTCGCTGTTGATGGCCGCCTTGTACGTACCGCCGTTCTCGTCGGCGAGTTCGCCGCCGGCCGCCCAGATGAACGGCATCGCACCGTAGGTGTACGCGCCGCCGACCGCGAGCCCGTACAGATCCGGCTTCTTCTTGTGGATCTTCTTGGCGGTGGAGATCAGTTCGGCCTGGGTCTTGGGGGCCTGGATCCCCAGCTCCTCGAAGACGTCCGTGCGGTAGTACAGCGCCCGCACTCCGACGAAGAGCGGCGCTCCGTAGACCTTGCCGCCGACCGTCACGGACTGCTTGGCGGTCGGGTCGGTGTCCTTGGCCTCGTCCCAGGCGGCGAACTCGGCGCTCACGTCGGCGAGTCCGCCGTCCTTGACGTATCCGGCGGTGTCGGTGTTGCCGTACTCGATGAGGTCCGGGGCGCTCTTGGGGTCGTTGAACGCGGCCTTGATGCGCTGGGCGCGGGTGTCGACCGGTATGTACTCGACCTCGGCCTTCGCGTCCTTGTGGGCCTTCTCGAAGTCGGCGACCGCCGCGTCGACGACCTGTTCCTTGGGCTTGTTGCCGACCTCCTGGAAGAGCCAGACGCGCAGCGTGCCGGTCTTCTCGTCCCCCTTGGCTCCGGTGTCGGAGGTCTGCGGCGCACAGGCGGTGGCGGTGAGACCCGCCAGCACAAGCGCCGCGGCCGGGGCGGCAATTCGGGCAGACAGTTTCATCCGGGAACCCCTACCGATTGGCGTTGCAACATACGCAACGGGCGTTTCGTTCTGCACAACTGGCAGGAGAGTAGGTGCGCACGCAGACGCCGACAAGTGGTCTCTACCACTCTGTGACCCGGCGAAGCAGCCCGTACAACGCGAAGGGCCCCCGGGGCGCGTGTCGAACACGCGCCCCGGGGGCCCTCGCAATGGTCGCCGGACGGCTCCGGCCCGCTTCTCGCTACTTCTTGTCCTTGCCGCCCTTGCCCTTGTCCTTGTCGCCACCGGCGCCCATGGACTCGTAGATCTCCTTGCACATGGGACAGACCGGGTACTTCTTGGGGTCGCGCCCCGGCACCCAGACCTTCCCGCACAGCGCGACCACGGGGGTGCCCTCCAGGGCACTCGCCATGATCTTGTCCTTCTGGACGTAATGGGCGTAGCGCTCGTGGTCGCCGTCGCCGTTCGACACCTGCGGGGTCGGCTCTACGAGGGTGCCCGTACCTGCCCCGCGCTCGGGCTCAAGAGTGCTCATAACCGCCAAGGGTACCGACCGCCCGGAGCTTCAGTTCAGCGAAGGGTCGTCCGGATACGTGGCGATCATCGCCAGTTCGCTGCGCTGACGGCGCAGGACCGCGCGCCAGAGGTGCTCCGGGCGCGGGGAGGAGACGTCCCCGGGTTCGGACTCCACGACGTACCAGGCACCCTCGGTCAGTTCGGTCTCCAGCTGCCCGGGGCCCCAGCCCGCGTACCCGGCGAAGATCCGCAACGAGCCGAGCGCCGCGGCCAGCAGCTCCGGCGGCGCCTCCAGGTCCACCAGGCCGATCGCCCCGTACACCCGGCGCCAGCCGAGCGGACCCTCGTCGCCGGGGATCACGGCCACGCCGAGCGCCGAGTCGAGCGAGACCGGGCCGCCCTGGAACACGACGTCCGGCTCACCGGTCAGGCCGGCCCAGGGCGTGAGGATGTCACGGACACCGACCGGGGTCGGGCGGTTCAGGACCACGCCGAGTGAGCCCTCCTCGTCGTGGTCGAGAAGGAGCACCACCGCGCGGTCGAAATTCGGGTCCGCGAGCGCGGGTGTGGCCACGAGCAGTCGCCCTGTGAGCGAGGACACCTCGGTCATGGCAGAAATGATCCCGCATCTTCACCCGCCGCGGGGACCAAGTGGGCCGCCCGGTCACCGGCCGGGCCGGAGCGCAGCTCAGGGCGCACGGATGCACAGGGAGCGCGCGATCCGGAGGGCCTTGCGGACGGTAACCCTCCGCAAGACCCGGGGAGCAGAGCGTGTTGTGGCGGATTCATGACGTTCGTACACCCCCGGTTCTCTTACGGAATGGGGGTGGTCGGCCATTACTCTTTCGTTTGGCCCCCTGCCCGACCACTCCGGAACGCGAGATTCATGACCGGCACAGACGATGTCCTGCTTGTCCACGGCGGAACCCCGCTGGAGGGCGAGATCCGCGTCAGAGGCGCCAAGAACCTGGTGCCGAAGGCGATGGTCGCCGCGCTGCTCGGCAGCGGGCCCAGCCGGCTGCGCAACGTGCCCGACATCCGCGACGTGCGGGTGGTCCGGGGGCTGCTCCAGCTGCACGGCGTGACGGTCCGGCCCGGTGACGAACCGGGTGAGCTGATCCTGGACCCGACCCATGTGGAGAGCGCCAACGTCGCCGACATCGACGCCCACGCGGGCTCCTCGCGCATCCCGATCCTGTTCTGCGGCCCGCTGCTGCACCGGCTCGGCCACGCGTTCATCCCGGGGCTCGGCGGCTGCGACATCGGCGGCCGGCCGATCGACTTCCACTTCGACGTGCTGCGGCAGTTCGGCGCGACCATCGAGAAGCGGGCGGACGGGCAGTACCTGGAGGCCCCGCAGCGGCTGCGCGGCACGAAGATCCGGCTGCCGTACCCGTCGGTGGGCTCCACCGAGCAGGTACTGCTGACGGCCGTGCTGGCCGAGGGCGTCACCGAGCTGTCCAACGCGGCCGTGGAGCCGGAGATCGAGGACCTCATCTGCGTACTGCAGAAGATGGGCGCGATCATCTCGATGGACACCGACCGGACGATCCGGATCACCGGTGTCGACCGGCTGGACGGTTACACCCACCGGGCCATCCCGGACCGCCTGGAGGCGGCCTCCTGGGCGTCCGCGGCGCTGGCCACCGAGGGCAACATCTACGTACGGGGCGCACAGCAGCGCTCGATGATGACGTTCCTCAACACGTTCCGCCGGGTCGGCGGCGCCTTCGAGATCGACGACGAGGGCATCCGCTTCTGGCACCCGGGCGGCGCGCTGAACGCCATCGCCCTGGAGACGGACGTGCACCCCGGCTTCCAGACCGACTGGCAGCAGCCGCTGGTGGTGGCCCTGACGCAGGCCACGGGCCTGTCCATCGTCCACGAGACGGTGTACGAGTCCCGGCTCGGCTTCACCTCCGCGCTCAACCAGATGGGCGCGCACATCCAGCTCTACCGCGAGTGCCTGGGCGGCTCCGACTGCCGCTTCGGCCAGCGCAACTTCCTGCACTCGGCGGTCGTGTCCGGGCCGACCCGGCTGCAGGGCGCGGACCTGGTCATCCCGGACCTGCGCGGCGGGTTCTCGTACCTGATCGCCGCACTGGCGGCGCAGGGCACCTCGCGGGTGCACGGCATCGACCTGATCAACCGCGGCTACGAGAACTTCATGGACAAGCTGGAGAAGCTGGGCGCGAAGGTCGAGCTGCCGGGCGGGGCGCTGGTCTGAGACCGCGCGCCGGACGGCTGCTGACGGGGGTTCGGGGCGCTGCCCCGGGCCCCCGTTCCTCGTTTCCGGCCCCCCTGTTCCTCGCCGGCCGGGGCCCGGGGGCTCGATACCGGGCCACAGAGGCCCAGAACGGGGCCTCTCGGGCCGGTACACCGAAGGGCGGTCACCCTGGTGGGGTGACCGCCCTTCGTCGTGCCTGTGGGGCTTACTTGCCCTTGGCGGCTTCCTTGAGCTTGGAGCCCGCGGAGACCTTCACGCTGTAGCCGGCCGGGATGTTGATCGGGTCGCCGGTCTGCGGGTTACGAGCGGTGCGAGCGGCACGGTGGGTGCGCTCGAAGGTCAGGAAGCCGGGGATGGTGACCTTCTCGTCGCCCTTGGCGACGATCTCACCGACGGTCTCGGCGAGGGCGGCCAGAACGGCGTCGGCGTCCTTGCGAGTCACCTCGGCGCGGTCGGCCAGGGCGGCCACCAGCTCACTGCGGTTCATGTTGTTACTCCCGTGTTCTTCTTGCCTGTGAGGCGTGAGATCGAAGCCGATGCTGCCAGGGCCCTCGGACAGTCCCCGGACCCGGGTCTGTCTTCAGACCCTCGCGCCCGATTACGCATCCTGCCCCCACCTGCGGCGGTAACGCCAATCCGGCACCCTCCGGAGTCACCACGAAAAGCGCCACGGCCTCTTCGTGGTGACGTTCCGTCGACTCCCCGAAAGCGTTCCGCAGCGAATGCGGGGCTCGGCGGGACGCGCCGCCCGCCCACCCTAAAGGGGCGTTTGGGGCGTCGCGACCCGCGACGCGCCGTAGGCCGGGCCGACGTGAGCCGGACCGGCGTGGGGCACCGCGGGCGCGGCCGGCATCGGCGGGGGTCGTGCCGGGTCGTGCCGGGTCGTGCCGGGTCGTGCCGGGTCGTGCCGGGTCGTGCCGGGTCGTGCCGGGTCGTGCCGGGTCGTGCCGGAGGATACGGGGTCAGCCGAGGTCGCCCGCGGCCGGGCCGGTGCCGGCGGCCGCCTTCGCGGCGTCCCGGACGGCTCCGGCGACCGCGCCCGCGACCCGGTCGTTGAAGACCGACGGGATGATGTAGTTCGCGTTCAGCTCGTCCTCGGCGACCACGTCGGCGAGGGCGCCCGCCGCGGCGAGCATCATCTCCGTGTTGACGGTGCGGGACTGGGCGTCCAGCAGACCGCGGAAGACACCCGGGAAGACCAGCACGTTGTTGATCTGGTTCGGGAAGTCGGAGCGCCCGGTGGCGACAACTGCCGCCGTCTGGCGAGCGATTGCCGGGTCGACCTCGGGGTCCGGGTTCGCGAGCGCGAACACGATCGCACCCTCGGCCATGGCCGCGACGTCGTCGCCGTCCAGCACGTTCGGGGCGGAGACGCCGATGAAGACGTCGGCGCCCACGACCGCCTGCTTGAGGGTGCCGGTGACGGACTCCGGGTTGGTGTTGTCGGCGATCCAGCGCAGCGGCGAGTCGGCCTCGGCGGAGACGAGGTCCTCGCGGCCGGCGTGCACCACGCCGTGGATGTCGGCGACGACGGCGTGCTTGACGCCCGCGGCGATGAGGAGCTTCAGGATGGCCGTACCGGCCGCTCCGGCGCCGGACATGACGACGCGTACGTCCCCGATCCCCTTGCCCACCACGCGGAGCGCGTTGGTCAGCGCGGCCAGCACGACGATCGCGGTGCCGTGCTGGTCGTCGTGGAAGACCGGGATGTCCAGGGCCTCGCGCAGCCGCGCCTCGATCTCGAAGCAGCGGGGTGCGGAGATGTCCTCCAGGTTGATGCCCGCGAAGCCGGGGGCGATCGCACGGACGATGGCGACGATCTCGTCGGTGTTCTGGGTGTCCAGGCAGATCGGCCAGGCATCGATGTCGGCGAACCGCTTGAAGAGGGCCGCCTTGCCCTCCATGACCGGCATGGCGGCCATCGGGCCGATGTTGCCGAGGCCGAGCACGGCGGAGCCGTCGGTCACGACCGCAACGGTGTTGCGCTTGATGGTGAGGCGGCGGGCGTCCTCGGGGTTCTCGGCGATCGCCATGCAGACCCGGGCCACGCCCGGGGTGTAGATCATCGAGAGGTCGTCACGGTTGCGGATGGGGTGCTTGGACGCCATCTCGATCTTGCCGCCGAGGTGCATCAGGAACGTACGGTCGGAGACCTTGCCGAGGACGACGCCCTCGATGCCGCGCAGGCCCTCGACGATCTCGTCGGCGTGCGAGGTGGAGGTGGCCGCGATGGTGACGTCGATCCGGAGCTTCTCGTGACCGGAGGCGGTCACGTCGAGGCCGGTGACCGAACCGCCGGAGGACTCCACGGCCGTGGTGAGCTGGGAGACCGCTGTGCCGCTCGCGGGCACCTCCAGCCTGACCGTCATCGAGTACGAGACGCTGGGCGCCGTTGCCATGGCCGAGTCCTTCGCTTTCCTTAGCTTCTTTGCCGCGCGACCGGGGCGCTCGCCTCGGACACGCTTCCCGATCGTCGCACCTACTAGCCGGTAGCCGGTAATGACTGCCACTCTTCGGAAAGTAGTTTCCACCATACGAGATATGAGGGCTTCAGCGGAAGCCCCGAGCCGGCTCCGGCCGGATCCGCTGCGATCCGGCCGACTCCGCTGCGATCCGGCAGGCTCCGTGAAGCCGGCTCCGTAAACAAGAACAGACCCGCGCCACCTGGAGGTGACGCGGGTCTGTCTTCTGGGTCAAGCGGCACCGACCCGCCATGCTCGCCTCGCGGCAAGTGGTCGCTCGTAGCGACGAAGGTTGGGCCCGGGGGCTTGGATCGAGCCGGTGCCGACACCAGGCTAACAAAGACCCCGAAGAAGTGATTCCCCACAGCACAGGTTGACCCGAAAAACAGTCGATCAGTCCCTCAGCAGGTCCGGAACACCGTCCTCGTCCGGCAGGTCCCGCTCCCCCGACACCACCGTGAGCTGCTGCGTCGCACGCGTCAACGCCACGTACAGCACCCGCAGGCCCGCCGGGGACTCGTCCGCGATCTCCGCGGGCGAGACGACCACCGTGGCGTCGTACTCCAGGCCCTTCGCCTCCAGGCTGCCCAGCGCCACCACCCGCTCGCCCAGCTCGGCGAGCCAGGCGCGGGCCTGTGCCCGGCGGTTCATCGCGACGACCACGCCCACCGTGCCGTCGACCTCGCCGAGCAGCCGCCGCGCCTCCTCACGCACCGAGGCGGCCAGATCGCCGTCCCGCACGGTCTCGAAGCGCGGCTTCACCCCGGTGGAGCGGACTGCGGCCGGTGACTCCATTCCGGGCATCGCCAGCGCCAGGATCTTGGAGGCCAGCTCGGCGATCTCCGCCGGGTTGCGGTAGTTGACCGTGAGGGTGAAGCGGCGGCGCGGCCGGTTGCCCAGCGCCTCGTCGCGCGCGCGGGCGGCCTCGTCCGGATCGGACCAGGAGGACTGCGCCGGGTCGCCGACGATCGTCCAGGTGGCGTGCCTGCCGCGGCGGCCGACCATCCGCCACTGCATGGGCGTCAGGTCCTGCGCCTCGTCGACGATGACGTGCGCGTACTCCGTACGCTCCGCCGCCAGCCGCTCGGCCCGCTCGCGCTGGGTCTCCTCGCGCTGCGGCATCAGTTCCTCCAGCCCGGAGAGCTGGTCCAGCGGGTCGAGCTCGCGCTTCTTCTTCGGCCGGTGCGGTGTGCCCAGCAGCGTGTGGAGCTCGTCGAGGATGGCCACGTCGTGCACGGACAGCGGCCCGTTCCCCGCGCTGTCGAGCCGCTTCAGGGAGCGGGCGAAACGGCGCACCTCGCCCTGGTTGAGGACCCGGCGGGCCCAGCGGCCGAGCCGCTTCTCGTCGGCCATCGTGGCGAGCACCCCGCGCGGGGTCAGCTCGGGCCACCAGGCGTTCAGGAAGTCGAGGAAGTCCGTCTCGGTGGAGACGTCCTCGTCGAAGGAGGAGCGCAGTTCCGCGGCGAGTTCGGAGTCGGTGTAGCGGCCCCGGCCCGAGGACTTGTTCCACAGGGCGTCCAGCAGCAGTCTGCGGGCGCGCGGGCGCAGCAGGTTGACCGGTGCGGTGCCGCCGAGGACGGACTGCCGGATGCGGTGGAGCTCGTCGGCGTTCAGCTCGACGCGGGCGCCGAACGCGACGACCCGCAGCCGGGTGGGGGTGGCCGGGGCGGTGTCGGACTCCGCGTCCCCGTCGCCGAAGGACAGCTGGCCGTCCCGGTCCGCCGCGGCCCTGCGGGAGGTGCCGGGCTGTTCCAGTGCGCCCCGGGATGCCCTGCGCAGCACCTGGAGCATCCGCGAAGAGCCCTTGATCCGGGCGACGGCGGGGTCGTCGTAGGTGGTGGCGCCCTCGACGCCGGCCGCCTCGTCGGAGAGCGAGCCGACGGCACGGATCGCGACCTGCCCCTCCTCGCCCAGCGACGGCAGCACGCCTTCGGTGTACGCGACCAGGAGCGGGGTCGGCGATACGACGAGGATGCCGCCCGCGTAACGCCGCCGGTCCTGGTAGAGGAGGTACGCGGCACGGTGCAGGGCGACGGCCGTCTTGCCGGTGCCGGGACCGCCGGAGACCTCGGTGACCGAAGCGGCGGGAGCCCGGATCACCAGGTCCTGTTCGGCCTGGATGGAGGAGACGATGTCCCGCATGGTGTGGCTGCGGGCCTGGCCGAGCGCCGCCATCAGGGCGCCGTCGCCGATCACCGGCAGCCCGGCGCCGTCCAGGTACGCGGTCAGCTCGGGGCGCATCAGGTCGTCCTCGACCCCGAGGACCTTGCGGCCCTTGGAGCGGATGACTCGGCGGCGTACGACCCTGCCGGGCTCCTTCGGCGTCGACCGGTAGAACGGTGCGGCGGCCGGCGCGCGCCAGTCGATGACCAGCGGCGCGTAGTCGGAGTCGAGGACCCCGATCCGGCCGATGTGCAGCGTCTCCGCGATCTCGGCCGAACTGTCCTCGCGTACCGCGTCCTCCGCCGGTTCGACGGAGGTGTACGCGCCGTCCGGGCCGCGTACGCCGTCCTTGCCGAGCAGCAGGTCGATCCTCCCGAAGAGGAAGTCCTCGAACTCGCTGTTCAGCCGGTTGAGGTGGATTCCGGCCCGGAACACCTGGGCGTCGCGCTCGGCGAGCGCCCCCGGGGTACCCACCTGGCCGCGCTTGACGGCGTCATTCATGAGAAATTCCGCCTCGTGGATCTTCTCCTCAAGGCGGTGATAAACACGGTCGAGATGTTCCTGCTCGACACCGATTTCCCGGTCCCGCAACGAATCGACAGCGGCATCCTGCGCGGCCACCGAGGCCCCCTTCTGACGTGCATTGGGCAGCCGTCAACCTTATGCGAAGGGTGACCCGCCGCGCACCTGCCACGCGTCTCGAAATGGTCTGCCGGGGGTCTCGGTCAGGCATCGACCTCGACCAGCCGCCTGCCGTCGAACGTACGCACCTCGAAATGGTCGATGTCGCCCCGTCCCATGGCCGCGCCGCCGGAGACATAGAGCGGGTATTCCGCGCCCGGGTACGGGGAGTCCTCGATGCCGTATCCCCACTCCGGTACGGACCAGGAGGTGACGACCTCCTCCTCGCCGGTCCTCGACACCGCGACCAGGCGGCATTTCTGCGGACCCGTCACGTTTCTGAGCTCCAGCACGGTGCTGGTGCCCCAGGGCCTCTCCGCCATGCCGACGGTGGCGGAGACCCGGGTGCGGGGGTCGGTGGCCCGTACCTTCTCGGGCATGCGGCGGAAGGCGACGCCCTCGGCGGGGCCGGTGGAGCCGGTGGAGCCGGTGGGGGCCACGGGGTCGGTGGGGTACGGTTCGGCCGCCCGCGTCGTCGGGCCGTCGTCGCCGCCCGCCAGGACCGCGACCACCGGGCCGCCGATGATCAGCGCCACCGCTGCCGCCACCAGGAACACGGCGCGGCGCCTGCGCCGGGCCCGCCCGGCCGTCACCTCGTCGACCAGCCGCTCCAGCACGTGGGGGCGGGGCTGCCCCGGTACGTACCGGACGGCGGGCGCACCGGGGGACTCGGAGACCCGCGCGAGCACGGGTTCCAGGCCGGCGAGCTCGTCGAGCCGGGCGGCGCACAGGTCGCAGCCGGCCAGGTGCGCCTCGAAGGCGGACGCCTCGGTGTCGTCGAGAACACCGAGGAGGTACGCGCCGGCGGCGTCGTGCCCGGCCGGGTCGACGGGGGTGCGGGGGCCGGAGGGGCTGGAGGGGGCGAAGGGACTACGGGGGCTGGAGGGGGTAGAGGGACTACGGGGGCCGGTCGGCCTGAGTCCGAAGGGCTCCCACTCGTGGTCGTCGTTCATGCCGTGATCCCCCTCTCCTCCAGTGCGAGCTTCATGGAGCGCAGTGCGTAGAAGACCCGCGACCGTACCGTCCCGCTCGGAATGCCCAGTACCTCGGCCGCCTCGCTGACCGTGCGGCCCTTGAAGTAGGTCTCGACCAGGGCCTCCCGGTGCGCGGTGGTCAGATCGTCGAGCGCCTCGGACAGCGTCATCAGCCACAGCGCCTTCTCCATCTCGTCCTCCGCGGGCACTGCCTCCAGCGGCGACGGATCGACCTCGGGCGGCCGGGCCTGTCTGCTGCGGTGACCGTCGATGACGATGCGCCGGGCGACCGTCACCAGCCAGGGCCGGACCGATCCGGTCGCGCCGCCCAGCCGCCCGGCGTTCTTCCAGGCCCGGATGAGCGTCTCCTGCACCACGTCCTCGGCGCGCTGCCGGTCACCGGCGACCAGGCGGAGCACGTACGCGAACAAGGGCCCGGCATGCTCGCGGTAGAGCGCCCGCATCAGCTCCTCGTCCGGGACGGCGGAAGGCGACGAGGAGGGGGGCGAGGACGTGGCGGAGGACGCGGAGGCGTGTGGGGGCGGGGCGGGTGGCGGTGGCTGCTCGCCGCGATGCCAGGCCCCGTGCGGACGATCACCGGCCACGGCCGCATCCTTGCGCACCCGAACCCTCCCGGTCGAGACCCTGTGGAGCTCCTAGGTCATCGAATACGGGGCCGGGCCGCGATCCGTTCAAACCGGCCGAGGATTCTTTTCGGACCGGTCTCGCTACGGAACAACCGAGTCCGGCACCGCCGAGGCCGCCACCCGACGCCGGTGCCGGGCCACCCGCTCACGGTTCCCGCAGATCTCGCCGGAGCACCAGCGGCGGCGCCGGCCGCGCGAGGTGTCCAGGTAGAGACGGCGGCAGTTGTCGGCCTCGCAGCGGCGCAGTCCGGCCCGCGCCACGGGGTCGGTGAGGAGTTCCACGGCGTCGCGGGCGACGGCGGCCAGCAGCGCACCGCACTCGGGATCGGCGCTCAGTGCCCGTACCAGCTTGCCGCCGCTGCCGCGCACGGCCCGCAGGCCCGGCGGCGCCACGGCGGCGAGCGCGTTGACCCGTTCCAGGGCGCTCCCGGCGCCACGGCCGCCGAGCTCGGCGGTCAGCAGCCGTTCGACGCCGGTCCGCAACTGCCGGAAGCGCACCACCCAGCTCTCGTCCACGGCGTCGAGGTGGGTGCCGTTCGGTACGAGTCCGGCGGCGAGCAGCCAGTCGGCGAGCCGCTCGGCGCAGTCGAGCAGTTCACACGCGCCGGTGGTTCCGACCCCGGTCGCCACCAGGTCCAGGCAGGGCCGACCTGAGTCGAACCGCCAGTCGCACGAGCTCTTGCCGGCCGCCATGCGCATGTCACCGCCTCGGGGTCACCGGTGGGGTCTCCCCCAGGGTGCCCCTCACGGCGTCCGCCCGGAACCCCTGCCGCCCCTCGGGTCGATCGCACGCGGGGCCGCGGTGGTGTGTGTGGGCGTCCGGGGCCGCGACGGTGTGCCCGGGGGTAGGGGCCGCAGCGGAGTGTCCGGGGGTACGGGCCGCAGCGGAGTCCGGGTGCGCGCGGCCGTACGGTGTCCGGATGAACGACGATCCCGACGGTCCCGTCACCACCCTCCCGGCAGGCCCGTTCCTCCTCCGGCCCTGGCTGGCCGGGGACATCCCGGCGCTGATCGAGGCGTACCGCGATCCCGCGATGCGCACCATGCTGCGGTCCCAGGTCACGGACGAGGCGACGGCGGAGCGGTGGCTGCGGGTGCGGCAGGAGGGGTGGGAGTCCGGCAGTTACTTCAGCTTCGCGGTGGTGGACCGCGATCGCGGGAGCGAACCGGTCGGCAATGTGGCGCTCAAGCACCCCGCACCGGGCTCCGACAACGCGGAGATCGGCTACTGGACCGCTGCCCCCGCCCGCGGCCGCGGGATCGCGCCCCTGGCGCTCGGGGCCCTCGGTGACTGGGCGTTCGACACGTTCGCAGCGGACGTGCTGATGCGGCTGGACCTGGTGCACCAGGTGAGCAACGAGGCGTCCTGCCGGGTCGCGGAGAAGAGCGGGTACGCCTTCGCGGAGGTGATTCCGGCGCGGACGCCGTGGCCGTCGGACGGGCACCGGCACTCGCGGCTGCGCACCGGGACCCTCTGACGACCGACCGACCGCCCCCGGCCGGTCGCTCAGCCCGTGGGCGGACCGTCGTGCAGGATCCGCTGGAACAGGCAGTGGTCGCGCCACTCGCCGTTGATGTGGAGGTAGCGCGGGGCCGTCCCGAACTGCTCGAAGCCGCACTTCGCGAGCACCCGCTGCGAGGCGAAGTTGTCCACCACCGTCCCCGCCTCCACCCGGTGCAGGTGCAGCTCGTCCCTGGCCAGCTCGCAGATCCGCGCCACGGCGGCCGTGGCCAGACCGCGGCCCGCGTGCTCGACATCGACCCAGTAACCGAGCGTCCCGCTGCGGAACGGCCCGAGCACGATGCCGTTCAGGTTGAACGCGCCGATCGCGCGGTCCTCCTCGTCGGCGAGCACCCAGGACATCGCCCGTCCCGCCTCGCGGTCGGTGAGCAGCGCGGCCAGCCGCTCCCGCTGCCCCTGCTCGGTGTAGAAGGAGTCGGGCCGCACGGGCTCCCAGGGCTGCATGTACGCGCGGCTGCGGGTCAGTGCGACGGCGAGGGAGGCGGCGTCGTCCGGGATGACAGGGCGGAGTCGTACCTCCGCGTCGAGCCGGTGGATGTCAAGGTTCATCCCCGCACGCTATCCCGGCAGGATTCCGGCACGACGCCCGGCCGGGTGACCCGGTCGGGGTGCCTCTGCGGGGGCAAGGCTCCTGGTCACGACGCTGGAGCCTGCCGGAGAACCCGGTCGAGTATGCCGGGCCGGCCCGGCATACTCGCCGGATGACCAACCCCGGAGCCGAAACCGCCGAGCAGGGCTGGGACGGTCCCTGGTACCGCGTTCGCACAGACCGTTTCGTGGCCTCGTTCCTGCCCGGTGCGGGCGAGGATCCGGGCACCGTCTGCAACGTCGATGTCGAGGTGCGGCTCACCGCGGACAACTCACGCTGGAGCGCGACCGTGTTCACCCTTGCGGAGGTCCAGCGCCTGATGGAGCGGTGGTCCCGAACAGGCGAGGAGCTAGGCGGGCGCTACTTCTGGTGCTCCGACGGCCTGATCGTCCGGGACGCCGGCATCGGCAACATGACCCAGGTGCTCGTCGGCCTGCTCGATTCCGGTGACCTCACGCAGATCCTCCAGCGACTCGACGAGTAGTGAGCGCCCGGCCGCGATGTCGGATGTGCCCGCTAGCCTGACGCCATGCCCTCGACGAGCCACGCCATACTGACCGACCCGGAGTTCCTTGTCCCGCCGGTCCCCGACCACGACGGCTCGTCACCGGACGGCGTCGCCTGGCTGAGGTCGTGCGTCGCACGCTTCAGCAGCGGCGCGGATCACCGGCGAAGGCGCGCGCTGGCGGTCGCCGAACTGGCGCCCATCGCCCCGGAAAGTCTTCGGTTGCGGGCAGCCGAGCGGGGGGACGGACCGGTCGAGGTACTCACCGAAGCACTCGGACTGTCCGCGGATGTCGCTGACGACGTCGCTGTGGTGGCGAAGTCCTACCAACCGCACACCGCGATCACCGAGGAGGCGGATCGGGCAGTCGCCCGGCTGGTCGAGGCATGCGGCGGCGTCGCCGACGAAGCCACGGCCAACCGGATCGGACTGCTCGTTCAGGCCTGCGACGCGACCAAGGCCCTGGTGGCGAACACGGTCGCCGGTCGAACCGGTCCGCCGGTGCCCCTGACCCGTCGCGTGGCGCCGGACGGCACGCTCGTGGAGGTCAGTCTCACGCAAGTGCCTTTCGGGATCGGCCCCCATGCATGTCCCGGCCGTGCGCACGCGCTCGCCCTCGCGGCCGGCCTGGTGGATGCGAGGACCCGTTGAGCACCGTGTTCCACGCGTTGCATCACGCGGACCGGCCGTTGCTGCTGCCCAATGCCTGGGACTTCGCGTCCGCCGCGGCGCTGGCGGCTGCCGGGTTCGCCGCCATCGGAACGACCAGCCTCGGTGTGGCCGCGGCCAACGGCCTGCCCGACGCCGCGGGACTGGCCCGCGACGAGACCGTCGCGCTGGCCGGGAAGCTGGTCCGGCTGGCATGTCCGGTCACGGTCGACATCGAGGCGGGCTTCAGCGCCGATCCGGGTGAAGTGGGCGACCTGGTGGCCGAGTTGGCCGGACTCGGAGTCGCCGGGATCAATCTGGAGGACGGACGCGGCGACCGCCTGGCCGACCCCGCGACGCAGTTGGCACTGATCCGCTCGGTGAAGCGCCGCGCGCCCGAGGTCTTCCTCAACGCCCGCACGGACACCTACTGGCTGGGGGTCGATGCTTCGGTGCCGGCAACGCTGGACCGCGTGCGGCGGTACGTGGACGCGGGCGCCGATGGGATCTTCGTGCCGGGCCTGGCCAGGGAGGAGGACATCGCCGCCGTGACTGCGGCCGTGCCTCTGCCGGTCAATGTGCTGCACTCGCCCGGCCTGGGCCTCGACCGGTTGGCGGAGTTGGGCGTACGGCGGGTCAGCACGGGCTCCCTGCTGTTCCGTGCGGCCCTGAACGCCACAGTCACCACAGCGGTCGCGGTCCGGGAGGGCGGGCCGCTGCCCGCCGGCATCCCCGGCTATGCGGAGGTCGACGCACTCAGCCACTGACGCGATCGCTGAACCGCTTGGACATCGGAGTCGATCACCAGGCACTTTCAGGCCGGGCAGGCCGGGCAGGCCGGGCAGAGCGAGCAGGCCGAACGGGCCCGAAAGGTCTCGGCTCGCCGTGAGGCCGCGCGTGGCGTCGAACCACTCGTTCCGCCCGACGAGGACGGGCTGAATCAGCAGCCAGGACTCGCGGTGGCCGTCGCTCGGGAACTGCTCCAGAGCCACCGCCACCGCCGGATGCGTCAAGGCCGCCCTCGTCCCTCACCGTGCCTCAGCCCGAGGTCGGAAAACGCTCGGTCACTCCCCGGCGTGCTCCCGGTCCGCCAATGCCGCCAGCCGGTCGAAGGTACGGATCAGCTCCGCGCGTCTGTCCTCCTTGTACCCCGGCCCGGGCTCCAGGCCGTCGATGGTCCGCTCCCACACGTCCATGAACGTCTTCTTCCACTTCTCGACCACCGCAGACTCCGGCACGCACGCGCCGACGTACCCCTGCTCCGCCATCAGGCACAGCAGCTCGACGTTGCACGGCACGGCGACGCCGTCGTAATCGTCGGGCTCCAGGCCGACCGGGTCGCCGGCCATCGCCTCCTCGATCTCCGCGACGAGCCGTCCGGTAATGCCGGACAGATGATCCGCGGCCGTGTCACTGTCGAAATTCCCGCTGCCCCAGGTACCCACAGAGCCCCCTCCCATTGGCCTTTCCTGCCTGCCTCCGTTGTAACAAACGGCACTGACAGCGGCACAGGCAGCGGCACGGGGAGCGGCACGGGCAACGCCGCTGACAACGAACCCCGCCGAAGGGACCGTCAACCCGGTCATGACCGCTCCGGACCACCGTCCACCCCGTCGTCCGCCCCGGCACCCACCCCGTCACCCGCCCCATCGTCCGCCGCCGCCACCGGGTCCAGCGCCAGCCGGTATCCGCGCTTGACGACCGTCTGGATCAGACGGGGCGCGCCCAGCGCCGTACGCAGCCGCGCCATGGCCGTCTCCACCGCGTGCTCGTCCGTGCCACCACCGGGCAGCGCCCGCAGCAGATCGGCGCGGGACACCACCCAGCCCGGCCGACGGGCCAGGACGTGCAGCAGCGCCATCCCGGCGGGTGGCACCGGGCGCGGCTCGCCGTCGACGATCACGGCCTGGCCCCGGATCCCGACCCGGTGCCCGGCGACCGGCAACGCCGGGGCCCTGGCCGGGAGTTCCTGGCAGATCAGCTGGACGAGCGGGGCGATCCGGAAGCGTTCCGGCTGAACGGTGCCGATGCCCCGGGCCTGCAACGGCAGGGCGGTGACCGGTCCGACGCAGGCCACGAGGACGTCGTCGCGCAGCGCGCTCAGGAGTTCCGGGAGCAGCCCGCGTTTCTCGGCCCGGCCGAGCAGTGAGGCGGCCGCCGGGGCGCTGGTGAAGGTGAGGGCGTCCAGGCCGCGGGCGAGGGTGGTGTCGAGCAGCCGGTCGAGCGGGGCGATGTCCTCGGGGTCCGTCCAGCGGTAGACGGGTACGGCGAGGACCTCGGCGCCCGCGGCGCGCAGCGACTCGACGAAGCCGGGGAGGGGTTCGCCGTGCAGCTGGAGGGCGATGCGGCGGCCCGCCACGCCCTCGTCCAGGAGCCGTTCCAGGACCTCGGCCATGGACTCGGAGGCGGGTGACCACGTCTCGGTCAGCCCGGCGGCGCGGACGGCGCCCTTGACCTTGGGGCCGCGGGCCAGCAGCTCGGCGCCGCCCAGGGCCGCCTGCAGCCGCTCGCCCAGCCCCCATTCCCCGGCGGCCTCGATCCAGCCGCGGAAACCGACCGCGGTGGTGGCGACGACCACATCGGGGGCGGACTCGACGATGTCGCGGGTGGCGGCGAGGAGTTCGCCGTCGTCGGCGAGCGGCACGATCCGCAGGGCGGGTGCGTGCAGGACCGTGGCGCCGCGTCGTTCCAGCAGCGCGCCGAACTCCTCCGCGCGCCGTGCGGCGGTGACCCCGACGGTGAAGCCCGTGAGGGGCCCGTGCTGTTCGTCCTGGTGCATGTGGTCTTCCCGGCTCTCGTCCCGCGGCTGCCCGATGACGCCGAGGGGCGAGCCTGCCAATGATGCGTGACAGGGCTGGTTCACCCGTATTTCCCGCCCGTTACGTCACCCGGCACCGGGTGGTCGTACCGGTGCCCGGCCCGGCGAAGGTATACCTCGGGCACACCGCGCCCGCTCAGCCGGACTCCAGCATCAGGGCCGCGTCGGCCCCGGGGAGCCAGCTGCCGCCCGGCCGCACCATCCAGCCCTCCTCGGCGCCCAGCCGGGCCGCCGCCTCGCGCAGGGCGTCCAGGCCGGGGTGGCGCAGCCCCTTGCGCCAGACCAGCAGGAGCGGCGAGAGCGGCACCGGCCGGACCAGCGGACGCACCACGGTTCCCGGCATCGGAGGGAAGTCGACGACCGCGAGCACCGGGTGCCGGGACTTGGCCATGACCCGCTGGAATTCGGCCACTCCTATGGCGAGCGGGGCGGGCGGCGCCAGTTCGATGCCCCACTCGGCGAAGAGCAGCCGGGCGAAGTCCGTCCACTCCGTCGTGCGGGTGTTCCCGGCGCCCGCGTAGACGGTCTCACCGGCCAGTTCATCGAGCGCGACGGTCTCGCGCGCGGCGAGCGGGTGGTCGTCGGGGAGCAGCACGGCCATCGGTTCGTACCGCACCGGCTGTATGCCCAGCCGGGCCCGTACCCCGGGGTCGAGTCCGGCGGCGCGGCCGAAGGAGACATCGAGCCGCCCGGCGAGGATCTCGTCCGCGGCCCAGGCCAGACCGCTCTCGAACCGGGCCATCAGCTCGCACGCCGGGGCGAGTTCGCGGGCGCGGGCGAGTATCCGGGAGGCCGCCATGCCGTCGGTGTTGAGGTCGACGAAGAGCGGCCGGGCCACCGGGTCGGCGAAGGCGGCGGCGAGATCGGCGTGCGCGTCCAGTACCCGCCGCGCGTACGGCAACAGCCGCTCGCCGTCCGCGGTGAGTGCGACCTGCCGGGTGGTCCGTACGAACAGCTCCGCGCCCAGCTCGCGCTCCAGCCGGCGGATGTCGCGGCTCAGCGCCTGCTGGGCGACGTAGAGCCGGGCGGCGGCACGGGTGAAGTGCAGCTCCTCGGCCACCGCGACGAAGGCACGGAGCAGCCGGGGGTCGGTATGGGCGTCGGCGGTACGCGTCCGGGTACCCGGATCGTCATCGGAGAAGGCCACACCAGAATTTACAACGCAGATGCGTCAATCGCCACGGAGAAGGTGTTGGACCCCGGGGACCACGCGCCCCGAGGCTTGCCCCATGCCGTACGAGAGAACCCCCGCCACCGCCGAGAGCGCCCCCGCCCCCATGCTCGCCGTCTCCGGTGACCTGCTGGTCATCGCCCCGCGCACCGCCCCCGCCCGGCGGGCGTCCGCCAACCCGTACCGCAGGCTGCTCGCCACCCCGGGCGCCCGCGCCTTCACCGTGGGCAATCTCATCGCCCGGCTGCCCATGGGGATGTTCAGCGTCAGCGCGGTCATCATGATCGCCGGGTCGCGCGGCTCGTACGCCCTGGCCGGGGCCGTCACCGCGACCGGCCTCGCGGCCACGGCGGTGGTCGCCCCCTGGACGGCCCGGCTGGTCGACCGGTACGGACAGGCCAGGGTCGCGGTGCCCGCCACCGCGATCGCCGCGTTCGGCTCGCTCGCCCTGCTGCTCTGCGTGCACTACGACGCCCCGGCCTGGACCCTCTTCGCCTCCTACGCGGCGACCGCCACCACCCCCAACACGGGCGGGATGTCCCGGGCCCGCTGGGCCCATCTGCACCGGGGCGACCCGGCCGCCCTGCACACGGCGAACTCCTTCGAACAGGCCGCCGACGAACTCTGCTTCATGCTCGGCCCGGCGCTTGCCGCGCTGCTCTGCGCGGCGCTCTTCCCGGAGGCCGGAACACTCGTCGGGGCGGTCCTGCTGATGACCGGCGTCCTGATCTTCGCCGCCCAGCGCGCCACCGAACCCCCCGTGGCACCCCGCACCCACGCGGGCTCCCCGCTCCGCACCCGGGGCATGCCGGCGCTGCTCGCAGCCTTCCTCGCCACCGGCGCGGTCTTCGGCTCGATGGAGGTCGTCACGATCGCCCACGCCGGAGGCGCGATCCTGGCACTCCAGGCCGCCGGATCCTGCGTGGCGGGCCTGCTCTACGGATCACTGCGCCCCGCTACGGACATCCGGCGCCGCCTGCTGCTCTGCCTGGCCGGAATGACGGCCCTGATGTCGCTCCCGCTCCTCGCCGCCGCCTCGACCGATTCCCTGCCCGCCCTCGCCGGCGCACTCCTGCTGGCCGGCGCGGCGACGGCGCCGACCATGGTGACCGGGATGACCCTGGTGCAACGCCTCACCCCGGAGAGCCAGTTGAACGAGGGCATGACGCTCGCCGTGACCGCACTGCTCGGCGGCATCGCGGCGGGTTCGGCGACCGGCGGCTGGATGGTCGAGCACACGGGACAGGCGACGGGCTACGTCGTACCGGTCTGCGCGGCGGGCCTGGCACTGGCCGTCGCGGCGGCCGGGGTCCGGGTTCCCCGGGGGCGGTGACCTGCGTCGGCCGCCGGACGCACGCAGGGGCGCCCGAGACCGGTGTGCACGGGATTCAGTCCCTGGTGGGGGCGTAGTAGTCGCCGAGCATGTCGGCGACCCACCGGGGCTGGCGGACCTCGCCCCGGGGGCCATCTCCTGGAACCAGGGCTTCACTTCGATGACCGGGGTGCCGTCCACGGCATCGAGATCCTCGACATGGAGATCCAGGCCGTCCACCCCGACCAGACGGCAGCGGGAGACGCCGAGCCAGTTGAGGCGGCGCATGTTGCGGTGGCCGACGAAGCCGACTTCGGGCCAGTCGGGGTTGTCCCGGGGACGGCGGGCGCCGAGGGGGAGATCGGCGGGGTCGGTCAGATGAAAGCGAAAGACCACGTCGAGGTGGGAGAACTCTTCCAGTCCCTTCGTAACCTCCACGGGAAAGCGGCTGTCCAGACGGATGATTGCGCGGGTGCCGCCCCAGTAGTCGTCGGTCGGCTCGGTGCGGCCTCCGACGACGCGCCCCAAAGCCTCGACCACCATGCAACGCATCACCACTGCCGTGCGGTTCGCCGCTTCAACTTGTCTCCGCCCCGCAACCGCGCCGCAGGCCGTCCGAGCCGTCGAGGCCGTCCGCCGAGCCGGATGGCGCTTTCCGGGGCGTACGGCCTGTCTGGAGGAATCCGCCGCCACCGTCCTCCTCCTCGCTGCCCGACGGCTCGCCGTCACTTGGTGTCACGGTGTCGCCGCCGACCCGGTGCGTCTGCACGCCTGGGTACAGACTTGGGACGGGACCACAGTCGCGGAACCCGACTCGACGCGGTCGTACACACCCGTCATCACGATCGGAGACCCTCATCACCAGCTCTGACCCGATCCTCTGGCTCAGCACCGACACCTGCGCCCTCGGCCCCTACCGACCTGACCTCGTCGAGACGTACTGGCGGTGGGAGCAGGACCCCTCGCTTCTGGTCGGCTACGGGCGACAGGGACCGGAATCACTGGAGGCGCGGACCGAGGGCATGGCCCACCAGTTGCGCGGCGAGAACATCCGGTTCACGGTGTACGGCCTGGCGGGCGGCAGTCCGGTGCCGGCCGGGGTGAGCACGCTGCTCCCGGACCACGGCGTACGGACGGCCGAGTTCGTGATCATGCTCGCCTCCGAGGCGCGTGGGCGCGGACTGGGGAGCGAGGCCACCCGGCTCACGCTCGACTACGCCTTCCACGTGACGAATCTGCGCATGGTGTGGCTCAAGGTCCTCGCCCCCAACGTCGCGGGAGTCAACGCCTACGGAAGGGCGGGGTTCCGGGAGGCTGGGACGTTGCGCCAGTCCGGGTACTCGGGCAGGTCTGCGACGAGATCATCATGGACGCGGTCGCCTCGGAGTTCAGCGGTCCGTCCGCCGTACGGAAGCTGTTCGCGCCGTAGCGGGGCCCTGTCCGTATACAGCCGACGGGGAGGCCGTGTGCCGAGCCCGCCCGGGCACGAAAAAACCTCTGCCCCGCGAATGACTTCGCAGGGCAGAGGCTCACATGGGAATTGTGGAGATGGCGGGAATCGAACCCGCGTCCAACGGTGCAGAATCAGGGCTTCTCCGTGTGCAGTTCGCTGCGCTTTTCTCAGCCCCGGAGATCACGCGAACAAGTCTCCGACGGGCTCAGCCACTGTTTGATTTCCTTCTAGGCCCCGTGACCGGGTCTAGAAGTTTAGATCCCTAGATGATGCCAGGATCCGGGTCGGGATCACCCCCGGGCTGACACTTCGCAAGTCGCTACTTAGGCAGCGAGGGCGAAGGAATCGCGCTTGGTGTTGGCGATTATTGGTTGCGACATATGGTTTACGAGATCATTGCCGCTTCCTCGACACGCTTCCCCTGCTTCGACATCCGCTGTCGAAACCGATCATCCCCATGTTTTGTTTTCAATGCGTGCACCTGCTGTGAGGTGCAGTGCCATCGTACGTGACCAACGCGGGACGATGCCAGCCTATTCCTGCCGACGCCCGGCGGAGCCGGGTGCTACGCGCTCCGCTGGCGCCTGCGCGCCGCGGAGATCGCGCGGTTGGTCTCCCTCGTGTCCTGCTTCTCGCGGAGGGTCTGGCGCTTGTCGTACTCCTTCTTGCCCTTGGCGAGCGCGATCTCGACCTTGACCCGGCCGCCCTTGAAGTACAGCGCGAGGGGCACGATCGTGTGGCCGGTCTCGCCCGACTTCGACTCCAGCTTGTCGATCTCGGCGCGGTGCATCAGCAGCTTGCGCTTCCGCTTCGCCGAGTGGTTGGTCCAGGTCCCCTGCACGTACTCGGGGACGTGGATGTTGTGCAGCCATGCCTCGCCGCGGTCGATCTGGACGAAGCCGTCCACCAAGGAGGCCCGGCCCAGCCGCAGCGACTTGACCTCGGTGCCCATGAGTACGAGGCCGCACTCGTAGGTGTCGAGGATGTGGTAGTCGTGGCGCGCCTTCTTGTTCTGCGCGATGAGCTTGCGCCCCGTGTCCTTTTCCTTAGCCATAGTGCGGCCATTTTCGCACTACGACCCACCCCCGAGGCCACTCAATACTGTCTCGGCCCGCTGCTCGGCCCCGGAGCCGACCGCGAGGTCCGGGGTGATGCCGCGTTCGTCGACGCTGCGCCCCGCCGGGGTGCGGTAGTGGCCGACGGTCAGCTCGGCCACCGAGCCGCCCGGGAGCTTGCTCGGCATCTGGACGGAGCCCTTGCCGAAGGTCCGTGAACCGACGGTGACGGCGCGGCCCCGGTCCTGGAGTGCGCCGGTGAGGAGCTCGGCGGCGCTCATGGTGCCGCCGTCGACCAGGACGACGAGGGGGCGGTCCGTGTCGCCGCCCGGCTCGGCGTACAGGGCGCGCTGCTCGCCGTGCACGTCGTACGTGGCGACCAGGCCGCCGTCCAGGAAGGCGGAGGCTGCGGTGACGGCCTCGGTGACCAGTCCGCCGGAGTTGCCACGGAGGTCGAGCAGCACTCCGGCGTCCGACGGGGCGCCCCGGACCGCGTCCCGGACCTTGGCGCCGGAGCCCCTGGTGAACGAGTCGACCTCGATCATGACGGCCGGGGAGGAGGAAGAGGGAGAGGAGGAGGCGGAGCCGGGCGGTCCCAGCCGTCGCACGGTCACGGCCTCGGTGGTGAGTCTGGCCCGGTGCAGCGTCTCGGTCCGCCGGCGGTCGCCGCGCTCGGTGCCCAGGACGACGGTGGAGCCCTCGGCGGCCTCCGTACGGTCTCCGCGCAGCAGGGCGACGACCTCGGCGACGGGGCGCTTGTCGACCCGGTGGCCGTCGATCGTACGGAGCAGGTCGCCGGGCTCGATGCCGGCCCGGTCCGCGGGGCTGCCGGGCTGCACCCGGGCCACCTCGACCTGCCCGTCGGCGGAGCGCGTCGCGGAGATCCCGACGCCGGTGTACGAGCCGTCCAGGGCCTGCTCGAACTCCTCGTACTGCCGCTCGTCGTACACCGCGCCCCAGCGGTCGCCGCTGCGGCTGACGACCGCCTCGGCCGCCTCCTTGCCGGACTTGCCGTCGGCCACGGCCCGGGCGGCGGCGTCGGCCACCTCGTCGCGGTCGACGGTGGAGGCCACGGAACGGCTCGCGAAGGACTCGGACTTCGCGCTGCCGCGCGGCAGCGAGCCGGTGACCGCCCCGGTGGCCAGCACACCGGCGAAAACCAATGTCAGAGCCGCCCCGCGGCGCACGCCGCGGGGCCCGAAACACTGCGTGGGGCCCGACATGGCGCCGAGTCTAGGACAACGCCCCCTGGGCGCACGGCCGGTTGGCCGCGCGCCCAGGGGGCGCTTGTCACACCTTGAGGTACTTGCGGAGCGCGAAGAGCGCGGCAACGGCGGGCATCAGCAGGCCGATCGCCAGGACCAGGGGCAGCTTGGTGAAGACCGCGTCCCAGCCGATGAAGTCGATCAGATTCAGCTTGCTCTGGAGCGCCAGGCCGCCGTCGATCAGGAAGTACCGGCCCGCCAGCAGCATCACGCAGGCCAGGACACCACCGATGAGCCCGGCGAACGCGGCCTCCATGATGAACGGCATCTGGATGTAGAAGCCGGAGGCCCCGACCAGCCGCATGATGCCGGTCTCCCGCCGTCGGCTGAACGCGGACACCCGGACGGTGTTCACGATCAGCATCAGCGCGATCACCAGCATCAGCGCCATCACGAAGAGGGCGGCCACATTCATGCCGTTCATCAGCTGGAAGAGGTTGTCCAGGATGCTTCTCTGGTCCTGGACGGACTGCACCCCGTCACGGCCGGCGAAGGCCGTGGCGACGACCTTGTACTTCGTCGGGTCGTGGAGCTTGACCCGGAACGACTCCTGCATCTGGTCCGGCGTGATGTTGCTCGCCATGGGCGAATCGCCGAACTGGTCCTGGTAGTGCTCGAACGCCTCGTCGGCCGTCTCGTGCGTGACCGTGTCGACGACGTCCAGATTGTTGAGGTCGCGCTCGATCTGCTCCCGCTGCTCCTTGGTGACAGCACCCTTGGCGCACTTGGGCGTCGAGGTCACATCACTCTTGCTGCACAGGAAGATCGAGACGTTGACCTTGTCGTACCAGTAGTCCTTCATCGTGCTGACCTGCTCGCGCATGAGCAGCGCGCCGCCGAACAGGGCGAGCGAGAGGGCGACGGAGACGACGACGGCGAAGGTCATCGTGAGGTTGCGACGGAGGCCGACGCCGATCTCCGACAGGACGAACTGGGCGCGCATGGCGTCCTTTCAGTGCTCGATGCTCAGTGCTGGTAGCCGTAGACGCCGCGGGCCTGGTCGCGTACGAGACGGCCCTGCTCCAGCTCGATCACGCGCTTGCGCATCTGGTCGACGATGTTCTGGTCGTGGGTCGCCATGATCACGGTGGTGCCGGTCCGGTTGATCCGGTCCAGCAGCTTCATGATGCCGACGGAGGTCTGCGGGTCGAGGTTGCCGGTCGGCTCGTCCGCGATCAGCAGCATGGGGCGGTTCACGAACGCCCGCGCGATCGCCACGCGCTGCTGCTCACCACCGGAGAGCTCACCGGGCCTCCGGTCCTCCTTGCCGCCGAGGCCGACCAGGTCGAGAACCTGGGGCACCGCCTTGCGGATCTCACCGCGCGGCTTTCCGATGACCTCCTGGGCGAACGCCACGTTCTCCGCAACGGTCTTGTTGGGCAGGAGCCTGAAGTCCTGGAACACGGTGCCCAGCTGGCGGCGCATGTGCGGCACCTTCCAGTTGGACAGGCGCGCGAGGTCCTTGCCCAGGACGTGGACCATGCCCTGGCTGGCGCGCTCCTCACGGAGGATGAGTCGCATGAAGGTGGACTTGCCGGAGCCGGATGAGCCCACCAGGAAGACGAACTCGCCCTTCTCGATATCGAGAGACACATCCCGTAGAGCGGGACGGCTCTGCTTCGGGTAGGTCTTGGAGACGTTGTCGAATCGGATCACGGATGCACCACGGTCGGCCGGGAGTAGGTGTGCGTGACCATACGCGACCCGGGCTGAGGCGTGCAGGCGCGCGTCCGGGGATGGGCGTTTTATGGCGGAACGGTACCGACCGTGAGCGGGTCGGAAGCACGACGGATCGGGCGATGTCCGGCGGGCCGCGCCGAAATCCGCGCGAGCTGGCACAGTGGTAGGGGGAACGGTTGCGTTTCCGTGAGCGTTGTGCGGAGAGAAGGCGTCGTATGCGGCTCCGCCGCGCGGGAGGAGGAAAGCGCATGACCTATGACCGACTGGTGTGCGCGAACTGCGCGGCGCCCGTCAACGAGGGCCGCTGCCCCGTGTGCCGGGCGAGCCGTGCGCGGCTGCAGCAGGAACAGGAGCAGGGAATGTTCGCCGGGCTGAACCCGGTGATGCTGGTGGCCCTGCTGGTGGTGCTGCTGGGCGCGCTGGCGCTGCTGGCGCACCAGAGCGTGTAGCCGCGCTCCACCCGGTCGCCCACAGGCGTCGGGACGTGTACGTGGAGGGGCCCGGGATGCCGATCGGCGTCCCGGGCCCCTCTGTGTCTCTCTGTTACCGCAGGTGACCCTCAGGCGACCGTACGGCTACCGCAGGTGACCCTCAGGCGACCGTACGGCCGTTCATCAGGCGCGGCATGACCCGGAAGCCGATGCCTCCGGCGATCATCGTCGCGGCGCCGACCAGCAGGAACGTGGTCTCGGCGGCACCGGTCTCGGCGAGCTCGTCCTTGCCCTTGCCCTGCTCGACCGGCTGGTTGCCGGCGGAGTCGGGAGTGGTGTTGTCCGCGCAGTTCGCGCCGTCGAGGTCTACGGTGCAGGCGTCGTCGCCGCCGGTGGCGGAGCCGGTGGTGCCGCCGTTACCGGTGGTGCCGCCGTTGTCCGTGCCGCCGTTGCCGGAGGTGCCGGAGGAACCGTTGCCCCCGTTGCCGTTGCCACCGTTGTTGCCGTTGCCGCCGGACTGGTGGCCACCGTTGCCGTTGCCGCCGGCCTGGTTGCCACCGTTGCCGTTGCCACCGTTGCCGTTGCCGCCGTTGTTGCCGTTGCCGCCGTTGTCGCTGCCGGCGTCCGTGCCCGCGTCGGTCCCGGCGTCCGTACCCGCATCGGTACCGGCGTCCGTACCCGCATCGGTACCGGCGTCCGTACCCGCGTCCGTACCGGCGTCGGTCCCGGCGTCCGTACCCGCATCGGTACCGGCGTCGGTCCCGGCGTCCGTGCCCGCGTCGGTCCCGGCGTCTGTACCGGCGTCCGTACCCGCATCGGTACCGGCATCCGTGCCCGCGTCCGTACCGGCGTCCGTGCCCGCGTCGACACCGCCGCCCACGTCACCGCCGCCGGACTCGCCCGCAGGAGAGTTGATGTCGGCGTCGATGCCCAGGCCGCCCTCGTCGGCCTCCGCCTTCGCGGAGATACCACCGAGGTCGACACCGATGCCGACGGCCGAAGCCGCACCGGCGGCAGTGAGCGAGGCGCCCGCGGCGATGACCGCACCCGCGGCGATCCGCGCGACGCGCAGTCGCGTCTTCTTCGTCATGTGCTGCTACCCCCAGTAGCTGTTCTCGTCAGTGGAGCAGCCATATGCGGGCCCCGGCTCTGCGGGGTTCGCTCCGAACAGCGCCACATGGAGCCGTGGTCATGCCGCCCGCCCCCGTTCACACCCGTCCCAGACATACGCATGCTGCCCTAGCACCCTGTCCACAGTTAAGGACTACGTCAAGGCCGTTCCGTGCAATATGCACTGGTTTGCTCCCAGTTGGCCTTCATTCGGAGTCACGACTGTGACGCACTCACCACGGCACCCACGCAACGCGGAACCCCGAATCCCCTTCGGGAACGGCCGCGTTCGGCCGACGAAAACGGCGGTGCCGGAAACCCCGTAAGGCTTCCGACACCGCCGTGAACGCTTGATGCCCCTACTTCTCCCGCTGCTTGCGCCAGCGGATGCCCGCCTCCAGGAAGCCGTCGATCTCGCCGTTGAAGACCGCTTCCGGGTTACCCATCTCGAACTCCGTACGCAGGTCCTTGACCATCTGGTACGGGTGCAGGACGTACGACCGCATCTGGTTGCCCCAGGAGTTGCCGCCGTCGCCCTTGAGGGCGTCCATCTTGGCCTGCTCCTCCTGGCGTCGGCGTTCGAGGAGCTTCGCCTGGAGGACGTTCATCGCGGATGCCTTGTTCTGGATCTGCGAGCGCTCGTTCTGGCAGGAGACGACGATGCCGGTCGGGAGGTGGGTCAGGCGGACCGCGGAGTCCGTGGTGTTGACGCCCTGGCCGCCGGGGCCCGACGAGCGGTACACGTCCACGCGCAGCTCGGACTCGTCGATCTCGATGTGGTCGGTCTGCTCGACCACCGGCAGCACCTCGACGCCCGCGAAGGACGTCTGGCGGCGGCCCTGGTTGTCGAAGGGCGAGATCCGGACGAGCCGGTGGGTGCCCTGCTCGACGGAGAGCGTGCCGTAGGCGTACGGCACCTGCACGGCGAAGGTGGTCGACTTGATGCCGGCCTCCTCCGCGTACGACGTCTCGTAGACCTCGGTCTTGTAGCCGTGCCGCTCGGCCCAGCGGATGTACATGCGCTGGAGCTTCTCGGCGAAGTCGGCCGCGTCCACGCCACCGGCCTCGGCGCGGATGTTGACCAGGGCCTCGCGGGAGTCGTACTCGCCGGAGAGGAGCGTACGGACCTCCATCTCCTCAAGCGCCTTGCGGACCGAATCCAGCTCGGACTCGGCCTCGGCCAGGGCATCGGCGTCGCCCTCGTCCTGGGCGAGCTCGAAGAGGACTTCGAGATCGTCGATCCGGCCGCGGAGGGCCTCGGTCTTGCGGACCTCGGCCTGGAGGTGCGAAAGCTTGCTGGTGATCTTCTGCGCCGCCTCGGGGTCGTCCCAGAGGGAAGGCGCGGCCGCCTGCTCCTCGAGCGCGGCGATGTCCGCCCTCAGCGCATCCAGGTCCAGGACGGCCTCGATCGACCCCATGGTCGAGGAGAGGGACTTCAGCTCTTCGGAAATATCGACGACTGCCACGGGTCCAGCGTAACGGCTGTCGGCACGGACGTTCCTCGGACCGCGTGATCAGGACCTCGCGGCCGGGTTCCGGGCGCCCTCGCGGGCCGCTCCGGGGCCGCCGGGAACGGCCCCGCGAAGCCCCCGGGTCAGGGCGTGCCCGGTGTCGAGGTCCCCGTCTCCTGCGCGGGTGCTCCCGCGTCGTCGTCGCTCAGCACCAGCCAGCCGCCCACGCCCAGCGCGGCGAGCAGCACCAGGGCCGCGGCGCCCAGGGTGAGGCGGCGCTTGCGGACGGCGGCGGACTTGTTGCGGGCGGAGCCGGGGCGGGGCGTGCCCGGGGAGCGGGGGGCCCTGGCGGTGCCGCGGGGGCCGCCGGAGAGTTCGTCGGGGGCCGGGACGCGCATGCTCGTGTGGGTGTCGCGGTTGGCGTCGGCGGACGAGCCGGGAACCAGCGGGACCGCGCCCCGGCGGCGGGGTTCCTCGGGGGCGGGGGCGTACTGCTGCTCGTCGTACGCCGGGGGTTCCGGCTCGGTGTCCGGTTCGTCCACGTCGAGCGGCGGGATGCCGGTCAGGTGCGGGAGCTGTTCGCGCAGCCGGGCCGCGAGCTCGGAGGCGCGCAGCCGGGAGGCGGGGGCCTTGGCCAGGCACTGGACCAGGAGCTGCCAGAGTTCGTCGGGGATGCCGGGGAGCGGTACGACTGTCTCCGTGACGTGCCGGCGCAGTACGGCGCCGGGGTGTCCGCCGCCGAAGGGCGTGAAGCCGGCGAGCAGTTCGTACAGCACCGTCGCGAGGGCGTAGATGTCGACGGCGGCGCGTGGCGGCAGCCCCTCGACTATCTCGGGTGCCAGGTAGTCCGGCGTGCCGATGATCTTGGTGGCCTTGGTGCGGCGGGGGGTGTCGATCAGCTTGGCCACGCCGAAGTCGGTGAGCAGCGCCGGGTGCGAGTTGCCGGGGCCGAGCGGGCCCTCCATGTCGAGCAGGATGTTCTCCGGCTTGACGTCGCGGTGGACCACACCGGCGGCGTGCGCGGCGGCCAGGCCGTCGGCGACGTCCGCGATGATCGCCACGGCGGCCTCGGGCGCGAGGCGGCGTTCGCGGTCCAGGCGGGTGCGCAGGTCGGTGCCGCGTACCAGGTCCATGACCAGCGCCAGGTCGTTGCCGTCCACCACGAGGTCGCGGACGGCGACGACGTGCGGATGATCGAGTCCGAGCAGGGCGGTGCGCTCCTGGACGAAGCGGCCCACGAGTTCCTGGTCGGACGCTAGGTCCTCGCGGAGCAGTTTGATGGCCACCGGGCCCTCTGGCCCCTCGCCGAGCCAGACCGTGCCGGCGCTGCCGCGCCCCAGGATCTGGTGTGCGGTGTACCGGCTGCCGATATTCCGTGCCAAGACTGCTCCCTCAGCGGCTGGCGATGGACCGTCGCTCATGACCCCCGGTCGACAAAGTTACGCGTCGGCCGGGGGGTTGAGTGCCCGGGATGGTGCCAACCTTCACTTCCGCGGGCGATATGCGGTGGAAACTGGCCCGCGGAAGTCGATATAGCTACAGAATTGATGGTGTTGCGGCCACTCAGGGGCCGGTGTTGCCGCTGCTGCTGTCGCTGCCGCCGCCCAGTTCCGAGATCCAGTCCGTGACGGTGGAGACGGTGTCGCTGATGGCCTGCCAGTAGCTCTTGCCCTGGCCGATCCAGTCCTGCAGCGGGGTCAGTTCCCAGATCAGCCAGCCCGCGACGAACAGCAGCACCAGGGTGAACAGGCAGCCCTTGAGGCAGCCGAGGCCGGGGATCCTCATCGGGTTGGCGCTGCGCTGCCTCGGCTCGCGGGGCTGACGCGGGGCCGGCGGCTGGGGCGCCGGCTGCTGCGGGGGCGCGTACTGCTGCCGCTGGGGCTGCTGTTGGGGCTGAGGCTGCGGCTGGTACTGCTGCTGCCGGTGCTGGGGGTACTGCTGCTGCGGCGGCTGCTGGTATTGCTGATGCTGCGGGGGCTGCTGATGCTGCTGCCTGCGCTGAGGCTGCTGTTGCTGGGGCTGCGGGCGCTGGGGGCGGCGGCGCAGCGGGTCCTGGCCCGGGTCGAGGTACTGGACCTGGGTCTGCTCGTTGCGGTCGCGGGCCGCCTGGAGCTGGGACTGCCAGGGGTGTGGACCGTCGGGCTCCGGAGGGCCGTCCGGGCGCGGCGGCACGGGCGGCATGACCGAGGTCGGGTCGGCGTGGCCACCCGGGCCGGGGGCGTGCTGCATGACGCTGGTGGCGGCGTTCGGGTCGTACGAGCCGGCGTTGCTCGGCAGCACCTGCGTCGGGTCCGCCGCGCCGGGGGTCTCCGGAACGGCGGCGGGCGCCGGGTCGGGGGCGAGCAGGGCGCCCACGCCGTCGGCCGCGGCGATCTGGGCGGAACTGGCGTGCACGCCGATGCCGGCCGCGACGGTACGCAGGCCGCGGGCCAGGTTCTCGGCGCTGGGCCGCCGGTCGGGGTCCTTGCTCAGGCAGCGCTCTATCACCGTCCACAGCGGGGCCGGGACGGTGGAGGGGCGGCGGGGCTCCTCGCTGAGGTGGCGGTGCAGCACTTCGAGGGCGGTGCCGCCGGCGAACGGCGGACGGCCGGTGACCAGCTCGTAGAGCAGGATGCCCGCGCCGTAGATGTCGACGGCGGAGGTCTGCGGGCGGCCCTCGGCGGACTCGGGCGCCACATAGGCGGGGGTGCCGACGAACTCATGGGTGCGGGTGAGCCCCGGGGAGTCGGCCAGGCGGGCGATGCCGAAGTCGGTGAGCATCGGGTGCATCTGGCCGTCGCGCTCGTCGAGCAGGACGTTGGCCGGCTTCAGGTCGCGGTGCACGACGCCGTCGGCGTGGCTGGCGGCGAGCGCGTCCGCGATCTGCGCGGTGAGCAGCGCGGCGGCCACCGGGGTGAGCGGGCCGTTCTCACGGAGGTAGCGGTGCAGGTCGGGGCCGTCGATCAGGTCCATGACGAGGGCGAGGAGGTCGCCCTCGACGACCAGGTCACGGGTGCGCACGATGTTCTCGTGGGTGAGCCGCAGCAGCACGGAGCGCTCGCGCAGGAACCGCATCACGACGTCCGCGTCGTTGGCGAGCTCCTCCTTCAGGACCTTGATCGCCACGGTCTCGCCGGGCTCGCCGGCGACGGCCGCCTCGGCGCCCGCGGTCTCCCGCTGTCGGGCACGCCAGACGGTGCCCGTGGCGCCGCGTCCGAGCGGCTCCTCCAGGAGGTACTTGCTGCCTACCGGCCGCACGTCATGCGCTCCCTGCAGATCGTGGTGCTTACGGGGTTCCCGGATCCGCCGGGAGTTCCGGCCCAACTCTAGGGCCTGTCGTCAAACTGCCGTGGTCGTCCGGAAGACCGCCGTTGCCGCCCGGAAGACCGCCGGGTGCCGTCCGGCGGCGCGCTCCCGCCCACCGCGGTCGGTACCGCCCCGAGGCGGTACCGGTCGGTTGTGGAACAAGACGCTCACATCGGGCGGATGGTTGCCGCACCTGTGTACGACCGTCCGTCCCGGACGGCTCTTCCGGAGCGGTTCCGTCACCGCGGACAGTGTTCCAAGCAGGCACTTATGGGCGCACAGCCGACGTTTCATGATCACTTAGCGGTGACCGCCGGGCGTGTTGTCAGTGGCAGGTGCGAGGATGCCTCCAGCACGGACTGTGGGGTCGGGAGCCCTGCGAGCCGTGACGAACCTGTACCGGACGACGCGTCCGTGTCGGGTGGGGGGAATCACAGGGCGTTTCCCCTGCCCGGCGCCCCGCGCAGAAGGGACCGCTGACGGCGATGCAGATCCGGCTGACCGTCCTCGCGCCGCGCAGCGGCCAGACCCCGGCGCGCGCGTGCGACGTGCTGGTCACCGCCCCGTCGGGGACGGCGCTCGCCACCGTGGCGTCCAACCTGGCCGCTGCGGTCCTGGGGCCCGACGGCTCGCTCGGCAGCGGCGCGGTGGTGCTGTTCGCCGGGCGCGAGCGGCTCGACGCGCAGCGGTGCGCCCTGGGTGAGCCACCGCTGGTGGACGGGGCGGTGCTCTCGCTCCAGGTCCCGGGCGAGGACGAGGCGGTGGACGACGCCGTTCCGGCGCGGCTGCACGTGGTCGCGGGGCCGGACGCGGGCGGGGTCCATCTGCTGCACGGCGGCAGGATCCGGATCGGCCGCTCCGCCGACGCGGACGTGCCGCTCGACGACCCCGATGTGTCCCGGCTGCACTGCGCGGTGACGGTCTCCGCCGACGGCCTGGTCTCGGTGGCGGACCTCGGCTCCACCAACGGCACCCTGCTGGACGGCGCGGAGGTCCGCGACCGCCCGGTCCGGCTGAAGCCCGGTGCGCTGCTGCGGCTCGGCGAGTCCACGCTCCGGCTGACCCCGGGCGCCCCCGAGCCCGCGCTGGCCACGGCGCCGGACGGCGAGGGCCATCTGCGGGTGTCCGGCACGACGGCCGCGGCCGGTGCCGACGGGCGCGCCCCCGAGGAGCACGGCTCCGGCCACGGGTACGCCCCGCCGCCCTCCCCCGGCCCCGGTCACGCGTACGGCGACGGGGACGGTGACGACGGGCGCCCCGGCGCGGCGCGGCCCGCACCGGGCGACGAGCCGCCCCGGCGGGGCGGGATAGGCGCCTGGGCCCGCCGGCTCGCGGGCAACAAGGGCGAGCCCGTCCACGAGGCGACACCCGACGGGGCGGGCACGGCCGAGCCGGTGTTCCCGGCCGGCCGGGCGGCGTCCCCGGGGCCCGCCGCGCAGAGCGTCTGGCCCGACCCGGCGGCCGTGCTGCTGACCGCGCTCGGCCCCGGCCCCCGGCTGTGGGAGCGCGGCGCCACCCACCCCGAGGCGCTCGTGGTGCGGCTGGGGACGACCGACCGGGCAGAGCTGCCCGCCGTGCCGGTCACGGTGGGGCTGCGGGAGGCCGGTTCGCTCGGGCTCGCCGGGCCGCGGACCAGGCTGGCCGGGCTCGCCCGTTCGACGGTGGCCCAGCTCGCCGCGCTGCACTCCCCCGCCGATCTGGAGATCGTGCTGATCAGCACGGACCGCGCCCGGAGCACGGAGGAGCGCCGCCGCGAGTGGGCCTGGCTCGGCTGGCTGCCCCATCTGCGGCCGATGCACGGTCAGGAGTGCCGGCTGCTCCTGGCGTACGACCGCGAGCAGGCCACCGCCCGTACGACGGAGCTGGTGCGCCGGCTGGACGACGGGCTGCTCGGGCCCGGCTGGGCGAGCCAGGACCGCGCCACGATCGCCGAGGCCGCGCAGCGGTACACCGGGCCGTACACCGTGGTGATCGTCGACGGCGACCCCGGCTCGGCGGCGCTGCGCGAGAACACCGCCCGGCTTGCCGCCGCTGGTGGAGCGGCGGGCGTCCATCTGATCTGTCTGGCCGAGACACCGGCCGCCACCCCCACCTCGCCGGTCGCGGCGACGTACGAGGCCGCCTGCCACGCCTCGATCGCGTTCCGCGAGTGCGGGGCGGTGGCGATGCTGAGCGGCGATGTGGCGACCGCCCTGCGGCTGCTGCGGACGGCGGACGGCCGGGCCGCGGGCCGGGGCACGGTAGCCGCGGTGGACGCGGTGTCGGCGCACTGGGCCGAGCGGTTCGGCCGGGCGCTGGCCCCGTTGCGTACGGAGGGCGCCGCCACCGCCCACGGCCGGCCGACGGCGGTGGCGGTGCCCTCCACCGCCCGGCTGCTGGACGAGCTGGGCCTGGCCCGTGCCACCCCGGCCTCCCTGATGGCCCGCTGGGCCTCCACGGCGGACGACCAGCCCGGTGCCACGGTGCGCGGTTCGGGCCGCTGGACGGGCGGACCGGCGGGCGGCGGCACGGACGGCGGCGGCGATACGGACAGCCCCGGCTCGGGCCGTACGGAGTATCCGCGCGGCGCGGGCCCCCGGGTCGCCGCCCAGCGGCCGGGCGGCGGGCCCGGCCCCGACGGCACGGGCGGATACGCCCCGGGCTCGGGCCGCACCCCGTACCCCGGCAGTGAGAACGCCACACACATCGGCACCCCGGCCCGCCCCTTCGCCCCCGACGACGCCCACGGTTCCGGCCGCACCCCGTATCCGGACTCCGGCCGCACCCCGTATCCCGGCGGCTCCGCGCCCCGGGTCGGCGGGCAGCGTTACGGCGGCGCGCCCGGGGACACCCCGAGCTCGCGGACCGTTCCCGGGACCGGGACCGGCTCCTGGGGCGGTGACGTCCAGGGGACCGGCGGTCTGCGTTCCGCCGGATCCGGGCGCGGCTCGAACCGGGTCAGCGGGCCGCGCGGCAGCGACACCCCCCGGATCGCCGCGCGAGGCGCCGAGAGCACCGCCACCGCCGGGCGCCCCGCCGCGGAGGCCACCGCGGGCGCCGAGCCGGACACCGGCACACCCGCCACCGCCACCGCCGAAGGCACCGCCCCGGTCGGGCGGCCCGTGGTGGTGCTCGGGGCCGGGCCCCGGGGCGCGGTCAGCGTGGATCTGGCGGAGGAGGGCCCGCACCTCCTCATCGAGGGACCGGCCGGCAGCGGGCGCACGGAGTTGCTGCGGGCCGTCGCCGCCTCGCTCGCCGCGGCCGCCCGGCCCGACCTGCTGGGCATCCTGCTGGTCGACGGCGCGGGCGGCGACCGCGGCGAGGGCCTCGGCCCCTGTACCGAACTCCCGCACGCGTTCATGCACCTGGTGGCCTCCGATCCGGTCCGGATGCGGGAGTTCGCGCAGGCGCTGGGCGGTGAGCTGAAGCGTCGCGCCGAGCTGCTCGGCGCGTACGACTTCGCCGAATGGCATCACCGGCACGAGGTGGCCCGGCGGATGGTCGGCCAGCGCCCGCCGGCCGGCGCGGAACAGCGCGGTGATGTGGACGCCCCGATGAGCGGGACGCTCCGGCTGCGCCCCGCCGCGCCGTCCTCGGCCCCCGGGCCCTCCCCACTGCCCCGGCTCGTCGTCCTGGTCGACGACTTCGACGCGCTGGTCGCCCCGGCGCTCGGCAGCCCCGGCCGCCCCGCCGCCGGTTCGGTGGTGCGGGCCCTGGAGACCGTGGCGCGGGAGGGCGGCCGACTCGGCGTCCACCTGGTCGCGGCGTCGGCCCGCCCGGAGCGCACGGAGGACACCGACCTGGCCCACGGGGCCCGGCTGCGGATCGTGCTGGACGCGCCGGTGGTCCAGCCGTCGCCGGAGGACCCGGCGCCCGGACGGGGCAGGCTCGGGCATCCGGACGGGCGGGTGACGCCGTTCCAGGGCGGCCGGGTGACCGGGCGCATCCCGCGTACCGCCACGCTGCGGCCCACCGTCGTGCCGCTGGAGTGGGAGCGGATGGGCGATCCGCCGACCCGCCGCCCGGTCCGCGAGCTGGGCAACGGACCGACGGACCTGGCGCTGCTGGCCAGTGCTCTGGAGTGGGCGGCGCGTTCGGTGAACGCCGAGCCGATAGCCCCGCTCGGTCCCGTCCGCAGCTGACCGGGACCGGGTCCGGACATCCACTGACATCACGTCACGAGCCCATCACGATCAAGGAGTTGACACGCGAAGCGGTATTGCGGCGCCCGATGGCCGGGCGTAGGACTGTGCGCACACAACGATGTGAGAGACGGGGAAGCAATGCGCACAACCCTTCGGATCAGCAGGGCCGCCGCGGTGTTCACCGCTGTCGGCGCACTGGCCCTCACCGGATGCAGCGACGACGGCGGCGGGAAGGACAAGTCGGACAAGGGCTCGGGGAGCAACAAACAGAGCTCGTCGGTCGACCTGCCCAAGCTGGACGGCGAGAAGCTGTCGGTCGCGGCCGTCTGGACCGGTGCCGAACAGGCCAACTTCGTCAAGGTCCTCAAGGAGTTCGAGAACCGCACGGGCGCGAAGGTCACCTTCGTCCCGGCACAGGACCCGATCGTCAACTTCCTCGGTACGAAGATCGCGGGAGGTCAGCCGCCGGACGTCGCGATGATCCCGCAGGTCGGCGCGATCCAGCAGGCCGCGCAGAAGAAGTGGGCGAAGCCGGTCGGCCCGGAGGCCAAGGCCCAGCTGGCGAAGAACTACTCGAAGGTCTGGCAGGACCTGGGCGCGGTGGACGGCACCCAGTATGGCGTGTACTTCAAGGCCGCCAACAAGTCCCTGATCTGGTACAACGCCAAGGCGTTCGAGAACGCGGGCGCGGCCGAGCCGAAGACCTGGAAGGACTTCCTGAAGACCGCCGAGACGGTCTCCGCCTCGGGTGTCACCCCGGTCTCGGTCGGTGGCGCGGACGGCTGGACCCTCACCGACTGGTTCGAGAACATCTACCTCTCCCAGGCCGGTCCGGAGAAGTACGACCAGCTGGCCCAGCACAAGATCAAGTGGACGGACCCGTCCGTCAAGGCGGCGCTGACCACGCTCGCCGAGCTGTTCGGCAAGCCGTCGCTGATCGCGGGCGGCGCCGACGGCGCGCTGCAGACGGAGTTCCCGGCCTCGGTCACCCAGACCTTCACCGGCGGTGACCAGCCCAAGGCCGCGATGGTCTTCGAGGGTGACTTCGTGGGCGTCAACATCGCGCAGACGAAGGCGAAGATCGGGACCGACGCCAAGGTGTTCCCGTTCCCGGCGGTCGGCGCCGAGTCCCCCGTCGTGACCGGTGGCGACGCCGCGGTGGCGCTGAAGGACGGCAAGGGCGCCCAGGCGCTGCTGACCTGGCTGGCCTCGACCGATGCCGCGCAGATCATGGCCGAGCAGGGCGGGTTCATCTCGCCGAACAAGGGCCTGGACGCCGCCTCGTACCCCAACGAGGTGCAGCGCACGATGGCGAAGGCGCTGGTCGCGGCCGGTGACTCCGTCCGGTTCGACATGTCCGACCAGGCGCCGCAGTCGTTCGGCGGGACGCCCGGCAAGGGCGAGTGGAAGACCCTCCAGGACTTCCTGAAGAACCCGAAGGACATCGCGGGGACTCAAGCGAAGCTCGAGTCCGACGCGGCCAAGGCGTACAAGAGCTGACGGGATGACGACAGCCGCAGCGGGGGGCGCCGACGCGGTGCCCCCCGCCGACAAGCAATCGTCCCCGGAGCCGTCGGTGCCCGCGCCCAGGAAGCCGTCCGGTCCGCCGGCCGGTGGACCGGGGCGCAGCCACAGGAGTGTGACCGGCACCCGCCGGTTCTTCGCGGCGCTCTTCCTGGCACCCGCGCTGGTGCTGCTGGGCGCACTCGTGGTCTATCCGATCATGTACTCCGTCTACCGGTCGTTCTTCGACCAGGCGGGTACGGGCTTCGCCGGACTCGACAACTACAAGGCGCTGTTCACGGACGACACCATCCGTACGGCGGTCAAGAACAACGCGATCTGGGTGGTGCTCGCGCCCACGGTCGCCACGGCCCTCGGGCTGATCTTCGCGGTGCTGACCGAGCGGATCCGCTGGGGCACGGCGTTCAAGCTGGTGGTCTTCATGCCGATGGCGATCTCCATGCTCGCAGCCGGCATCATCTTCCGGCTGGTGTACGACGCGGCCCCGGAGCGCGGGGTCGCCAACGCCGTATGGGTGGGTGTGCACGACACGTTCAACGAGTCGGCGGGCTACCCGAAGGCGCACCCGCTGCCCGTCCACCCGCTCAAGGCGGGCCCCGGCGGCTCGTTCGTCACCAAGGCGCCGGTACGGGCCGGGCAGCCGGTGCAGCTGCCGCTGGTCGGTGTGATCCCGGCGAACATGCCGAAGGACGCGAAGCCAGCGAAGGCCGCCCCGGCCGGGGACGGGAAGATCTCCGGCACCGCGTGGCTGGACTTCACCAAGGGCGGTGGCGGCCGGCCCAACGTCATCGACGCCAAGGAACTGGGGCTCAAGGGCCTTGAGGTCGAGGCGGTCAAGGACGGCAAGGTCGTCGCGTCGGCGACGGCGGCGGCGGACGGTACGTTCACGCTGCCCGCGTCTGCGGACGGTGCCGGGCTCCGGCTCCCCGCCTCGAACTTCAAGGAGCCGTACAACGGGGTCGAGTGGCTCGGCCCGACGCTCGTCACCCCCGGGATCATCGGTTCCTACGTCTGGATGTGGGCCGGGTTCGCGATGGTGCTGATCGCGGCGGGGCTCGCGGGGCTGCCCCGCGAACTCCTCGAAGCGGCCCGGGTGGACGGCGCGAACGAGTGGCAGGTGTTCCGCCGGATCACGGTGCCGATGCTCGCGCCCGTGCTCGTGGTGGTGCTGGTCACGCTGATGATCAACGTGCTGAAGGTCTTCGACCTGGTCTTCATCATCGCGCCGGGTTCCTCGCAGGACGACGCGAACGTGCTGGCGCTCCAGCTCTACCGGTCCTCGTTCGGCACGGACGCGGACCTCGGGATCGGCAGCGCCATCGCCGTACTCCTGTTGCTGCTGGTACTCCCGGTGATGTACGTCAACATCCGCCGGATCCGGAAGGAGGGGCGCCGATGACGACAGCGTCGACCACGGCCACCAGTACACCGGCCGACAGTGCTCCGGTGAAGTCCGAGCGGTCCCTCGGCGCACGGCTCGCCGCCCGCGCCGGCGGCGGTGCGATGCGGATCTTCCTTGTCCTGGTGGCCCTGTTCTGGCTGATGCCGACGATCGGTCTGCTGCTGTCCTCGCTGCGCGGCGCGGACGACATCGCGGCGACCGGCTGGTGGAAGGTGTTCACGGCCCCGTCCGAGCTCACCTTCGACAACTACTCCCGGCTGCTCGACAATCCGACGATCACCCACTCCCTCCTCAGCACGGTCATGATCACCGTTCCGGCGACCCTGCTGGTCGTCGTGATCGGCTCACTGGCCGGATACGCCTTCGCCTGGATGGAGTTCCCCGGCCGCGACTGGTGGTTCCTGGTGGTCGTGGGGCTGTTGGTGGTCCCGGTGCAGGTCGCCCTGGTCCCGGTCTCCAAGCTGTTCGGTGCGGTCGGGATCTTCGAGACGACCTTCGGCGTGATCATCTTCCACACGGCCTTCGGTCTGCCCTTCGCGATCTTCCTGCTGCGGAACTTCTTCGCGGAGATCCCGAGGGAGCTGCTGGAGGCGGCCCGGCTCGACGGGGCGGGCGAGATCCGTCTCTTCACGCGGGTCGTGATGCCGCTGGGAGGTCCGGCGATCGCCTCGCTCGGCATCTTCCAGTTCCTCTGGGTGTGGAACGACATGCTGGTGGCGCTGATCTTCGCCGACTCGGACTCGCCGCCGATCACGGTGGCCCTCCAGCAGCAGGTCAGGCAGTTCGGCAACAACATCGACGTGCTGGCGCCCGGCGCCTTCGTGTCGATGGTGATTCCGCTGGCGGTCTTCTTCGCCTTCCAGCGCCAGTTCGTCTCCGGCGTGATGGCGGGCGCGGTGAAGTAGGCGAGCGCGGCGAGGCGGTGCCGCCGTCGGACGGGCCCGAGGGCCGGTCCGACGGCGGCGCCGTCAGCGTTGCTGGCCCGCCATCACCGTGACGAGGCCGATGACCACGAGCAGCGAGCCGCCCCAGGTCCACATCGAGGTCCGTTCGTGCAGCACGGTCGCCCCGGCCAGCACGATCAGCAGATATCCGAGCGCGTTGAACGGATAGGCGATGGACAGCGGCACCTTGGCCAGGGTCGCCATCCAGGCCAGGGCCGACACCGCGAAGACCACCAGGCCCAGGACGACCCAGGGACTGGTCGCGGCGCGGATCGCGACGGATCCGCCGCCCTGCCCCGCGGCGGCGGCCGCGCCCTTCATCCCGTGCTTGAGCATGATCTGGCCGCCCGCCGAGGAGAACACGGCGAACAGCAGCAGCATCAGACTGGGGAGGGTCAAGACCTTGCTCCTGACTGCGGCGCCCGCGGATTCCGGCTCCGGGGCGGGGGTGGGACGGGGTACGGCGGCCTCAGACCCCGACCCGGTCGGCATGGACGTACTGTCGGTTGAGGATGTCCTGTACATCGACGTGCTCTCCAGCGATGATCGTCTCGGCCGCATGCGGGGTGAGCAGTGCGACGTGCTGATAGCCGAACAGCGTCGGCCGGATCCGGGTGAGCAGCTTCGACACTCCGCCCAGGACCGCGGGGAGCGGTCCGCCGCCGAGCAGCGCCCAGAACGGGGCCCCGGTCGACGCGATGTCCAGGACGTCGTAGCCCGCCTCCCGGACGGTGCGGCGCAGACTGGCCCGGGTGAAGAAGCGCAGATGCGTTTCGTCGAGGATGCCGCGCCGGTCGTAGCCGAAGACTCCGAGCGCGACCCGCAGCCGTGAGTACCAGTGGCTGAAGTTCGGTACGGAGAGCAGCACATGACCGCCCGGCCGCAGCACTTCGGCGGCCTCGGCGAGCACTCGTTCGGGCCGGGAGAGGTGCTCGATGACGTCGCCGGCGACCACGTAGTCGTAGTCGACGCCGATCTCGACGGGCAGCCCCTCCTCCAGGTTGGCGAGGTGGAAGCGGGTGCACTTCTCGCGGACGCCGGGGACCTCGACGTAGTCCACGCCGGTGACCTCGTGGCCGAGGGCTTCGAGGCGCTGGGCGAACAGTCCGCCGGAACAGCCGAGGTCGAGGACCCGGCCGGGCGGGAGGCTGCGCATCTTCTCCAGGATGACGGAGTGCGAGGAGCCGTCGCCCTCCTTGAACGCGTACTCGACGGGCTTGGGGATCCAGCCGCAGGTGCCGAATCCCTTGACGGCGAGCCGGTATTCGAGGACGTCCTTGACGACGTCCTTCGCGTACTTCATGCCGTTGACGTAGCAGATCTCGTCGCCGTAGTAGGTGGGGACGGGGATCTCCTTGATCCGCATCCCCTCGTTGAGCAGCTGGACGATGATCTGGGTGTCGAAGTCGAACGCGTCGGTGTTCCGGTGGATCGGCAGCTTCTTGAGCGCCGCGACGCTGTAGGCGCGGTATCCGGAGTGGAATTCGGTGAGCTGCGAGCCGAGGAGGGTGTTCTCCACACGGGTGAGAATGCGGTTGCCGAGCCATTTGTACATCGGCATGCCACCCTTGAGCGCGGATCCGGATTTCATCATCCGTGACCCGAAGACGGCCTCGCATTCGCCGCGTTCGATCGGTGCGACCATGTCGGGCAGGAATTCCGGGGCGTACTGTCCGTCGCCGTGCAGCAGGACGACGATGTCGAGTCCGTGTTCGGCGGCCAGCGCGTATCCGGCCTTCTGGTTCCCGCCGTATCCGAGGTTCTTGGTGTGCCGCATCACCACGGTCCGCGGCATTCCCTCCGTCTGCGACCAGCGGCAGCCCGCGGTGAAGGTCGCGTCATGGCTCGCGTCGTCGAGAATGAGAATTTCGGCGACCTTGGACCGGAAGTCCTCCGGAATGCGATCGAGGGTCCTCTCCAGCGTCGTCTCGGCGTTGTACGCGACCACCAGGATGCCGATCCTGGGGCTCGGGCTTTCCTTCACGGGGCGTTCTCCAGTTGCGCTCGGTACTCGGTGCTTGGTGTCTGGCGCTTGGCGTCTGGCGCTTGCGGGGAGGGTCGGAGGAGGGTCAGTTGACGGCGCAGTCGGTGCGCCGCTCGGCGCAGGACGCCTCGCCCGGCCGCCCCCCCGCCCGGGCGGCGGGCGGCCGGGCGGGGGGCTCCGGCCGGGCGGCGAGGATCTTGCGGACTCCGCCGACCACGCCCGCGGCGAGGACCACCCAGCCCAGCTCGGCGAGCAGCAGCACCGTTTCGCTCCAGTGCACGGCGGAGCGCCCCTGGTAGCCGAGGACCGCCGTCAGGCCGAGCAGGCAGCTGTACGCGGCGCCCTCCCAGAAGCCGACGACGAACAGTCCGGCGGCGGCCCAGGTGAGGTACTGGAGCGCGGAGGCGGTGGAGAGCAGCAGCAGCAGGCTCATCGTGACGGCGACGACGGCCGGCAGCTGCGCGGGCCGCAGCCGGGCGAGCCAGACCCCGGCCGCCACACAGGCCAGCACGAAGAGGAAGTGGCCGTCGCCCTCGATATAGGTGATGAAGGACTCGGGCAGGCCGAACAGGTCGGCGAACCGGACGAGCCCCCAGAGGCGGTAGCCGCCGCCCGCGTACTCCAGGACGTTCTCCTTGAGGTTCTGCGGAACGGTCAGCAGGACCGGCCCCCAGACGAGGGCGATCAGGGCCGCGAACCCGGCCGTGAAGCGGACGAACGCCGGCCGGCCCGCGCGCAGCGCGACCAGGAACAGCGCCGGGATCACCACCACGGGGATGAACTTGACGCTGATCGACAGCGCGGCGGCCACCCCGGCGGCCAGCGGCGCCTTGCGGTCCACGAGGAAATGGGCGGCGGCCAGGGCGAACGTGATCGCGACCGCGTCGGTGTTGCCGTGATATCCGGAGGTGGCGATCAGTACGGGGCTGGCGGCCACGCCCACGCCGCAGGCGACGGCGGCGCCGAGCGAACCGCGGCGGCGCGCGATCTCGAAGACGACGATCGCGCAGAAGAAGTCGGCGATCGAGGCGGGCGATCTGATCAACGCACCGAAGGGGATGCCGAGTTCGGAGAGTTCATTCAGTCCGAGAAGCATCCAGCCGGCCAATGGCGGATGGTTGTAGACGGGCAGTCCCGGCAGCGGCTGTTCGTAAATCCGAATGGGCCCGTAACGCACGATCGCCTTTGCGAAACCGTGAAAGATTCGCACATCGGCCGGGCCCGGCGCATTCGCCGCGATCAGCATTCGGGTGATAAGACCCGCGGCGGCGGCGACGATCACCACCGCCCTTGCGCGTGACACGTTCCAGGTTTCGCATCGCATTCGGATACCCATGAAAACAGAACGTAGCAACCCGAGGACGCTGAGCAACGCACCGATGGCCACACTTAGATGGTCCATTACTCGAATATGTCGCGCAGCCGCGCAAACATTCGTAACCCCGAATCACTCGGACGGTTCAGGGAGTACGCGGCGGCGGAAGGGAATTGCCCGGCCGGAAGCGGCACGGCCGGGCGGTGCGGATTACAGCATTCGGTCGACCACGCCGGCCGCCGCGTGCCCGTCGTCCAGGTCGCAGAAGTCCCGGCGGAACGCCTCGTACGCCTGCGCGTGTCCTGCGGTGGCCCGCTCCGGATCGCGCAGCGCCTCCACTAGGGCGGCGGAACCGGGGATCAGCGGGCCGGGGGCGCGGGCCTCGAAGTCGAAGCAGAAGCCGCGCAGGGTGTCGCGGTAGTGCGCGAGGTCGTAGGTGTGGAAGAGCATCGGCCGGCCGGTCCGGGCGAAGTCGAACATCAGCGAGGAGTAGTCGGTGACCAGGGCGTCGCTGATCAGCATCAGCTCGCCGACGTCGCCGTAGCGCGAGACGTCCCGGACGAAGCCGCTGCCGCTGTCCGGGAGGCGGTCGGTCACCAGGTGGTGGCGGCGCACCAGCAGCACGGTGTCGTCGCCGAGTTCACGTTCGGCGGCGGCCAGGTCGAGCCGGAGGCCGAGGGCGTACCGGCCGCCGCCGCGTGGCTGGTTCTCCCGCAGGGTCGGCGCGTACAGCACGACCCGCTTGCCCTCGGGGAGGGCGAGCCGTTCGCGTACCGCGGCGGCGACCTTGGTCCGGTCCGGGGCGTGGAACAGGTCGTTGCGGGGGTAGCCGCACTCCAGGATCTCGCCCGGGTAGCCGAAGGAGCGCCTCAGGACGGGGGTGGAGAAGCTGTTCGGCGAGACCAGGAAGCTCCACTGGCGGGCGCGCTGCTCGATGGTGGCGAGGCAGGCGGCGTCGGCGTGGGCGGTGCCCGCCAGGTCGAGGCCGATGCGCTTGAGGGGGGTGCCGTGCCAGGTCTGGACGACGCACTGGCCCTCGCGCCGCTCGAACCACTGGGGCAGCTGGGTGTTGGTGACGACGTACCGGCTGCGGGCCAGCGCCTCGTGCCAGGCGGCGGAGCCGTGCTCGACGGCCGTGGCGCCGGCCGGGATGCGGGCCTGCTGGTCGCTCACCACCCACAGGTGCTCCAGCTCGGCGCCGCGCCGGGCGATCTCCTCGTGGACGGCGCGCGGCGAGTCGGAGTACTGCCGGCCGTCGAAGCTGCTGTACAGCACGGTGTCGCGCAGTGGTGCGGTGCGCCGGGCCCGGTAGCCCTCGCGCAGCAGCCGCCTGCCGCGCGGGCCGCGTTCCGCCGCGGGGAGCACCGGGGCGCTGTTGATCAGCAACTGGTCGTGGAAGCGCCGTTCGACGGTGTACGTCCGGCCGCCGAGGGTGCGGGCGGCGGGCAGGGTGCGGTGGGCGGCGGCCGGAATGCGCAGCGCGGCGTCGTCCGCCTCGTCCCGGGCCCCCCGCTCGCGGAGGGAGAGGTACCAGTCCCCCTGGCCCAGCGGCAGTTTCCCGCCGGGGCCCTCGACGGCGTCCGGCCGGAGCGCGGCCCGGAACCGCCGGGCGCCCGCCGCCCCGGAGAGGACGAGCGGCAGGACCACCTCCTCGCCGTGCCCGCGGTGTCCGGCGACCAGGTCGACGGGCCGTTCCGGGGGGCCGGGGAAGGTGCCCTCCAGGAGGAGCTGTCCGTCCTCGGTCCAGGTCGCCAGGTCGACGGCGGGCTGCACGGCGCGGTCGCTGATCAGCAGATCGCCGCGGGAGCCGGTGGTGATTCCGAGTTCGCGCCGCTCCTCGCCGCTCCCGGCCAGCGGGTAGCGGCCGGGCAGTACCGGCCCCGGCACGTCGACCGGTGTGCGGCGGCCGTCCGGTCCGACGAGGTGCAGGCTGTACGGGACCTGGGCGCGCCCCGCTCCCTCGGCGGCGCCCGGCCGGGCGTCGGTGAAGGCGCCGAGCGGGACGTCCGCGGTGAACCGCCGCCAGCCCGCCGCCGAGGGCACGGCCCCCTCGTGCACCGTCACCGGGCGGTCGAAGGTGGTGCCGGAGGGGCGGTGGGTGAGCGTGAGGCGCAGCGGCCCGTTGCCGAGCCGGTCGCGGATCATCCCGTCGATGACCACGGTGGCGGTTCCGTCGCCCGTGTCGCCCGCGCGGTGCGTCTCGAAGCGGGCGTCGATCCGTTCGGCGTGCAGCACCAGCCGGCCGCCCTCGAAGGCGGGCACGATCCGGTGGTCGCCGTCGGGGCGGTGCACGGGAGGCGGGGCACCCGCCTCGTCGGTGGAGAGTCCGGAGCGGCGCAGCGTGCCGTGTCCGGCGATGCCGATCTCCAGCCGCCAGCTGAGGCGTTCGGGGCCGTCGGCCGGGTCGATGCGGAGCCTGGCCGGGTCGACGACGGTCTCGAAGCCGGATCTGTCGTAGTCGTGCAGGCTCTGCCGGGACCGGGCGGTGGCCTCGGGTTCGTCGGTGGTGCGCAGCCGCAGCGGCACCACGTGCCGGCGTCCGGCCCGCAGCCAGCCGGCCCGGAACTCGGCGGCGCGCGATCCGGCGGGCAGATTGCGGATGTACGCGTACCCCTTGAGGTGCAGTCTGCCGTCCTGCCAGTGGGCGTCCCGCAGCCGGGCGGTGAGCGGCAGGTCCCGCTCGCCCACGCGCAGCACCGAGCGTGGCACCGGCCGGGTGAGGGCCGGGTAGGAGGCGCTGCGGCGGCGCACCCCCCGTACCGTGAAGGCGCCCGGCTCGTCCTTGTCGAGGGCGAGCAGGTCCAGCAGTTCACCGGTCCGGCGTTCGCGCACGAGGTGCCACATCAGCCGCAGCCGCAGCGGCAGCGCGTCGAGCACGGCCGGATCGACCTGGTCGGTGAACTCGTTGGCGTACGTGACGAAGGCGCGCCGGTACTCCTCGTCGCCGTCGGGCAGCGCCTCCATGAAGCGCCAGAGGTCGTTGGCGAGCACATGCGCCTCGTACTGCCGTTTGTCGGCGGCGTCGCGGTGCTCGTCGAGGAAGGCGCAGACGCCCAGCAGGTGCGAGACCCGGTCCTGGACGCCGCGGACGATGGCGCGGCGGGTGGTGATGGAGCCCGGCCGGTCCCGCCAGTGGTAGACGGGGTCCTTCAGCACGTCGACGGAGCGGGCCAGGAAGTGGGCGGGCAGCACGACCGGGATGTCCTCGTGGAGGGTGCCGACCGGGAAGGCGAAGGCGTGCTCGTCCCAGAAGGACCGGCGGAAGACCTTGTTGCAGGCGACCCGGTCGGCGGCCAGGTCCCAGTCACGCGAGATGTGGGTGCGCAGCCGGGTGGTCGCCATGGGTTTGCGGAGGTCGGGCGACTGCTGGAGCCGGCCGCCGGTCCGCAGCCGCAGCACGTTGCCGGAGGCGATGTCTGAGCCGGTCTCGTCCAGGGCGCCGACGAGAAGTTCGTACGCGCGGGGCGGGAGCACGTCGTCGCTGTCGGCGAAGGCGAGGTGGCGGGCGCCCGGATCGCAGTTGCGGACCCCGGTGTTGCGGGCGTGCCCGAGCCCGCCGTTCTCCTGGCTCACCAGCCGGAACCTGCCGTCCTGTCCGGCGAACTCGGCGGCCAGGGCCGCGCTGTCGTCGGTGGAGCCGTCGTCGACCATCACCACTTCCAGGTCGGCCATGGTCTGCTCCGCGAGGGACTTCAGGCAGTCCGTCAGATAGAGCTCCACGTTGTGGACGGGTACGACGACACTGAGCCGTGGCGGCATGATGAGCACGTCCGTTCATCGGGGGGCCTGGTTGTCCGTACGGCTCAACCCCGTGACGGGCCGGGGGTCACCGGTCGCGGTCTCTCCCGAACGGGTGAGATCGGCCCCTCCCCGGTTGCCGGGCGGTCCGGTTCCGTCCCGCCCTGGAACGGGCGGCACACCAGGCGTTCGGCCGCGTGCCCGTCGTCGTACGGGCCGTCCCGGGATCCGTCGTCCGCGACGGGAAGTTCCGGCTCGCCGGGAATCCGGTCGAGCACGGACTCGACGGCCGCCCGGAGAAGACCCTGATCGCGAGGGGTGGGCACGCCAACGCTGTTCGCGAAGGGCCGGCACGACAACGCTGATCGCGTTGGCCGGGGCACGACAACGCTGATCACGGTGGTCGGGGTACGACAGCACCGAGAAGCACGGCAGCCGGGCGTAATCACGCCGTCACCGCGCGCCGTATCCCGTGTTCACCCGTTCGGGGCAGTGCCGGTGACCCGGGGCGTCCGCCCCGGTTGAGCGGGCATGAAGCCGCGCCTCAGTGTCGTCGTCCCGGTCCACAACGTCGAGGACCACCTGGAGGACTGCCTGCGCTCGGTGGCCGGACAGTCGGTCGGCGACATCGAGGTGGTCCTCGTGGACGACGGTTCGACGGACGGAAGTACGGCCATCGCCGAGTCCTTCGCCGCCCACGACCGCCGCTTCCGCTATGTCCGCCGGCCCAACGGCGGACCGGGCGCGGCCCGCAACACGGGTGTGCGGCACACCTCTCCGGACGTGCCGTACCTGGCGTTCGTCGACAGCGACGACGTCGTCGTCCACGACGGCTACGCGCGGATGCTGGCCTCCCTGGAGTCGACCGGCTCCGACTTCGCGACCGGCAATGTGTGGCGGCTGACCGAGCAGGGGCGGCAGCAGGACTCGCAGTACCGCTGGCTGACCGGCAGCCGGGCCCGCACCCACATCGGCCGCGATCCCCGGCTGCTCGCCGACCGGGTCGCCTGGAACAAGGTGTTCCGGCGCTCCTTCTGGGACCGGCACGCCTTCGCCTTCCCGGAGGGGAGGCTTTACGAGGACGCCCCGGTGGTGATCCCGGCGCACTACCTGGCGGGCTCGGTGGACGTGCTGCACGAGCACGTCCACTACTGGCGGGTCCGGGAGGGTTCGATCACCCGGCGGCGTACGGATGTCAAGGGCGTACGGGACCGGATCTCGGCGTGCGAGCAGGTCAGCGCGTTCCTGGCGGGCCGGGGCGGGGTGGCGAACGGCGGTGCGCGGCGCCGCTACGACCTGTCGTGCCTGCGCGACGACTTCGTGTACTTCCTGGACGGGCTCCCCATGGGCGGCCCCGAGTACCGGGAGGCGTTCATGGCGGACGCCGGGGCGTTCCTGGACCGGATGGAGCGGATGGACGGGGCGGGCCGGGCGGACCGGGCCGTGGCCCACGAGTTCCCGGTGTCGCTGCGGATCAAGTGGCAGCTGGTGAAGGAGCGCCGGCTGCCGGAGCTGCTGGAGCTGCTGGCCTTCGAACGGGCCAACGGCGCCGGAACGTTCACGGTCGCCGGGGTGCCGGGCCGACGGCAGGCGTGCTTCCCCGGCATCCCGGACACCGTCCGCCTCGCCCGGACCGATCTCCGGGCCGTGGCCCGGCTGTTGGACGCCCGCTGGGGCGACGACGGGAAGCTGCGGCTGCGCGGTTACGCGTACATCCGCAATCTGCCGGCCCCGACGCCCCGCCACTCGCTGAAGATGGGCGTGGTACGGGCGGCCCACGGACAGGTGTTGCGGACGGTGCCGGTGCGCGGCGTGCTCGCGCCCGAGGCGACCGTCGACTCCGGCCAGCAGCTGCACCGTTACGACCACTCCGGCTTCGAGATGACCCTCGACCCGCGCCGGCTGCGGTCCGGCGGCTGGACGGTGGGGATGATGGTGGCCGCCCAGGGCACGGTCCGCCGGGTGGCGGTGCGCGCCGTGGAGACGGTGGCCGCCCAGTCGCTCGTCCACGATCTGGGCGACGGACGGCGGGCGGTGCTCGACTACCGGGGCGGGCGGCTCCGGCTGACCCTGACTCAGCTGCCCGCCCGATGCGAGAGCCACCGCTTCGGCACGGACCTGGAGCTGACCGGCCGGCTGTACGAGGGCGTCCGGCCGAAGGCCCTGGTGCTGACCTGCGAGGGGGTGGCGGACCAGGAGTTCGGCCACCCCGTCGAATGCCGGCCGGACGGCCACTTCACGGTACGGATCCCGCTCGCCGACCTCGCCGGGATGGCGGCCGCGCAACCGGCGCCGCACCGGGCGCCGCGCGAGGTCGAGCCGGAGCCCGGCGGCCGGTGGCGGGCGCGGCTGGTGCTGGCCGACGGGACGCGGGTGCCGCTCGCGGTGGCCCCGGAGTCGGCGCCGCCGGTGGTGGCCGACGCGGCGGGCGAGCTGGTGCTGGACCTGAGCGGGCAGCCGTTCGTGGAGGGGGCGGTGTGGACGCCGGACGGGGCGCTGCGGGTGGAGGGGGTGACCGGGGCCGGTACGGGTGTGCGGCAGGACGAGGGCCCGGACCGCCTCGTGCTGCGGCACGGGACGCTGCGCGAGACGGTGTCGGTGCCCGTCACCCATGACGAGCGGGGCGCGGGGGTGCCGGAGGGAGTGGACGGGAAGGTGCGTGAAGGGGCGTACGGAGGGCGCCGGTTCACCGCGTTCCTCGCGCCCTCGGTGGCCGCCGGGCTGTACGAGGGTCGCTGGGAGGCGTATCTGGGCGGCCGTCCGGTCCGGGTGCCGGCCGGGCTCGCCGCCCGGCTGCCGCTGCGGCGGAGCGGCCCGGTCGCCGCGGCCCCCGTGCCGGGCCGGGAGTTCGCCCTGGACCGCAGATCCGGCGACCGGCTGACCCTGCGGGCCGGGCCGGTGGCGGCGCCCGCCGAGCGCGGCGCGTTCCGCCGGGCCGAGCTGCGGGACAGGCACTATCCGTCCCGGCGCGCGATGCCGCTGCGGGACGCGGTCCTCTATACCGGCGGCGACTCACCGCGCGCCGTGCACACCGAGCTCACGCGCCGGGGCGTGGAGTCGGAGCACCTCTGGGTCACCGACGGGGTCCACGGCGGCGTACCGCCCACCGCCGTTCCGGTGATCGAGCACAGCGCCGCCTGGTACGAGGCGCTGGCGCGGTCCCGCCGTATCGTCACTGCGGACCAGCTGCCCGCGTGGTTCGAGCGGCGGCCCGGCCAGACCGTCGTACAGACCTGGCACGGCACCCCGCTCGGCCGCTTCGGCGCGGATCTGACCGGCACCCTGTACGCCGACCACCAGGAGCTCGCCACGCTGCCGCACCGGTCGGCCCAGTGGTCCGTCCTGGTCTCCCCGAGCCGCCACGCCACCCCGCTGCTGCGCCGCGCGCTGGACTACCGGGGCGAGATCCTGGAGGCGGGCTCCCCCGCCAACGATCTGCTCTTCTCGCCCGACCGTGCCAAGACCGCGGAGCGGGTACGGCGCAGGCTCGGCATCCCGGACGGCCGCCGGGTCGTGCTGTACGCGCCGACCTACCGCGATCAGCTGGCCCACCCCTGCGGCGCCGACGGCGAACGGCCGCGCTACCGCTGGGACGCGGCGCTCGACCCGGCGGCGCTGGCCCGGTCCGTCGGTTCGGCCCACACGGTGCTGGTGCGCCGCCATCCGAGGGTGACCGGGAGCGTGCCCGAGCGGGCCGGTGTGCGTGACGTGTCGGCGCACCCGGACACCGCGGAGCTGCTGCTGATCGCCGATGTGCTGGTCACGGACTACACGGGCCTGATGTTCGACTTCGCGCACACCGGCCGCCCGATGCTCTTCCACGCCTACGACCTGGCGCACTACCGGGACACGGTGCGCGGATTCTGCCTGGACTTCGAGAACCGGGCGCCGGGCCCGCTGCTCGCCCGGACGGACCAGATCGCCGCGCTCCTTCGCGACGCCGGTTCGCTGGCCGCGTCGGCGGTCCGGCACGCGGACGCGTACGAGAGCTTTCGCCGGGACTTCTGCGACCTGGACGACGGCGGGGCGGCGGCCCGGGTCGCGGACCGGCTGCTGGCGGCCGAGGGGTAGAGCCCCGGCCTGTCAGCTCTTGAGGGCGGCGACCGCGGCGGCCGCCAGATCGTCGAGATAGCCCTTCGGCAGCGGGCCGCGTACGACGGCGAGCCGCCAGTAGAGCGGGCCGACGATCAGGTCCAGCGCCCGGTCCGGGTCGCTGTCCCCGGGCAGTTCGCCGCGGGCCACGGCGTCCCGTACGACCATGGCGGCGATGCCCTGCTGCGGGTCCAGCAGGGCGGCCTTGATCGTGTCGGAGATCTCCGGATTGCGGGCCGCCTCGACCAGCAGGTCCGGGATGACCTGCGAGGCGACCGGGTGACGCAGGGCGTACGAGGCGAGTTCGAGCACCGCCCGGACGTCCCCGTACAGCGAACCGGTGGCGGGTGCCGGCATGCCCTGGGCCGCGACGGCCGAGACCAGGTCGAGGACCAGGGCCAGCTTGGACTTCCAGCGGCGGTAGACGGCGGTCTTGCCGACGCCCGCGCGCCGCGCGATCCCCTCCATCGACATCCGGGCGAAGCCCACCGCGGCCAGCTCCTCGAAGACGGCGCCGCGGATCGCGTCGGTGACGTCCTCGCGCAGCACGGCGGCTCCGGCGGGGGCACGGCGGCGGGTTCCCGGGTCGGTGGTCATGGCCGAATCATAGTCCGTGACGACGGAACGGTTGCGTTGCGACGTAAATACGTCCTACCCTCGGCGTTGCGACGATACGGTCCCGTTCCGTCGGACGTCGCTCCCCCCGCCTCCCGTCGAAAGCGATCGTGGTGAGCCAGACAGCAACCCCACCGGCCCCGGCCGACACCCCCGGCGCGGCGCCCTTCCCGGTGTACGCACCGGGTGAGCTCGCCGCGCTCGCCGCCCGGCACGGACTCACGATGAGCGGCGCCCGGCCCTCACTGGCGGCGTACGTCAGGCAGCTGTGGGGGCGGCGGCACTTCATCACGGCGTTCGCCACCGCCAAGCTGACCGCCCAGTACAGCCAGGCGAAGCTCGGCCAGATCTGGCAGATCATGACGCCGCTGCTGAACGCGACGGTCTACTACTTCATCTTCGGCGTCCTGATGAACACCAAGCGCAACGTCGAGGACTTCGTGCCCTTCCTCGTCACCGGCGTCTTCATCTGGACCTTCACCAGCAGCTCGATCACCGCGGGGACCCGGGCGATCAGCGGCAATCTGGGGCTGGTGCGGGCGCTGCACTTCCCGCGCGCCTCGCTGCCGATCGCCCTGGCCCTGCAACAGCTCCAGCAGCTGCTGTTCTCGCTGGGCGCGCTGGTGCTCATCCTGGTGGGGTTCGGGCAGTTCCCGAAGCCGTCCTGGCTGCTGGCCATTCCGGCGCTGCTCCTCCAGGCCGTGTTCAACACCGGTGTCTCCATGGTGGTGGCGCGGCTGGCGGCCCGGACGCCGGACATCGCCCAGCTGATGCCGTTCGTCCTGCGGACCTGGATGTACGCGTCCGGGGTCATGTGGAGCGTGGACACGATGCTCAAGGGCGACCGTGTCCCGCACTTCGTGATGGTGATGCTGGAGTGCAATCCGGCCGCCGTCTTCATCGATCTGATGCGGTTCGCGCTGATCGACAGCTTCGGCGCGTCCCACCTCCCGCCACATGTCTGGGTGATCGCCGCAGGCTGGGCGCTCGTGTGCGGCGTGGGCGGATTCGTGTACTTCTGGCAGGCGGAGGAGCGGTACGGACGTGGCTGACGACATGGCTGACAACAACGAACCGGTGCCGACCGTCGTCGTGGACGACGTCCACATCACGTACAAGGTCAACGGCGCACGTACCGGAAAGGGCAGCGCCACCTCGGCGCTCAGCCGGATCGTCTCGCGCCGGCAGGCCCCCGGAGTGCGCGAGGTGCACGCCGTGAAGGGGGTGAGCTTCGCCGCGTACAAGGGCGAGGCCATCGGCCTGATCGGCTCCAACGGCTCCGGGAAATCGACCCTGCTCAAGGCCATCGCCGGTCTGCTGCCCGCGACGAAGGGCCGGGTGCACACCCAGGGCCAGCCCTCGCTGCTCGGGGTGAACGCCGCGCTGATGAGCGATCTGACCGGTGAGCGCAACGTGGTGCTCGGCGGCCTCGCGATGGGCATGACCCGCACCCAGATCCGCGAGCGCTACCAGGGCATCGTCGACTTCTCCGGCATCAACGAGAAGGGCGACTTCATCACCCTGCCGATGCGTACGTACTCCTCCGGCATGGGTGCCCGGCTGCGTTTCTCGATCGCGGCGGCCAAGAGCCATGACGTCCTCCTGATCGACGAGGCGCTGTCCACCGGCGACGCCAGGTTCCAGCGGCGCAGCAAGGAACGGATCATCGAGCTGCGCAAGGAGGCCGGCACGGTCTTCCTGGTCAGCCACAGCAACAAGTCGATCACCGAGACCTGCGACCGGGCGATCTGGCTGGAGGCGGGGACGCTGCGGATGGACGGTCCGGCGGACGAGGTCGTGGCGGCGTACGAGAAGTTCACCTCCGGCAAGAAGTAGCGGGGCGGCGGGAAGCGGGGCGGGGCGGGACGGCTCGAAGCGGGGCGGGGCGGCTTCAAACGGGACGGGCGGCGGGGGACTCCCCCGCCGCATCTGCCGGACTGCTTCACCGAACTCACCCTGTGGGAGCAGTAGGAACACCGCCGCTGCGGCTCCACAGCCGCAGCAGCACCCGCTCCTCCGGCTCCCCGCCCGCCAGCAGCGCCGCCGCCCGTGACCAGGTGGCGGCGGGCAGCCCGTGGGCGGTGATCAGCCGGTGGAGTACGGGTGAGGGGCCCGGCAGCATCAGCAGTTCGCCGAGCAGCCGGGCGTCGGCGGGCGGTGCGTCGGTGGCGAGGACCAGGTCGAGCGCGTCCGAACCGAAGCGCTCCACCAGCGCCAGCCCGTCCTCGCCGGCCGCGAGCAGCCACGGCGTGAGCCGGCCGCTCCGGCCGCCGTGCCGCTCCCGCTGCTCCACCAGCAGCCGCAGCACCCGCTCCCCCGCCGGGCCGGCGAGCAGCGGCAGCCAGCGCGGGCCCCAGGCGGTGAGGGCGTCGGCGGCGCCCGGCAGCCGTTGCTCGACGACGGCCGCGGTGACCGCGACGCGCGGTCCGAAGCGGACGCCGACGGTCAGCACGGCCTCCAGCGAGGGCGGCGCCAGCACCCCGGTGAGCGGCGCGAGTCCGGCCAGCGCGCGGCGCTGTTCGGGGCTGAGCCGCAGCCGGTCGGCGAACTGCTGGGCGATCACTCCGAGTCCCTCGCGCAGCAGGGTCCGCAGGGCACCGCCCGGGTCCGGGGCGGCCAGGATCATCGGGAGTTCGCGCCGCGCCCGCGGATCGAGCACGGCCTCGGGCTCGGCGGCGTACAGGTCGAGGAGCGCGGTGCGCTGCCGCGGGCTGCCGAGGCCGGCCAGCAGGGGCAGCAGGGCGGGGTCGGCCAGCAGCGACGCCGGCACGGGGCCGGCCGTGCCGGGCGCGCCCAGCACCGCCTCGGTGACCCGGCGCCCCAGCCCCGTACCGTCCACCGCCCACTCGCGGATCTTGCCGGGGCGCTCCACCACATTGCCGACGACCCAGCCGAGCGCCTTGCCCCGGCCGAGTTGCAGCCGCGACCACTCCACGGCCGCCGCGGTGGCGAACGGACCCGCCTGCTCGCTCTCGTAACCGCGCTCCTGGAAGGCGACGAGCACCTCGTCGAGCGGGCGGCGCAGCCCGTCCGCGTAGCCGCCGAGGGTGGTCATCGCCCGTTGGTCCAGGCCGAGTTCATGGGCGTGCCGGAGTCCTTCGGTGCCGAGTGCGGCGAGGGCGGCGGCCGGGTCCGGGAAGTCGGCGACGATCTCGGCGATGTCGAGGTCGCCCTGTTCGGCGAGCCAGCGGGCGGCGAGCTGCGGGTGTGCGCAGACGGTGGCCCAGTGCTCGGGGCCGGTGCCGAGCAGGGCGCGTACCGCGTCGGGGCCCGGGACCTCGGCGTCGGCGGCGATCCGCAGCAGTACCCGGGCGTCGACGGCGCCCGCCGGGTCCTGGGCGACGATCTGGACCCAGCCGAGGCCGAGGGTGCCGAGGTGTTCGGGCTGGCGCAGCCCGTCGAGGAGCATCCGCCACATCTGCGGGGTGTAGCGGGCCAGGAGGTCCAGGTCGTCGCCCTGGAGGTGCGGGCCGAGCAGTTCGAGCAGCTCGGCGCCCTCCAGCCGTCCGGCGAGGAACTGGAGGCTGGGCGCCGGGATCTCGGAGAGCGCCGCGACGAGGGTGTCGTCCATCGAGGCGACGGCGGCGGCGAGCCTGGCGGGGTCGAGCCCGGTGACGGCGGTGCACAGCCGCCCGTACAGGCCGACCCGGCGGATGCCGGGCCGCTCGCGCAGGGCGTCCTCCATCGGCAGCTCCCCGGCCGCGACCGGACGGTCCGGGTCGAAGACCGTCGCGAGCCGGGTGGCGACGGGGAGCAGCCTGCGGGCGGCCTCGTCGTAGAGGTCCTCGGCGGCGGGGCCCAGCAGCGCGGACATCAGGCAGTCGCGGAAGACGGAGCCCGGGACGCCGGACAGGGCGGCGACCAGACGCCGCATCCGGGCCTCGTCGAGCAGCCGGTTCTGCTTGCGCATGCCGGGGGCGTTCTGCCGGGCGCGCACCGCGACGAGCAGTTCGGTGTTGGTGCCGAAGCAGTCGGTCATCTGGTCCAGCAGTTTGCCGCGCTGGCGGGGCGGCAGCTGGTCGGCGCCGCCCAGCGCCAGGGTCCAGCCCGCCGCGAAGGTCCGCCGCCGCATCGCCTGGCCGCCGACGCCGCCGAGAAGTTCGGCGGAGTAGGCGTCCATGTCCCGGTCGGTGAGGTACGGCAGCTGGTCGGCCGGGCGGCCCGCGATGCGCGGTACGGCGCCCGCGAGGTCGTCCGGGTCGACCCGCTGGGCGCGCCCGCCGCGCACCGCCTCGATCCGCCGCAGGTCCTCACCGCCGATCCGGCCCGCGACGATCAGCCGGGCCCGGGGCGCGGCGGCCGCGGCCCTGCGGACCTGGGCGGCGAAGTCCTTGGCGTCCAGCAGCACCCAGCCCGCGCCGGAGAGCAGGGTGGCGGTACGGGTGCCCATGCGCCGCTGCTCGAACGCGGCCAGCGCGATCACCTTGGGCCCGTGGTCGTGAAGCAGGCCCAGGCGCAGCACCTCGGGGTTGATGTCGAGCCGGTTGCCGCCGCCGGAGCCCTGGGCGGCGTCGTCGTACACGAGCAGCGCCTCGGCCTCCGCGAAGTCGCGCAGGGCGCGGGCCTCCTCCTCGTGGCGGGCGGCGCGGGCCAGGGTGTCGGCGAGGTGCCCGGGGCGCAGCGCGGGCACCCGCTGGAATCCGGCGGCCGACAGATAGCCGCCGAGGTCGGCGGGGCCGTGCACCGAGCCCCAGGCGGCGGGCGGCAGTCCGCAGGACATCCAGCCGGCCAGCCGGGTCAGGGCGCGCAGCTGCACCTCCCGCCAGCGCACCGTGGTGTCCTGGCCGGTGGCGGAGGCGGGCGGCAGGTCCTCGCCGAGCAGCAGCGCGCTGGGCAGCGACATGCCCTGCGGTCCCGGCATCCGGCCCTCGGACGGTACGTAGCCGTGCCGGCCGAGGCCGACGAGGGCGAGCGAGCCGGAGTTGAGGACGAGGTGGTCCGGGGAGAGCTCCAGCGGGGTGAATCCGGCGTGTGCCATGTCGTCCAGGGCGCGGCCCAGCGGGACGAGGGTGTGCAGCGCCTCGGCGGGGGTCCAGCGGTGGCCGGCGGCGAGCATGGTGTCGAGATCGTCGCGCTCGCGCAGCGCGTGCAGCGGTACGGAGGAGGCTCCGGGCGACCAGGCGGTGACGAGGGCGGGCGGCAGCCCGGGGTGGTCGACGATGTCCAGGAGTGCGGGGGTGACGGGGCTGCCGACCGCGATGAGTGCGGCGGCCCGGCCGCGTTGCTTGCGGTTGGGGAAGACCCGCAGCGCACCGTACGCGTCGGCGTCCTCGTCCTTCACCAGCCGGGTGGCGCGGACGGCGGCGGCGCCCGAGGAGCGCAGATGGCCGGGGCGCAGCTGGACGGTGTGCGGCTCCCAGACCCGCCCGGAGCGGCCGGGGACGCGGGTGAGCAGCCCGGTGAGCGTGGGGTTGGCTCCGAGACGGCGGGACGTCGCGGCTCCCTGCCGGTGCGCTCCGGCTTCCTGCGGGTGCGTCGAGTCTCCCGGCTGGGCCGTCGCGGATCCCGGCTGATTCATCGCGGATCCCGGCTGGTCGGTCGCGGATCCCGGCTGGTCCGCCGCGGATCCCGGCTGGTCCGCCGCGGATCCCGGCTGGTTCATCGGGGCTCCCCCAGGGTGCGGAGTGCGGACTTCAGGGCCGTGGCGCTGCGGGCGCGGGCGAGGTCGATCCGGACCCGGTCGACGGTGGCCAGCCGGAACTTCTTCGCCGACAGGCAGGTGGTGAGGGCGTTGGTGAGGATCGGCCCGTAGCGCAGACCGGCGATGAAGCGGCGGGCCGGGGCGCTGACGTCGAAGTCCTCCGCGTACAGCTCGCGGGTCTGCCGGTCGGTGAGCCGGCGCAGCGCGGCGGCGTGGGCGAGGGTGGCACCCAGCATGTAGATGTCGAACCGCTCGGAGGCCGGGGCGAGTTCGGAGGGTTCGTCGGTGCCCTCGGCGGAGGGCGGGGCGTAGGCGCTCGTGGTGGTGCGGATGCGTTCGCCGATCTGGACGGCGGCGTCGTAGTCGATGAGCACGTACCGGGCGGGCGGCCCGAGAACGAGGATGTTCTCCGGTTTGATGTCGGCGTGGATCCAGCCCTTGGAGTGCTCGTCGCCGTTGTGCCGGTCGGCGTGCAGCGCGGCCAGCGTGTTGCACAACTGCTCGGCCAGATCAAGGAGTTGATCGGCACTGAAGCGATGGTGCGCTTCGGCCCGCTTGTCGATCTCCTCCTGGAGGGTGCGCGAGATGCCGCCGCGGTGCCCGATGAACTGCTGCACGAGGAAGCCCTCGTACGGCACCTCGCCGCCCTGCTCTCCGCCGTGCCCGCCGGCCGCGATCAGGGAGGGGGACGGCTGGGACTCCACACTGATCACGACGGGGCACTGCTGGGTGAGCTGGGCGGCCTGCCGGGCCGCCCGCAGCCCCTGGTCGCGCTGTTTCCTCTGCTCGCCCAGCGCTCCGTGGACGCTGCGCGGGTCGTCCAGGACCGACTGCGACCACCACATGCCCTTGATCACCACGTTGCCGCCGGACCAGCGGTCCTCGGCGAGCACGGCGTACCCCTGGCCGGCCCCGGCGATGAGGCGCCTGGTGCTGAAGCGGCCGTCCTCGCCGTAGCTCTCGGGGAGCCAGGCCAGCCGGGGCGAGCCCAGGGGGTCGGGATGCTCGGCTCGCACCCAGCCGGGCCGGAAATCGGTCACTCGGCCTGCTCGCTTCCGCTGCTGATCCGCAGCCGTACGGTGCCCGGCCCCAGGTGGAGTTCGTCGCCGTCCTCCAGCGCGTACGCCGTACGGACGGCCAGCCGGGCGGTGCGCGGCAGTCCGTCGAAGCCGAGCTCCGGGTTGAGGAAGGAGGCGTTGTTGTCGGGCAGGTGCTCGGCGAGCGGTCTGCCGTCGTCGTCGAGGGAGATCCGCAGATGGGCCCGGCTGATCTCGGCCGCCCGGTCGGCGCCGAGCCCTTCGGTGACATCGGTGGTGCCGGGCCGGCTGCGCGAGGCCCGGCCCAGTGTCAGGCCCTGCGGCGGCACGGTGACCGTCGTGCGGACCGTGTAGCCGTGCTGCACGGTGACCTGGACCGGCCCCGCGTCCAGCCCTTCGGGCACCGGAGGTTCGACGACGATCTCGACCGCCTCGTAGCCGCACGAGCGGCAGAACCAGCGGTTGCCGTCCTTGTTGACCTGGCGCGGCAGCAGCACCGTGCCGCCGCGCAGACAGGCGCCCGCCGGGTCGGTGCACCGGAAGCGTTCCTCGGCATCCTCGCGCAGCAGCCCCACCTTGTCGAGCTTGTGCAGCCGGTCGCGCTCGATCTCCTCGTCCGTGGCGATGCCGAGGTGGCGCGGGCTGAACACGACCCGGCCGTGCACCCTGCGCACCGACCACACCCGGGAGTTGTTGCCCTGGAGCCAGGAGTGCTCCCGGCGGGCGAAGCGGAAGTTGTCGCTGGAGACGATGGCGGCCCCGAACTGCGCGGCGAGCGCGAGGATCCGGTCGTCCGCGTCCCCCTGGTGGACTTCGAGCCACTGCTCGCGCTCGGCCTGTTTCACCAGGTGCTGTTCGTCGAGGAACGGACGGACGGTGGCGTCGAGCACCGCGATCGCGCTGCTTCCCGGGTGGTCGCGCAGCCAGGCGTCCCGTACCTCGACGACACGGGAGAAGGGCCAGGGCCGCTTCCTGGTCGCGGCGACGTTCGAGGCGTCGATGACGACGCCGGGCACACTCACCGCGGGCCCCGGCCGGGCGGCGGCGCGGTGGGGGCGTCGGGCGGAAGAGTGGGCGGCGCGCCGTACGTACCACTGCCACTGCCACTGCCACTGCCACTGCCACTGCCATACGTACCGCTGCCGCTGCCGTGAGCCCCGCCGCTGCCATAGGTGCCACTGCCGTACGAGCCACTCCCGCCGCTGCCGTACGAGCCACTCCCGCCGCTGCCGTACGAGCTGCTCCCGTACGCACCGTCGCCGTACTCGTCGCCATCGTCGTCGTCGAGGCTCTGCTGCCTGCGCCGGGCCCGGATCTCGTCCGGTGTCTCGACCGGGATCTGCTGGAACCACTCCCGCTTGGACTTCGTGGAGCTGCGGCTGGACGCCGCCCGCGCCTCGTTCGCCACGTCCTTCGGGTCGAGCCCGTCCCGCAGACCACCGCTCGCCCGCTGGTAGGCGGCGGCCAGATCGGGGTCGGGGATGCGCCGGGCGCGCCCCACGCCCTCCTGGTAGATCCGCTCGCGCTCGGCCTTCGAGGCGGCCGCCGCGATCCGGCCGCTGATCTCCCGGTCCAGTTCGATGGCGTCGATCTGCCGCTTGAGGTCGGGCTGGAGGATCGGCGACATGGGGTTGTCGACCGTACGCAGCGCGATCTGACCGGGGGCGAGCTGCCGCGCGTCGCGTCCCGCGCCGATGGAACCGGTCGCCTTCAGCACGGGCATCGGACCGGCACTGATCCGCTCGGGCGCCCGCAGCTTGAGCGCGTAGAGCGGCTGCCCCTCCTCCCCCGCGCCGATCGCGCCGAGCTTCAGCCGCACCCGGCTGGGCCGCCGCCCGCCGCCGTCCGCGAGCGCGCCGTCGACCCGGCGGCGGGTCGGGTCGAGCTGGTAGACGCCGAGCACCGGGAAGCTCGGGTTGATCTCCAGGGACAGTTCGCCGCTGCCCGCCACCACGTCCCTGCCGAAGGCCGCGAACCTGGCCGTGATCTGCTTCATCGCCTCGGCCGCGCCCGCGCGGGAGGCGACGTGCTCGGGCAGCCCGGTCGGCGCGAGGCGTTCGAGCAGCCCGAAGTCGGCGCCCGCGCCGATGCCGATCACATCGGTGTGCAGCTCGCGGTCGGCGGCGTCGCGGGCGAGGGCGGCGAGCCGGCCGGGATCGGTCTCGCCGAAGTTCGGGATGCCGTCGCTGAACAGCACCACGCGGCGCGAGGCGGCGCGCTGCTGGTCGAGCTGCTGGTACGCGCGTTGCAGCGCGCCCTCGATGTTGGTCCAGCGGCGCTCGTCGTCGATGTTGCCGTTCCACCGGCCGCGGCGCTGGAGCTCCCCCGCCGTGCCGGAGAAGCGCAGCCCGGCGTGCTGCGCGAAGGTCAGCACATCGACGTGGGCGCCGCGCGGCAGTGCGGCGACCAGCTCCCGCACACCGGCCTCGGCGACCTGCTTGCGGCTCGCGTCGTCCGGGTTGTTCGGGTCGGCGAACTCGTCGGTGCTCGAATCGGCCCTGACCTCCATGGAGTAGCTGTCGTCGATGGCGATGACATAGGCGACGCCCTCGACGACACGGTCACCGCGGCCCAGCTCGCGCGGGGCGATCAGAACGGTGAACTCCTCGCCGAGGTGCACCTCCTGCCGGTCCGCGGTGATCTTGATGTCCTCGGTGGTCATCAGTCCTTCGCCTCCCCCACCGCGCACACCAGCGCGGTCGCGTTGTCCCAGCCGCCCAGAGCCTCGGCGCGTTGCACCAGCGCGGCGGCGAGCGCGGGTGCGGTCGGTCGGCCGGACGCGTCGAGCTGCGCGGTCAGCTCCGCGAGCACGGCGCCGAACCACCGGTCCCGCTCCGGTTCGGTCGCGCCGTCCGACGCGAGCAGCAGCAGATCCCCGGGCGCGACCCGGAACGTCCGGTGGGCCCAGCGGGCCGTACCGCCGCCGAGGAAGGAGACGAGCTGCGACTCCTCGCCCTCGGCGTCGGCGGTGATCCGGAGCCGTTCCGCGAACCCGGTGTGCGCGGGCGTCAACTTCCAGGCCGTGTACGGGATTTCGCTCGCCGGTACGCGCAACGGCCGGATCAGCCAGGCCTCGGCGTCGCCCACCGAGACGACGGACGCCGTGCCGTCGGGCCGCACGGTGGCGAGGACGGCCGCCGCGCTGCCGTGGGCGGTGGCCCGCCCGACGGCGGCGTCCAGCTCGGCCATCAGCTCACCGGGCCGGAACGCTTCCCCCGGGATCGGCTCACCGGGCCGGGGAGCCTCCCCGACCCCGGCCCCGACCCCGGCCCCGGCTCCGGCACCGGCTGCTCCGGGCGGGTCGGGCCGAGGGCCGTCGCCCGGCCCCGCCCGCCCGGCGAACGCCGCGTCCCCGCCCGCGCCACCGCGCCCGGTCGCCGCCTCCTCCAGCCGCCACCGGCGTATCGCCTGCTCCAGCGCCGCCCGAGCGGCCGTGCCGCCCGAGCCGTCGCCGTCGCCGGTCACCCCGTCGAAGACCGCGCACCGCAGCACCCCGCTCGGCCCGGTCAGCGCCCCCGCGGTGTCCTCGTTGTCGGTGGCCGGATCGCCCTTGGCCTTGCGGGAGCCCACCGCGCTCTCCCGATAGCAGAGCGTGGACACTCCGCCGGGCGCACGCCGGTCGAGCGCCTCGTGCAGCGGGGCGAGCCCGGCGGCGACCCCCTGGCGCAGCTCGTGGCCCAGGAGCCGGCGGCAGACCGCGTCCAGCCCCGGCGGGAAGTTCCCGGCGAACACTTCCAGCATCTGGAGCGCATCCCGGACGTCCAGGCACGGCCGCTCCGCCACCGCGCCCACCAGCGCCCGGACCAGCGCCCGCCGGTCCCTGAGCTGCGGCGCCCCGTGCTGCGTGCCGTCCCGGCGGCCGCGCGGGCGGATCCGCCCGTCGAGGTCGTAGCGGGGCAGCGCGGCCACCTGCCACCCCTCGTACGCGTCGTGCCGCACGGACTCGGCGACCAGGCTTCCGGGCCCCGCCAGATCGAGCGCCGAGTCCACCGCCCGCCACAGTCCGGGCAGGGCCGCGACGAGCTCCTCGCGGTCCAGGCTGTGCGCCTCGACCACACTGTCGCGCAGGGCCGGGGCCAGCGCCTCCGCCCACTCCACCCTGATCTCCGGCAACGCGACGGCACCGTACTCCGGCACGGAGCCGTACTCCGACGCGCCACCGTGCTCCGACGCGGATCCGGACGACAGCGCCGCACCCGGCTCCGGCACCGCACCGAACTCCGATGCGGCACCCGATGCGGACGCGGACGCGGATGCCGATCTCGCCCCCGACACCGACCTCGACGCGGACATAGATGCCGACGCCGACGCCGACTCAGACGCGTCTGCGGACTCCGGTACGCCTGCGGGCAGTTCCACGCTCATGTCCCCCTCGTGCCCTCTTGATCACGCCCGCCCCCGGCGCGCCGACGACGGTCCAGTACATGCCGCAGGACACCCGCCTGCTCCGCCTTCGCCAGCTCACCGCTCAGCCGGGTGATCTCCGCCTCGGCCCGCTGGGCCCGGTCCTGCCACTGCCACACCGCCTGGGCGACCTCCTCGCGTGCCGCCCCGATCTGGTGCTCGGCGTACTCCTGGGCGCGCTGCGCGGCCTGCTGCGCCCGCTGCTCGCGCTGCACGGCCCGCTGTTCGGCGGCCTCCGCCCGCTGCTTCAACTCCGCCTTGGCATCGGCCAGTTCCCGCTCGGCACGCCGCGCATCGGCTTCGACGTCGGCCCGCACCCGGGCCCGCTCCTCCTCCTGCACGCGGTGCAGCAGGGCATCGAGATCGGGGCCCTGCCCCACCGGGAACGCCCCGGCCCGGCCGGGCTCGGCGGCGGTGTACGGCTCGGGGTCCGCGTACAGCTCCGACACCGGGGTCGCGGTGCCCACGGGCGGTTCGGCGAGGGCCAGTGGAACCAGCCGTACGGTGAGCGCGGCCGGATCGACCACCGTCACCGGCCGCCAGCCGCTGAACCCGTCTGCGGCCGCTTCCCCGTCGCCGCCCGGCACCACTGCCACCCGGCAGCCCGAACCGAGCACGGCGGCCGCCCCGTCGACCTGCGCCCACAAGGTCTCCCCGGCGGTCAGCAGCGAGGCGGCAACCTCCGGGGACGGGACCGGAACCCCGTACGGGCGTGGCGCGGCCGGCGGCGGCGCGGAGGGCGGCGGCGGAGCGCCTCCCGCCGCCGGTGTCTCGTCGGCGAAGCTGCCCCAGCCGTCGTCGCCACCGTCGTCGCCGCCGGCGTCCGCCCCGGCCGGAGGGTGGTCGGGCGGTGGTGGCGGAGACTGCCCGGACGGCGTCTCGTCGATGAACGAACCCCACTCCGACACGCAAACGCCCCCACGTTCTCGTCCCTGCCGTCGCATCGGCCGCCCGCCCGGCACATGTCTGCCGGAACTCCGGGGCCGTCGAGGACGTCAATATAGTTGCACCACAAGGGTATTAACATGCCGTCACCTTTCGTACAGAGACTCCGAGTTGGCTTCGACGGCACATCGATGGCGCGCGGACGACACGTGGACGGCACGTGGACGGCACGTCGACGGCGCGTCGACGGGACTTCCGGGAGGGCAATCTCGATGGAGGACCACCTCACCACCGACTTCGGCGCGGCCTGCTTCCTGGTGGATCTGTCCAACGTCGTGCGCAACCGCACGCTGGGCGAACCCGGGCTGCGCTCCCTGCGCCGGCTGCGACTGCTCGTGGACGCCGCGAAGAGACTCGCCCGGGACCCGGACGTGAAGCTGTATCTGGTCGCCGATGCCAGCCTGCGGCTCGGCGGGCGGCGGGAGTTCACCGATCCCGCCGACATCCGACTGCTCGGCCGCTGGGTGGACCGCGGCCTGGTCGAGGAGCTGCCGGACGCCGACGACCGCCTGCTCGAACTGTGCGCGTACACCGGCATCCCCGTCATCACCGGCGACCGTTTCCGCGGCCACCGCGAGTCGCACCCCTGGATCCAGGGCAACGCGGACGACTTCCTGGAGCCGGACGTGGTCAACCGCAACTGGCGCTGCGCGGAACGCCGTTGCACCCTCTACGACACCCACAAGGGCAGCGCCGCCCTGCTGCCGCGCGTCATCGGGGGCGTACCCCACTGCCAGAGCCACGGCACCCCGCTGGCCGACGACGGTCCACGCACGGCGACCGTGCAGCTGAAGCTCCTGGTGGAGGGCGATGTGAAGGCCCGGTTCACGCTGGAGGACGGCACGACGGTGAAGGTGGGCCGGGCGCCCGGCGAGGGCGGCATCTCGCTGCACGACCTGGTCCCGGAGCACCGCACCGCCGGCCTCAGCCGCGCCCATGTCGAGCTGCGGGTGACCGGTGGCGTCGTCCACGTACGGGACCACAGCACCTATGGCACCCGGTGGCGCTCGACGGCCGGAAAATCGGGCCCGGGCCCGTGGAGGAAGCTCGGCACGGCCGAGCGGCAGTACCACGGCGGGGACGAGCTCCGGCTGGTCGAGGGCGTGATCCTGGCCCGCAGCGGCCGCCGCTTCCCGACCGAGCTGGCCCAGCAGTGGCAGCGCCGCCGACCGCTCCCGCCGGACACGGCGGGCGAGACCCGCATGTACTGACCCCCGCACACGACGCCGGAGGGGAGGCGGCCACCGGACACCCGGCGGCCGCCTCCCCTCTCGACTGTCCGACTACACGCGCTACGCGTGCGTACGGAGCAGTGTGCGCATCGTCCGCATCGCCACCGACAGGTTCGCCAGGTCGAACGCGTCCGACCCCTGGATCTCGTCGAGCGTGGAACGGGACCGGGTGAGGATCGCCGCGTTCTTCTCCTCCCAGGCCTTGAACCGCTCCTCGGGCGTCGAGGTCCCGTTGCCCACCGCCAGCACGTCCGCGGTGAGCGCGGCGTGCGCGGCGTACAGGTCCTCGCGGATGGAGGCGCGGGCCATGGACTGCCAGCGGTCGGCCCGCGGCAGCTCGATGATCCGGTCCATCAGCTGGGTGATGCCCAGCCGGTCCGCGAGGTCGTAGTACACCTCGGCGACGGAGAGCGGGTCCTTGTCCGTGCGCTCCGCGATCGCCACGATGTCCAGCACCGGGAAGGCGGAGGAGAATCCGGCGACCCGCTGGGCCAGCTCGCCCGGGACGCCCGCCTCGGTGAGCTCGTCCAGGATCGACTGGTACCACTCCAGGTCGGCACCCATCAGCATCTTGGGCAGCTCGGCCCAGACCTGCTCGACGCCCGCCTTGAAGAAGTCGATCGTCCCGGCGATCTCCAGCGGCTGCGGCCGGTTGCCGAGCAGCCAGCGCGAACCACGCTCGACGAGCCGGCGCGAGTGCAGCCGGATCCGGGTCTGCACATCGGCCGCGACCTCGTTGTCGAGCGCCTCGACGGCGTCCCACACCTGGCCGAGACCGAAGATCTCACGGGCCGCGAACTGCGCCCGCACGATCTCCTCGATCGAGGCGCCGGTCTCCTCCCGCAGCCGGTGCAGGAAGGTCGAACCACCGGTGTTCACGGTGTCGTTGACCAGGACCGTGGTGATGATCTCGCGCCGCAGCGCGTGCCCGTCGACCGCCTCGGGGAACTGCTTGCGCAGTTGCTCCGGGAAGTAGGCGTGCAGCAGCGTCTGCAGATGCGCGTCGTCCGGCAGGCTGGTCCTGATCAGCTCCCGGGCCGCCGTGATCTTGGTGTACGCGAGCAGCACGGCCAGTTCGGGCTGGCTGAGCCCCTTGCCGGCGTTGAGCAGCTCACGGATCTGGCGGTCGGCGGGCAGGAACTCAAGACCGCGGTCGAGGTCGCCGTCCCGGCCCAGCCGGCGCATGAAGCGCTGGTGGGCGTGGAGCAGCGAGGTCGACTGGGAGGTGGCGTTGGCGAGCGCCACGTTCTGCGCGTAGTTGTTGCGCAGCACCAGGCGGCCGATCTCGTCGGTCATCCCGGCGAGCAGCTTGTTGCGCTGCTTGACGGTCATGTCGCCGTCCCGGACCAGGCCGTTGAGCAGGATCTTGATGTTCACCTCGTGGTCGGAGGTGTCCACACCGGCGCTGTTGTCGATCGCGTCGGTGTTGATCCGGCCGCCGCCGCGGGCGAACTCGATGCGGCCGAGCTGGGTGGCGCCGAGGTTGCCGCCCTCGCCGACGACCTTGGCCCGCAGGTCCTCGCCGTTGACGCGGATCGCGTCGTTGGCCTTGTCGCCGACGTCCGCGTTCGACTCGGCGGAGGACTTGATGTACGTACCGATGCCGCCGTTCCACACCAGGTCCACGGGGGCCTTGAGGATGGTCTGCATCAGCTCCGCGGGCGTCATCTTGATGACACCCGGCTCGATACCGAGCGCCTCACGGACGTGGGCGTTGATCGGAATGGACTTGGCGCTGCGCGGGTGGATGCCACCGCCTGCGGAGAGCAGGTTCTTGTCGTAGTCGGCCCAGGAGCTGCGCGGCAGGTCGAACAGCCGGCGGCGCTCGGCGTACGAGGTGGCGGCGTCCGGATTCGGGTCGATGAAGATGTGCCGGTGGTCGAAGGCGGCGACGAGCCGGATGTGCTCGGAGAGCAGCATGCCGTTGCCGAAGACGTCACCGGACATGTCACCGACGCCGACGACGGTGAAGTCCTCGGTCTGGGTGTCGTGGCCCAGCTCGCGGAAGTGCCGCTTGACGGACTCCCAGGCGCCGCGGGCGGTGATGCCCATGCCCTTGTGGTCGTAACCGGCGGAGCCGCCGGAGGCGAAGGCGTCGCCGAGCCAGAAGCCGTACCCGACGGCGACCTCGTTGGCGATGTCGGAGAAGCTCGCGGTGCCCTTGTCGGCGGCGACGACCAGGTAGGTGTCGTCCTCGTCGTGCCGGACGACGTCCTTGGGCGGCACAACCTCGCCGGTCACCATATTGTCGGTGATATCGAGCAGCGCCGAGATGAAGGTGCGGTACGAGGCGATGCCCTCGGCCATCCAGGCGTCGCGGTCGACGGACGGGTCCGGGAGCTGCTTGGCGACGAATCCGCCCTTGGCGCCGACCGGCACGATGACGGTGTTCTTCACCATCTGCGCCTTGACCAGGCCGAGGATCTCGGTACGGAAGTCCTCCCGCCGGTCCGACCAGCGCAGACCGCCTCGGGCGACCTTGCCGAAGCGCAGGTGCACACCCTCGACGCGCGGCGAGTAGACCCAGATCTCGAAGGCCGGCCGGGGCGCCGGCAGGTCCGGGATGGACTGCGGGTCGAACTTCATCGAGACGTACGAGTGCGGCTTGCCACTGTCCGCGCGCTGGAAGAAGTTGGTGCGCAGGGTGGCCTTGATGACGGTGAGGAAGGAGCGCAGGATCCGGTCCTCGTCGAGCGAGGCGACCTGGTCCAGGGCCCCGTCCAGCTCTTCGAGGAGGCCGTCGGTCAGCTCGGTGCCGGCGTTCTGCCGCTCCGGGGACATCCGGGCCTCGAAGAGCGAGACCAGCAGCCGGGTGGTGTGGACGTTGTTGCGGAGAGTGCTCTCCATGTAGTCCTGGCTGAACGTCGACCCGGCCTGGCGCAGGTACTTCGCGTAGGCGCGCAGCACCATCGCCTGGCGCCAGTTCAGCCCGGCGCCCAGCACCAGCGAGTTGAAGCCGTCGTTCTCGGCCTCGCCCTTCCATACGGCGGCGAAGGCGTCCTGGAAGCGGTCCCGGGCGTCGTCGGCGAGGTAGTTGCCGTTGGCCTGCGGCATCCGGAGCCCGAAGTCGTAGATCCAGGCGTGCGTGCGGTCGGCGCAGCGCAGCTCGTACGGGCGCTCGTCGACGACCTCGACGCCGAGCCGCTGGAGGGCCGGGAGCACGGCGGAGAGGGAGACCTGCTCGCCGGTCCGGTAAATCTTGAAGCGGCGTTCGCCGGGGGCGGCGCCGACCGGCTCGTACAGGCTGAGGGCGAAGTCGTTCTCGTCCTGCTTGAGGGCTTCGAGGTGGACCAGGTCGGCCACGGCGGAGCGCGGCGTGTGGTCGGCCTTGTAGCCCTCGGGGAACGAGTGGCCGTACTGGCGCAGCAGCTCGGCGGCGCGCTCCTCGCCGCATTCGGCGCCCAGCGCCTCCTGGAAGCCGTCGGCCCAGGAGCGGGCGGCCTCGACGAGCCGGGCCTCGATGCGGTCGGCCTCGGCGTCGGTGAGGTCGGGCAGCTCGGTGCCGGGGGCGACGCGGACGACGAAGTGCAGCCGGGAGAGGATCGACTCGGTGTTCCAGGCGGTGAAGTCGACGCTGGTGCCGCCCAGCTCCTCCTTGAGGATGTCGATCAGGCGGAGCCGCACACCGGTGGTGTAGCGGTCGCGCGGCAGGTAGACGATCGCGGAGTAGTAGCGCCCGTACTCGTCCTGGCGCAGGTAGAGCCGCAGCCTGCGGCGCTCCTGGAGGTACAGCACGGAGGTGACGACGGAGCGCAGCTGGTCGACGGGCGTCTGGAAGAGCTCGTCGCGCGGGTACGTCTCCAGGATCTGGAGCAGGTCGCGGCCGTCGTGGCTGTTGGGCGAGAAGCCCGCGCCCTCCAGCACCTCGGCGACCTTGCGGCGGATGACGGGCACCCGGCGCACGGACTCGGTGTAGGCGGCGGAGGAGAACAGGCCGAGGAAGCGGCGCTCGCCGATGACGTTGCCGTCCGTGTCGAACTTCTTCACGCCGACGTAGTCGAGGTAGCTGGGCCGGTGCACGGTCGAGCGGCTGTTGGCCTTGGTGAGGACGAGGAGCTTGCGCTCGCGGGCCTTGGCCCGGGCGTCGGCGGGCAGCCGGTCGAAGGACGGGCTGACGGGGTGCGCCTCGTCGACGCTGTGGTGCGGGTCGGAGCGCAGGATGCCGAGGCCGGTGCCGGGTACGGCGGCCAGCGAGTCGGTGTCCTTCAGCTCGTACTCGCGGTAGCCGAGGAAGGTGAAGTGGTCGGCGGCGAGCCAGCGCAGCAGCTCCCTGGCCTCGTTGACCTCTTCGTCGGCGAGGTCGTCGAGCGGCTCGCCGGGCAGGTCGTCGGCGATGCGCAGCGCGGCGTCGCGCATCTTGTCCCAGTCCTCGACGGTCTCCCGTACGTCGGACAGCACGCGCAGCAGGTCGGCGGTGATCTGCTGGAGGTCGGCGCGGTCGGTCTCGCGGTCGATCTCGACGTGGATCCAGGACTCGACGAGCGCGTCGTGCGGCAGCTCGCGCTTGGCGCCCGCGGCGTCCTTGCGGCCCTCCGGGCCGGTCGCGATGCCGTTGCCCTCGGCGAGGACCTCGATGAGCCTGCCGGTGACGTCACGGCGTACGACGACCTGCGGGTGGATCACGACGTGGATGCCGCGCCCCTGCCGGGACAGCTCATTGGTGACGGAGTCGACCAGGAACGGCATGTCGTCGGTGACGACCTCGACGACCGTGTGGCTGCACGTCCAGCCGTTCTCCTCGACGGTCGGGGTGTGCACCCGGACGTTCGCCGTGCCCTGCGGACGCGTCTCGGCCAGCCGGTAGTGGGAGGAGGCGGCACCGAAGACGTCCACCGGGTCGCGGCCCGCGATGTCCTCCGGAGCGGTGTGCAGGTAGTAGCGCTGGAGGTAGGAGAGGAGCACGTCCTGTCCGGGGCGCTCCTGCTCGGCCCCGGTGGCCGCAACACGCACCCGGGACGTACCGCCCGGGCCACCGACACCACCGCCCGGGCTGTTGTCAGCTACCTTCGCCGCCCGTGCGAGCAGCTCGGCCTTGGCTTCGTCCAGCTTGGTCTGCATGTCCTCTGGCTCCTGTCGCGCGCCGTTGCGTGACGTAGGTGAAAAAGACGACGTACCGCCACGACACGGGGTTTCCGGTCTGAGTCGACGCTATGCCGCTATGAGAGATGCCCGGGGCCGAATCGGTCATTTTTGACGTGTGGTCCGGGCTGAGGGAATCAGCGACGGCCCGGGTGCTGTGGCACTCCGGGCGCAGGCCGGGGGCTTCGCTGCCCCCGAGGGCTATCGCGCTGATCACGGGGTCCAGGCTATATCGCCCGCCCCCATGACCGTCACGAGCCGTTTGTGTAAAAAGATGGCCCCGAACTTTGACACTCTGGACAGCGCGCGAGTCCGTATTGCCTCACTCTGGGAGGCGGAACAGGCCGACGAACCGTGGGAGCCCCGCCATGGCACCGAAGATCCTGATCGTCACCGGCGACGCCGCCGAGTCCCTGGAAGTCCTCTACCCGTACCAGCGGCTGCGCGAGGAGGGGTACGACGTCCACATCGCGGCCCCCGCCCGCAAGACGCTCCGTTTCGTCGTCCACGACTTCGAGCCCGGCTTCGACACGTACACCGAGAAGCCGGGCTACACCTGGCCCGCCGACCTGGCGTTCTCCGAGGTCGACCCCGGGGATTACGTGGCCCTGGTCGTCCCGGGCGGCCGGGCGCCCGAGTATCTGCGCAACGACGCCGAGCTGCGCAAGATCCTGAAGGCGTTCTTCGACTCGGACCGTCCGGTGGCCCAGATCTGCCACGGCCCGCTGATGACCGCGGCGGTCGGCGCACTGACCGGCCGGCACGTCACCGCGTATCCCGCGCTGGAGCTCGACATGCAGACGGCGGGGGCCACCTTCGAGGACCACGAGGCGGTGGTCGACGGGGTGCTGGTCTCCTCCCGCGCCTGGCCGGACCACTCAGCGTGGATGCGTGAGTTTCTGAAGATCCTCCGCACAAAGGCCCCGGCAACAACCTGACGCCCCCGCCGCACCTCCCTCACCAGGCGGCCCTCACCCGGCACCCGGCCGACCTCCCCCGCCGACCGTCACCCGGCGGACCTCATCGACGGTCGCCACCAGCTGGCCGCCACCCGGCGATCCCCACCTGGCGGGTGAGGGCCGTCGGCCGTCGTCCGGCGGCCGTCGTCCGTCACCCGGCGATCTGCTCGGCAAGCTGCGCGGCCTCGGCCAGACTGTCCACCACCGGCACCCCGGCCGCCTCCAGGCTGGCCCTGCTGTGCGACCCGCCGGTGTAGAGCACGGCCTTCGCGCCGACATGGGCCGCGGCCACGGCGTCGTCCACCGCGTCACCGATGATCACCGTGCGCTCGGCGGATATCTCGTCCAGCGCGGCGATGTGCCGCTCCATGTGCCGGGACTTGCTGCCGCCGGAGGGTCCGGTGCGCCCGTCCACCCGCAGGAAGTGCCGCTCGATGCCGTATCCCCGCACCACGGGGACCAGCTGGTCGTGCCCGTACATGCTCAGGAGCGACTGGCTGCCCCCGCCCAGCTGCCACTGGGAGAGGAGCTCCTCGGCCCCTTCGGTGAGCCCGCAGGCGTCCCGCCGCTCGGTGTAGTGGCGGTGGAACACCCCGTCCATCCGCTCCCACTCGGCCTGCGTGGGCTGCCTGCCCATCAGCCGTTCGTAGAAGCGGGGTATCGGGATGCAGTACATCTCGCGGTACTGCTCAAGCGTGATCGGCGCCAGGCCGACCTCGCCGAATGCGGCGTTGGTCGCGCCGATGACCGCGTCGTTGTCGTCGAGCAGTGTGCCGTTCCAGTCCCAGACCAGATGAGTGCGGTGCTTCCCGTGCGTCCCCATGCATAGAAAGTACCCGCCCCCTCCGACAACCGTTCGACTCGATGTATCTGCCCCGTTCCCCCGCCATCAGGGGATCAGATTCGGAATCTCCTGAATACCGAACCACAGCAGCTCATGGTCCTCGGCGCCGTCCACGGTGAACTGCGCGTCGTCGTCCCCGAGGTCCGCGGCCCCCAGCGCCGCGGCCGCCGCCGTGACGTCCTTCTGCGCGTCGTCCGCGTCGACATGCACCGCGGCGGCCTTGGCGAGCGCCACGGGAGACGCGATCCGCACCTCGCCGAGCGAGGACGGGTCGAGGCTGTGGTCCGGGTCGGCGACGGCCGCGCCGTCCGGCACCTCGACGGCCACGACAACGCGCCTGCGCACCGCGTCGGGGTTCTGCGCGATCATGCGAAGCGAGGCGGAGGCGGCCCGGTTGAGCGCCGCGTACTCCAGCTCCTCGATGTCGTCCGAGACGTACCACTCACGCAGTGCGGGGGTCACCGCGTACGCGGTGAGCGGCCCGGGACCGATTTCGCCCGCCCGGTGCGCCGCTGCGAGACCGGACAGGGTCAGGGGGACGTACACGCGCATGGCCGGGTCGCTTTCGTAGTCGGAAACGCCCTCAGGATACGTGTGACGTCCCCCTTTGGGGTCACGTGCACCCATGCCGCCCCGTCCACCCGGCAACCACCCCTCACCCTCCCTGCGCCCGCCTCACACCCCGCCCGGCACCACCCGCATCACCCGGATAGGTGATTCCTCCCGGTCACCCCCGCAGTGCCCTTGCCGCTTGCGGCCTCCTCGGCCGTCGCCGTAGAAGGTCCACAGCAGAAGTTACCGCCCGGTATCACACCGGGCCTCTGAAGCACGGGGGCGATGATCGATGAGCACGAACAGGACCCGGCCCGCCGGACGCCGCGACCAGCGCAGGCCCGAATCCGTACCACCCCAGCGCACCCGGACTCCCCGGCGCGTACGCCCGCACCACTGGTTCGCCGACCGCCTCCTGGCGGTCCTCAGCGGCCAGCGCCCGGTGCACTGGATGCTCGGCCACACCATCGGCGAGGCCTACGACCAACTCGCCGAACTGGCCCCTCGCACCCCTCTCAGGGCCCGCGGCGCCCGCCCCGTGATCCGCATGTGCCACGGCGCCCAGCCGGCCCCGGGCGTGGTGGAGGCCTGCGCGAGCATCGCGGCCGGCGAGCAGGTACGCGCCATGGCCTTCCGCCTGGAACAGGGCCCCGACCTCCGCTGGCGCTGCGCAGCAGTGGAACTCGGCGACGAACACCTGCAGCCGGCCCCGTCCCGCTAGCCGGGACGAGGCCGACGACAGCGAAGGAGAGGGCAGACCGGGCCAAGGCCTGGGCAGAACAACCCGACCGGGCCAAGGCCTGGGCGGATCAACCACCGAAGCCGACATCGCAGCAGATCCGAGACCGGGCAAGAACGGAAGCGAGGGGCCGGACCGGGATCGGGATCGGGCCGGGCCTGGCCTGGCCGGGATCGGGCCTGGCTGGCTGGCTGGCTGGCTGGCTGGCTGGCTGGCTGGCTGGCTGGCTGGCTGGCTGGCTGGCTGGCTGGCTGGCTGGCTGGCTGGCTAAAGCAGATCAGGACCAGGCCGAGCCGGGTAGGGCCGGGCTGAGCAAAGCCAGGCCGAACCAGTCCGAGCAAGGGCGAGCCGGGCAGGACCAGGCCGAGCAAGGCCAGGCTGAGCCGGGGAGGGCAAATCCGGCCCGGCCGGGAACAGAACCAGCGGGATCCGCGTACCCCGTCCCGGCCTCTCTCGGCCCCCTGCGGGGCCAGGAGAGGATCCAGTATCGAAGGGCGCCAACATCCCGCCCCAGCCCCTCCTGCCCCCGTCTCAGCCCTGTCTCGCCCCCATCCGCCTCCGTTCCAGCCCTACGCCAGCCCAATTCGGCCCACAGACCGCCCCCTCAGCTCCCATCACGCCCAGTCCCCCAGTCCCCATCACACCCACCGACCCCTCCCGGCCCTGCCCGGACCTTCTCGACCCGGCCCCACTCAGCCCTCCCGCGCCCCCTTCCGGCCCTGCCCCGACCTTCTCGACGCGGCCCCTTTCCGGGCCCTCCCCGTCCCCCTTCTCCGGCGCATTCCGGCCCCTCCGGCCCCTTCCCGGCTCTCCCGACTCCTCTCAGCCCTGCCCGGACCTTCTCGACCCGGCCCCACTCAGCCCTCCCGCGCCCCCTTCCGGCCCTCCCCCGACCTTCTCGACCCGGCCCCTTTCCGGCCCTCCCCGTCCCTTCTCCGGAGCTTTCCGGCCCCTCCGGCCCCTTCCCGGCTCTTTCCGGCCCTTCCGGCTCCTCTCAGCCCTGCCCCGGCCTTCTAGCCCCGGCCCCACTCAGCCCTCTCCCGCCCTCTCCCGGCCCTCCCTCGACCTTCTCGGCCCGGCCCCACTCAGCCCGCCCCGTCCCCTCTCCGGCTCTTTCCGGCCCCTCCGGCCCCTCTCAGCCCTGCCCCAACCTTTTTGACCCGGCCCCTCCCCGCCCCTCCCCCGACCCTTTTCAGGCCCCCTCGCCCCCCCTCGGCCTCCCCCGGCCTTCTCGGCCTTCCTCGGCCCCTCTCAGCTCCCCCACCCGCTCCGCCCCTCAAGCCTCTCCGGCGATTGAGGAGCGGGGTCCGGGGCAGAGCCCCGGTTTCGGGAAGGGGCGGGGAGGGGACAGACCTCGCGCAGCGCCCCAAGCCCCACCCCACCGAGGCCGCCGAGCCCGCCAAACCCACCCCACCCACACCCCACACCCCCACAGGCCAGAACCACATCGCCAAACCACCACGCCACAACGCCCACCAGCGGGCCGCAGGCCACAAACCCGCAGGCCACAGGCCACAAAAAAGCCGGAGCCGGACGCCCAAACCACACGCGCCCGACCCCGGCTACAACCCAACTACAACCCGACCACCGCAACGACGTCGAAAGACGTCACCGCAGCCGCCACTACTTCTTACGACGACGCCCGCCCCCACCATTCTTCTGGGCCTTGCGCCGCTCCGCCCTGGTCAGCCCGTCCGACTCGGACCCGGCCCCGGCCGTACCGTCACCGTTGGAGAAGTCGCCCTCGACGACCCCGCCCTCCCCGTCCACCGTGGGAGCGGAGAAGTGCAGCCGGTCCGGACGCTGCGGAGCATCGAGCCCCTTGGCCCGGATCTCCGGACGCGCCGCCGGCACGGCGTCCTCCTTGGCCAGCGAGGTGCGCTCGGCCTCGTCCTGCACCGGCACCTCCTCGACCTGCTGCTCGACCTGGACCTCCAGGTTGAACAGGTAGCCGACGGACTCCTCCTTGATGCCCTCCATCATGGCGTTGAACATGTCGAAGCCCTCACGCTGGTACTCGACCAGCGGGTCCTTCTGCGCCATGGCACGAAGGCCGATGCCCTCCTGGAGGTAGTCCATCTCGTAGAGGTGCTCACGCCACTTGCGGTCCAGGACGGACAGCACCACACGCCGCTCCAGCTCACGCATGATGTCCGAGCCGAGCTGCTTCTCACGCTCGTCGTACTGCTCGTGGATGTCGTCCTTGATGGACTCACCGATGAACTCGGCCGTGATCCCGGCCCGGTCGCCGGCCGCGTCCTCCAGCTCGTCGACGGTGACCTTCACCGGGTAGAGCTGCTTGAACGCGCCCCACAGCCGGTCCAGGTCCCACTCCTCCGCGAAGCCCTCGGCGGTCTCCTGGCGGATGTAGTCGTCGATCGTGTCGTCCATGAAGTGGCGAATCTGCTCCTGCAGATCCTCGCCCTCCAGGACCCGGCGTCGCTCGCCGTAGATGACCTCACGCTGCCGGTTGAGCACCTCGTCGTACTTCAGGACGTTCTTGCGCGTCTCAAAGTTCTGCTGCTCGACCTGCGACTGGGCCGACGCGATCGCCCGCGTCACCATCTTGTTCTCGATCGGCACATCGTCCGGCACATTGGCCATCGACATGACGCGCTCGACCATCTGCGCCTTGAACAGCCGCATCAGGTCGTCGCCGAGCGACAGGTAGAAGCGGGACTCGCCCGGGTCGCCCTGACGGCCGGAACGACCACGCAGCTGGTTGTCGATACGCCGCGACTCGTGCCGCTCGGTACCCAGGACGTACAGCCCGCCGAGCTCCTTGACCTCTTCGAACTCCGCCTTGACGGACTGCTCGGCCTTCTCCAGCGCCGCGGGCAGCGCGGCCGCCCACTCCTCGACGTGCTCGACGGGGTCGAGACCGCGCTGGCGCAGCTCCGCCTCGGCGAGGTCGTCGGGGTTGCCACCGAGCTTGATGTCGGTGCCTCGGCCGGCCATGTTCGTCGCGACCGTGACCGCACCCTTGCGGCCGGCCTGGGCGACGATCGTCGCCTCACGGTCGTGCTGCTTGGCGTTGAGGACCTCGTGCTGGACACCGCGCTTGGAAAGCTGCTGCGAGAGGTACTCCGACTTCTCGACCGAGGTGGTGCCGACCAGGATCGGCTGGCCCTTCTCGTGCTTCTCGGCGATGTCGTCGACGACCGCGGCGAACTTCGCGACCTCGGTGCGGTAGATCAGGTCCGACTGGTCGGCACGGACCATCGGCCGGTTGGTCGGGATCGGCACCACACCGAGCTTGTAGATCTGGTGGAACTCGGCGGCCTCCGTCATCGCCGTACCGGTCATGCCGGACAGCTTGCCGTAGAGGCGGAAGAAGTTCTGCAGGGTGATCGTGGCGAGGGTCTGGTTCTCGTCCTTGATGTCCACCCCTTCCTTCGCCTCGATCGCCTGGTGCATGCCCTCGTTGTAGCGGCGGCCGGCGAGGATACGGCCGGTGTGCTCGTCGACGATCATGACTTCGCCGTCGATGACGACGTAGTCCTTGTCCTTCTTGAAGAGTTCCTTGGCCTTGATGGCGTTGTTGAGGTACCCGACGAGCGGCGTGTTCACCGACTCGTAGAGGTTCTCGATACCGAGCCAGTCCTCGACCTTCGAGACACCGGGCTCGTGGATGGCGACGGTCCGCTTCTTCTCGTCGACCTCGTAGTCGCCGGTCTCCTCGATGCCCTTGAGCGGGTTGCCCGCCTCGCCCTTGGTCAGCCGCGTGACCAGCTTGGCGAAGTCGCCGTACCACTTGGTGGCCTGGTCGGCCGGGCCGGAGATGATCAGCGGCGTACGGGCCTCGTCGACGAGGATCGAGTCGACCTCGTCGACCACGGCGAAGTTGTGACCGCGCTGGACGAGCTCGTCGGCGGACCACGCCATGTTGTCGCGGAGGTAGTCGAAGCCGAACTCGTTGTTCGTGCCGTACGTGATGTCGCAGGCGTACTGCTCACGGCGCTGGGCCGGCGTCATGTTGGCGATGATGCAGCCGACGGTCAGGCCGAGGAACTTGTGGACGCGGCCCATCAGTTCCGAGTCTCGCTCGGCGAGATAGTCGTTGACCGTGATCAGGTGCACGCCCTTGCCGGAGAGCGCGTTGAGATATGTCGGCAGGGTACCGACCAGGGTCTTGCCCTCGCCGGTCTTCATCTCGGCCACATAACCGAGGTGGAGGGCTGCGCCGCCCATCATCTGAACGTCGTAGTGGCGCTGTCCGAGGACCCGCTTGGCGGCCTCACGGACGGTCGCGAATGCCTCGGGGAGCAGGTCGTCCAGGCTCTCGCCGTCCGCGTACCGTTCCTTGTACTCGTCGGTGAGCGCCCGCAGCTCGGCGTCGGAGAGGTTGACGAAGTCCTCTTCGATGGAGCTGACCTGGTCCGCGATGCGGTGCAGTTTGCGCAGGATCTTGCCTTCGCCTGCACGCATGAGCTTGTTGAAGACGGACACTGAGGCTGGTCTCCTTGCCGGTCGGGCCTGGCACTGGGTCGTGTTACGGACTCTGGCACGGGCACGGCAGGTGGGCCCCACCGCAACGGCCATCGTAAGCGAGGACCCCGCCGCCCCGGGAGGGCCGCCGCCGCGTTGGCCCCGCTGTCCCCTCCGAGTCAACGGCCGAGGAGCGCCGAAGGTGCCGGGAAGTCCGAAAAGTGTTCGCTTCCCGAGCACACCCTCACCAGAATCCCTTCATGGAGCCGATCACCCTCACCAGCGACCGTCTGCTGCTGCGCCCCTTCACCGAAGGTGACGCGGACGCGATCCACACCGCCTGTCAGGACCCGGACATCCAGCGGTGGACGGTCGTGCCCTCCCCGTACAGCCGCGCCGACGCGGAATTCTTCGCGGGAAAGCTGTGCCCCGGTGGCTGGCAGGACGACTCCATGTACAACTTCGCGGTGGTTCTGCGCGAGAGCGGCGCCCTGACCGGTGCCCTCGGCATCAACCGCCGCAACCTGCCGGGCACGTACGAGGTGGGGTTCTGGACCGCCGGGGAGCACCGGGGCCGCGGCTACATGACGGAGGCGGTGCGGTGCGCCGCCCACTGGACCTTCACCGCACTGGGCGGTGACCGGCTGGAGTGGCGCGCCGAGGTCGGCAACGCCGCCTCACGTGCCGTGGCGCTGAAGGCCGGCTTCCTGATGGAGGGCGAGCAGCGCTCGGGCCTGCTCAACAAGGACGTGCGGCGCGATTCCTGGATCGGCGCACTGCTCCCTTCCGACCTCGGCCTGCCGGGCACCCACACCTATCTGCCCGCCCCCTGACCCGTCGGCCTGGGTTCCACGGGACCCCGGCCGGCTGTCAGTGCCTGCCTCTAGGGTTCGGGTCATGACGTCTGTGCCGCCTCCCGCCGCTGAACTCTCCGCCGACCAGGCGCGCAGGATCGCCCTGCGCGCCCAGGGCTTCCTCGGCGCTCCGGACCGCCGGGCCGGGGTTCCGGGCGTGCTGCGGCACCTGGGTGCCGTACAGCTCGACACGATCTCGGTGCTCGCGCGGTCGCACGAGCTGATTCCGTACGCACGCCTCGGCGCCGTCGGCCGGCGCACCGTCGAGGAGGCGTACTGGTCGGGCGGCCGCACCTTCGAGTACTGGTCGCACGCGGCCTGCATCCTGCCGGTCGAGGAGTGGCCGCACTTCGCCTTCCGCCGCCGCGCCTACCGCTCCCGCCCGCACTGGCACCACGATCTGCCGGACGGCGCGTACGAGACGGTGATCAAGCAGCTGCGCGCCGAGGGCCCGCTGACGGCGACGGAGCTGGGCGGCGCGAAGAACGGCGGGGAGTGGTGGGACTGGTCGGCGTCGAAGGTCGCCGTCGAGCGCGCCCTGATGTACGGCGAGGTGGTGTGCACCGAGCGGCGCAGCTGGAAGCGGGTGTACGACCTCGCCGAGCGGGCCCTGCCCGATGACGTGCTGCACGACGATCTGGACGACACGGAGTGCCTGCGGCGGCTGGTCGCGCTCGCGGGGCAGTCCCTGGGGGTGGGCACCCGCGCGGACATCGCGGACTACCACCGTCTCAAGGGCGAGCAGTTCGACGCGGTGGTGGCGGACTCCGGGCTGGTGCCGGTGACGGTGCAGGGCTGGGCGAAGCCGGCCTGGGCGGACCCGGCGGCGCTGGCCTCGGAGCCGCGCGGACGGCACCGTACGACGCTGCTGTCGCCGTTCGACTCACTGGTCTGGGAGCGGGGCCGCACCGAGCGGATCTTCGGTTTCACCCACCGTCTGGAGGCCTACGTCCCCAAGCCCAAGCGGGTCCACGGATACTTCGCGATGCCACTGCTGGCGGGCGGAAGGCTCCAGGGCCGCGTCGACCCGGCGCGCGAGGGCAGCACGCTGGTCGCCCGGCAGGTGTCGTTGGCGAGCGGGAAGGCCGTGGCCCCGATGGCCGAGGCGCTGGTGGAGGCCGCTTCCTGGGTCGGCTGTACGGATGTCCGGCTGGAACGGGTCGACGCACCGGAACTGCGCGGGCCGCTCGCTCAGGAAATCGCCCGCGCCCTGGCTTGAGCGCACATTCCGGCGCCCTCACCCGGCCCTCTCGCCGGGCCGCCCCTTCCCCGGTCGGCTCTTCCCGGGACGGGTCACCGGATCTCCAGGATCTTCTCCCGCATGGCATAGACCACGGCTTCCATCCTGGAGTGCAACTGCAACTTCTCCAGAATGTTGCGGACGTGGTTCTTCACGGTGTTCTCGGAAATGAACAGTTCCTTCGCGATATCGCGATTGTTCATGCCCGTTGCAACAAGTTTGAGGACTTCGAGTTCCCGGTCGGTGAGCCGGGGCGCCGGTACGAGCCTGCGCTCGTCGGTCCGCTGGATCATCGACTTGAACTCGGTGAGCAGTTTGGACGCCATGGAAGGGCTGATCTGGGACTGCCCGTCGGCGACCGCGCGAATGGCCGTGGCCACCTCGTCCGTGGAGATCTCCTTGAGGAGATAGCCGGTGGCACCGGCCTTGATCGCGTCGTAGAGATCGGCCTCCTCGTCGCTGATCGTCAGCATGATGATCTTCGCACTGGGTGCCACTTCCTTGATCGCCGTGCAGGCCTCGATGCCACCGCGCTTAGGCATCCGGACATCCATCAGCACGATGTCGGGCAGCAGATCGGCGGCCTTGTCGACCGCCTCCGACCCGTCACCCGCCTCCCCGACGACCTGGATGTCCTCCTCCTGGGCAAGGACGATCTCCAGACCTCTGCGGAAGAGCGCGTGGTCGTCCACCACAAGGACCCTGATCGGCTCCCTGCGGAAACCACTGTCCGCGCCGGTGCCGGCACCGGCGATGTCGTCGGCATCATTCACATCACGCACGGGCCCGAAGGTGTCCGCCATCGTTCCTCCCCCTGAAGGCCATGGCCTGAAGTACACACTGTCCGCCAACGGCAGTTCACAGAGCACTGGTTGGCTTGGGACGCCATGATTCCATGCCTGGACGTCAGAGCGGTGATCCTGTGGTCGCACGCGGGTGCCCCTGGGGGCGCACAGACGCTCCAGGGGCACCGCGGAAGCGTGGCGTCAGCCGCCGAGCGCACCGCCTGCGCCGCCCGCCTCGTCGGCGGCCAGCGGGTCGGTCCTCAGGTGGATGACACCGTAGTCATAGGCATGCCGTCGGTAGACGACACTGGGTTCCTTCGTCTCGGAGTCGACGAACAGATAGAAGTCGTGCCCGACCAGCTCCATCTCGTAGAGCGCCTGGTCGAGCGACATCGGTGCGGCGACGTGCGTCTTCTCGCGCATCACCAGCGGACCTTCGCCCTGAATCTCCAGCGAGCCGAACCTCGTGGTCGGCACGGACTCGGCCGACTCGTCGGCGATCAGGTCGCCTTCACCGTTGAAGGACGCCGCCCCCGGCACGATCTCGCCGACCTCGGCAGCGGGAATCCGGCCATTGCCTCGGCGGCTGTAGCGCTTGTCGTGCTGCTTGCGCAGCCGCGCCTCCAGCTTGCCGGTGGCCAGGTCCAACGCTGCGTACGGGTCGCCTGCGGCCGCTTCCGCCCGGATGACCGGGCCACGCGAGCGGAGCGTGATCTCCACCCGGTCGGAACGGTCGGCCTGACGGGGGTTCGGCTCCTTGGACACCTCGACGTCGAGGCTGATCACCTTGCCGTCGAACTTCTGGATCTTGTCCAGCTTCAGCTTCTCGGCCACGTGCTTGCGGAACCGCTCGGGCACCTCGGTCTTGCGGCCCTTGACGACGATGTCCACGCAGAACTCCGTTCCCGGATCACTCCACTCAGCAGTGGAGCGTCTCCCTTTTGCACCAGGCCCCGGTGACAACCGGAGCCGCGGACTCGGTGACTTCCACCTCCTCCTCCCCCATCGGTGAGGACTCCACCCCACCGAATTCCAGCTTCTGGACCACTGGTGTGTTGCCTGCCCGAAACCTGGCGGTGCATTCATCGAGGTCCGGCATTCACCATTCCTCACAACCGAACATAGCCTGCCTGGCCGGATGTCGGCACCCGCTACTCGCGCGTACCTCCGTTCCGGGCGTTTTTCTCACTCACTACCTGCAACGATGCAAGTTCATTGACAGTTCCGGTTTATTCGAAGGCCGACGGAGATGCTGCGACAACGGCCGCCTGCCCTCTGTCGGGGGCAGCACCCGTGCGCCGGCACGCCGCCGCCACTGCCCGGGCCGCCTCGGCAAGTGAGGCGCCCGTCGTCAGAAGGTCGTCCACCAGCACCACCCGTCCGGCCGCGAGCAGCCGCTCGGCCCCGGCCGGGACCTCCAGAGCCCCCGCCATATTCGCCTGCCGCTGACCGGCGCCCAGCCCCGCCTGGTCGGCCACGGCGCGGTGCTGCCGGAGCACCGCGACCACCCGGGCCGGGGTGCCGCCGCGTCTCAGCTCTCCCGCAGCGGCCAGCGCGATCCGGCGCGTCGGATCATGACCGCGCGCCGCCACCGCGCGCCGCGTCGACGGCACGGGTACGAGCAACAACGGGCCGACGACACCCGGATGCCCCGCCCCGGCCCGTACGGCACCCGCCAGCGCCTTGCCGAGCGCACCCGCCAGCCCCAGCTCACCGCGCTCCTTGTGGGCCAGCAGCACCGCACGTACCGCGTTCTCGTACGCGGCGGCCGCGTACACCGCCGGCAGGCCCACCGGCTCCGGAACGGGCCTCACCCGGCGCGGAACCCCGCCGTGGAGCTCCGCCCGGCATTCCTCGCACAGCTCTGCCCGTGTCCTGCCGCAACCGCCGCAGGTCACCGGCAGCACCAGACCGGAGATCTCCCGCCACCACCCCCGCATGACTCCACTGTGCGCTTCCCGCAGCGACCGGGCCACCCCTGTGGAAAACGCGGCCGACGGACCTCGGCCGGACGGGTCGAACCCGTGGCGCTCAGCCCGGGTAGACCAGCGACGAGCCTTCCTTGACCACCGTCTGCCAGTTGTCACCGGGCGACAGCTTCACGATCCCGTCGCTGGACGTGGCCGCCATCAGCGGAAGCTGTTCGTCGTCCGCCGCCGCGACCGACGACACCTGGTTCACACCGGGCAGCACCCCCGACGCGGACGTCGAACCGTCCGCCTGCACATAGCGCACCTGCTGCACGCCGCCCTGCTCCTTGCCGACCACCACGAGGCGGCTGCGGCCCGACCACGACATCGCGGTCACATCCGTGAGCTGCGGTGCGGCCTGACGCAGCTCCACCACCGACACCTGCTGCTCGGACGCCGGTCCGCGCCGTTCGATCCGGCCGATCTTCAGCGTGTTGCGGCCGTCCTGGGTCACCAGCAGGGCGATCCGCACTCCGTCCGCGGACATGCGCAGCGCCTCTATCCGCCCGCCGTCCAGGTCGGGCACGGCGACCTCCTGCGGCTCGCCCGTGCCGCCGGCCAGTCTCAGCAGTCTGGGCCGGTCGCGGTCCCGGTCGGCCACCCACAGGTCGCCCCTGCCGTCCCAGCTCGGTGTCGACAGACGGTTCTTCGCGTCATGGGACCTGCTGGTCACCGAGGCCGCGGGGAGTTCGCCGTCCGAGACGATGGACGACACGTACAGAGAGGTCCCGTCGCGCGAGACGGCCGCCGCCGACTGCTCGTCCCTGGCCACACCGACCGCGCCCATCCGCACCGTTCCGTCACCGAGCGGGCCGGCCACCGCCTCCGGGGTCCCACTGCCCTTGGTACTGCCGGGAATCCGTTCCACCTGCCCCTTGGCATCGACGAAGTACTGGCTGTCCGGCCCGCTCGACGAACCGTCAGGGGCGAACTCCTCCGCCTGATCCGCTCCGAGCACGCACAGCGGGGAGCCGTCGGAGCGCTGGAGTTCGACCTGCTCGACCCGGGCGGACGTCAGGTCCCTCAGGGTGTAGAGGATCTGCGAGGCCATCATGCGGCAGGAGCGCTGCCCGACACCGTCCGCCTTCTTGTCGAGCGGAACCTTCAGTACGTTGCGGTCGTCGGGCGTCAGCGAGGTGACGCCCTTCTTCAGCGCCGTACCGGGAGGGAACCGGGACGCGACCGCCGGCCGCAGCCAACTGGTCGGCCCCGCGAGGAGACTGCGGACCGACTGTGTCACGGTGTCCATCCCCGTGACGGGGTCCGTCCGGCTGCGCAGATAGACGGGGTCGGCGACCAGCGTCGACTGCCCTCCGGACCGACCCGTGGCGAAGTAGTACTTGTTGACGGAGCGGTAGAGACGCCTGAAGTCCGACTGCCCGAGCAGCAGACCGTCCGGCACCTGGTCGATCCGCCACTCCTTGCCGTCCGGCCCGTTCTCCCTCACCAGGCGCAGAGTCTGGTTGTAGTCGGTGGGCGCGAGCGGCTGATAGGCGCTCTGCTCGTCGACCGTCGCCACCTTCTCACCGGTCAGGGTGTAGGTCGCCTCGGTGGCGTTGCGATCACTGTCGCGGAAGGGGCGGTCGTTCCGGTTCGGCGCCTTGGTCAGCACGGTGGTGAACGCGTTCGGCTTCCACGTCCCGGCCGCCTTCTTCGTCAGGTACCGACGGGTCGTCCTGAAGTGCGGGTCATCACTGGTCATGGACTCCAGGAAGCCGTCGACCACCTCGTTGGGGGTGGCGTTGTCCCGCGGCGCGACGGCGTACACCTGCACCTGGGAGTCACCGGGCTGCGAGGCGTCGACCGCCTTGACGTCCCCGGTGACGGGCATCGAACCGCACGCGGAGAGCAGCACCGCACCGCACCCGAACAGCGCGACCAGCCCCAGTCCGCGTCCATGGCCGTCCTTACGACGGTCAGTCCCCACGATTCGTGTCCCCCCGCTCCGGGTCCTGCACCACAGTGTCCAGTTCGCCGCCCGACCGCTCCTCGGCGTGGCGGGCGACCACGCGTGCGCCGCTCCCCGGAAGGGCCGCCGGATGCACCGAGGCCGGCGCCGTCCGGGGCGCCACCGGGGTGTGCGACGGCACGGGCAGCGCGGATCGGTCGTTGCCGCCGGGCTGGGCCGGCACGGCCGTCAGCCGGTGCTCTCCCCCGGCCTTCGGCGCGGCCGCGGCCCGTTCACGGTTCTCCCGGTTACGACGGGAGTCCTCGGGCTCCAGTGGTATCGGCGATCCGCGCAGCGGCTCGTCCGCGGTACGCGGCAGAGTCAGCCGGAACTGCGAACCGCCGCCGGGCTCGCCCCATGCCTGGAGCCACCCGCCGTGCAGCCGGGCGTCCTCCACCGCGATGGAGAGCCCGAGACCGGTACCGCCGGTCGTCCGCGCGCGGGCCGGGTCGGCCCGCCAGAAGCGGTTGAACACCCGCGTCGCCTCGCCCGGCTTCAGCCCCACCCCGTAGTCCCGGACGGCCACGGCGACCGCGCCTCCGGCCACCCCCATCCGCACCACTACGTCGCGGCCCTCGCCGTGCTCGACGGCGTTGACCACCAGGTTGCGCAGGACGCGCTCGACCCGCCGTGCGTCGGCCTCCGCGATCACCGGCTGCTCGTCGCCGACCACCCGGATCCGGGTGCCCTTGCGCTCGGCCAGCGGCTCGGCCCCGCCTATCACCCGTCGTACGACCTGCCGCAGATCTATCGGCTCCGCCTCCAGCGCCGCGGCCCCCGCGTCGAACCTGCTGATCTCCAGCAGATCGGAGAGCAGCGACTCGAACCGGTCGAGCTGGTCCCCGAGCAGCTCCGCGGAGCGCGCCGTCACCGGATCGAAGTCGCTGCGGGCCTCATGGATGACATCGGCGGCCATCCGTACGGTCGTCAGCGGCGTCCGCAACTCATGTGAGACGTCGGAGACGAAACGCCGCTGCATCCGGGAGAGCTCCTCCAACTGCTGGATCTTCAGCTGAAGGTTTTGCGCCATCTTGTTGAAGGCCTCACCGAGCCGGGCGATGTCGTCCTCGCCGGTGACCTTCATCCGCTCCTGGAGCCGGCCGGCCGAGAGCCGCTCCGCGATGCCGGCCGCCATCCGTACCGGCGTGACGACCTGCCGCACCACGAACCACGCGATGGCCCCGAGCAGCACGACCACGAAGAGTCCCGCGGTCGCCAGCGTGCCCTTGATCAGCGTCAGCGACTTCTCCTCCTGCGTCAGCGGGAAGAGGTAGTAGAGCTGGTACGGGTTGTGGTCGTTGTCGTAGAGCCGCTTGCCCACGACAAGTCCGGGCTGCGGTTGCTGCCCGTTCGCGTACTGGATCTCGGAGTACGTCTGGAACGCCCCGGACCCCTTGTTCACGGCGTCCCGCAGGCTCTGCGGGATGCTCACCGCCTCCACGCTGCCCGAGCCGCGCGGGGCACGGGCTCCCTCGTCGGCGCTGAGCGCCACCACGTTGAAGGCGTTCTTGCCGCCGCTGGCGAGCTGATCGACGAGCTCGGTCCGCCAGGAGTTGTTGGCGGTGGCGCCGTCCGCCGTGTCGCCTCCCTGCCCACCGGGGGTGAGCGGGGCGTTCGCCTTCTCCTGGGCCGCGGCGAAACCGCCGGCCGCCTGCGTCTGGGCGGCCTTGCCCTTGGCTTCGAGCAGGCCGTTGCGCACCTGACCGATCACGACCAGCCCGAGGAGCAGCACCACACCGAGCGACATGAGCAGCGTGCCCGCGACGACCCGCAGCTGGAGATTGCGCCGCCAGAGCCTCACGGCAGGCAGCAGCGGACGCCGCACCCAACGCATCAGCAATCGCGGCACAGGACCGCCGGGCGCCCGGTCGTGGAACAACCGGCCGCCCTGCAGGAGGCGCCCGATCCGGAGCGCCCGGTGTCCTGGACCGGCAGCCCGCTCCGCACGGGCTCCCGGCTCCCCGGGCTGCGGAGCAGCGCTACTCGGGGGCATGTCAGCTCGGTCCGGCCTTGTAACCGACTCCTCGGACGGTCACCACGATCTCCGGCCGCTCCGGGTCCTTCTCGACCTTGGAACGCAGTCGCTGGACGTGCACGTTCACCAGCCGGGTGTCGGCGGCGTGGCGGTATCCCCACACCTGCTCCAGCAGCACCTCACGGGTGAAGACCTGCCACGGCTTGCGGGCGAGCGCGACCAGGAGGTCGAATTCCAGCGGGGTGAGGGCGATCGACTGCCCCTCCCGCTTCACCGAGTGACCGGCCACATCGATGACCAGGTCCCCGATGGCCAGCTGCTCCGGCGCCGGTTCCTCGGACCTCCGCAGACGTGCCCTGATCCGGGCAACCAACTCCTTAGGTTTGAACGGCTTGACGATGTAGTCGTCGGCCCCGGATTCCAGGCCCACCACCACGTCAACCGTGTCGCTCTTGGCAGTGAGCATGACGATCGGCACACCCGACTCGGCCCTGATCAACCTGCAGACCTCGATGCCGTCCCTACCGGGCAGCATGAGATCGAGCAGGACCAGGTCCGGCTTGGCCTCACGAAATGCGGCAAGTGCCTTGTCGCCGTCCGCTACGAACGACGGCTCGAACCCTTCACCACGCAGCACAATCCCGAGCATCTCGGCCAGTGCGGTGTCGTCGTCGACGACAAGGACGCGTCCCTTCATAATCGACATCATCCCATTAGCTAATCGTTACCTGCGATGATCTGGCACACAGCTCGGCCAGTCCGACCCCCGTGACCGGGGAAACCGCGCCCTCCTCCGTGACAATCGCCGTGATCAGCTCCGGGGGCGTGACATCGAACGCGGGGTTGTACGCGGCGGTTCCCACCGGTGCCACGCGCAGTCCGACCGCATCCTCACCCGCCACCCCGGCCCGCGGCGATGTGAGCTCCGTCACCTCGACCCCCGGCCGCTGCTCGACGATGATCGACGCCCCGTCCGCGGTGCCCGGATCCACGGTCGTGGTCGGCGCGACCACGATGAACGGTACGTGGTGGTACTTCGCGAGCACGGCCAGCGGATAGCTCCCCACCTTGTTCGCCACCGACCCGTCCGCGGCGATGCGGTCCGCCCCGATGAGCACGGCGTCCACCTCCCCCGCTGCGAACAGCGAACCTGCGGCGTTGTCCGTGAGCAGGCTGTACGGCATTGCGTTTCGCGCCGCCTCGTACGCCGTCAGCCTGGCCCCCTGGAGCAGCGGACGCGTCTCGTCCACCCACAGCTGCCGCAGCCGCCTTTCCCGGTGCGCGGCGAGCGCCACCGCGAAGGCGGTGCCCTCACCACCGGAGACCAGCGCCCCCGTGTTGCAGTGCGTCAGCAGGCGATGCCCACCGCCCCCGGGCAGCAGCTCGTCGAGCAGGGCAAGGCCGTGCCGTGCCATGCGCCCGCTGGCCTCGGCGTCCTCCCGGTGCAAAGCCCTGGCCTCGGCCAGCGCCACCGCCGCGGCCCGCTCCGGATCCGCGTCCTTACCGATGGCCTCCCGATAGGCCCTCTCGGCCCGCCGTACCCCGTACCCGAGGTTCACCGCGGTGGGCCGCGCCCGCTCCAGCAGCTCCGCGGCCGACGCCACGTCGTCTCCCCGGGCAGCCGCCAGAGCCACCCCGTAGGCCCCCGCGATCCCGAGCAGCGGGGCCCCGCGCACCGCCAGCGTCCGGATCGCCCGCACCAGCGCGGGCACATCGGTGCACACCAGCTCGGCCTCCTCCGCCGGCAGTCGCGTCTGGTCGAGAAGCACCAGTGCGGGGCCTTCCGGCGGCTCGGCCCAGCGAAGTACGGAAAGCGCGAGGGGCTCGATGCCCACCGGCAATTGCGCGTCCTGATCAGCCATCCGCCCAGTCTGCCCGGTGAGCCGCCCCCAAATGAAGGCAGGAAGGAGATGGAGCGCCCGGCCCAGACCTGGGCAACGCGTGGCACGATGGCTGCCAACCTGCCGCCCCGACGAGCGGGCAGGACCGTGAAGGAGCGAGAATGAACGACACTCCGGGCTGGGCCTCGCCCGGATCCGCCCCCTCCGAGGGCCAAGGTGCCGGTGTCCCCCGGCCCTCCGAGCCCGCCGACGGCAGCGGCCCGGCAGGGAACTGGTCTCCCGCGCAGCCGCCCGCAGGGCAGTGGTCCCCACCGGGCACTCCCGGCTCCGGTCCTGGCGCACCGCCTCCCGCAGGCTGGGGCGGCGGACCGCAGGGCCCCGGCTGGGGACGGCCGCCCTTTGCCGCCAAGCCCGGTGTCATCCCGCTCCGGCCGCTCGGCGTCGGCGAGATCCTCGACGGTGCGGTCTCCACGATGCGCGCCCACTGGCGCACGGTCCTCGGCATCACACTCGCCGTGTCCGTGGTCGCCCAGATCGCGATCATCCTCGTGGAGCGGTTCCTGCTGCCGGAGCCTCCGCGGATCGACCCGAACGCCACCGGCTCGGAAGCGCTGCGGCAGGCAACCGACTCGGCTCAGTCGACCCTGTTCAACAGCCTGCCTTCCCTGCTCATCACCATGATCGCCACGCTGATCACGACATCCGTGCTGACCGTGGTGATCAGCCGCTCCGTACTGGGCCGCCCCGTGACGCTCTCGGACGCCTGGGCCGAGGCGCGGCCCCGGCTTCCTCAGCTGCTGGGGCTGACCCTGCTGCTGGCCCTGATCAGCGCCGCCGTCCTGGCGGTGGGCCTGCTGCCGGGCATGCTCATCGGCTCCACCGCGGGGGCCGGGCTCGCCCTCCTCGGATTCATGGCCGCGCTCTGCGTCGTCATCTGGCTGATGGTCCGCTTCTGTCTCGCCTCGCCGGCCCTGATGCTGGAGCGGCAGTCGATCACCACCTCCATGCGCCGCTCCGCGAAGCTGGTCAGGGGCGCGTGGTGGCGGACCTTCGGCATCCTGGCGCTGACCGGGCTGCTGACGCTCATCGTGGTCGTGATCGTCTCCATCCCCTTCGGCGTCATCGCGATGATCGTGGGCGGCGACGGAATCGGCTCCGCCCTCACAGACGGCTCCACGGATTTCGGCTGGCCCTTCCTGATCGTCTCCGGCATCGGCGAGGTGATCATCTCGACAATCACTTACCCGCTCTCCGCCGGCGTGATGGCGCTGCTCTACATCGATCAGCGCATCCGCCGCGAAGCACTCGACCTTGAGCTCGCCCGGGCGGCGGGCCTGCCCGGATACGACACCAGGAGCTGATGCCGTGTCGGGGGCGGGGGGAACCACAGCAGTACGGCTACTGATCCGCGCGAGCGGCGACATACCCGTGGACACTCCACGTGTCCCCGCCCGCGAGGGCGCAAAGCACGAACTGTCCAAACCGATGTACCACGAGAACGATCCCAACCTCCTCCAGCGGGGCCTCGACCGGCTCTGGGACTGGATAGGCGATCTCCTGGACACGGCCTCCGGCGCCGCACCCGGCGGCCCGGTGGGTCTCGTCGTGCTCGTACTGATCGTCGTGGGCCTGGTCGCCGCGCTCTGGTGGCGGCTGGGCACACCGCGCCGCGCCATACGGTCCGCGGACGCTCTCTTCGACGACAGCCCCCGCAGCGCGGCCGAACACCGGAAGGCCGCCGAGGTCCACGCGGCCGCCCGGCACTGGAACGAGGCGGTCCAGGAACGGATGCGCGCCATCGTCCGCTCCCTGGAGGAGCGCGCCCTGCTCGACCCCCGCCCCGGGCGCACCGCCGACGAGGCCGCCGCCGAAGCGGGCGGCCCGCTCCCCGCACACGCGACGCGACTCCACGCGGCCGCCAGGGCATTCGACGATGTCACATACGGCGGCCGTACCGCCGACCAGCAGGCATACCTGGCCGTACGGGACCTGGACCTCGACCTCGAAGCCGCCAAGCCCCTCCTGACAACCACGGCCCAGGGGGCAGCCGAATGACCCGGGTCACCGCCGCCTCCACCTCGTCTACCCTCACCCCTCACCAGGTCTGGAGCCGTATCCGCGGCCTGCTCCTCGCCCTCCTCGTACTCGTCGTCGCCGGAATCGCCCTGGCAACCGTCCGCTCCGGCGACCAGCACGGTCTCCTGGACCCTCGCTCCGCCGACCGCTACGGCAGCCGGGCCGTCGCTGAACTCCTCAAGGAACGCGGCGTTTCCGTTCGTGTGGTCACCACGCTCGACGACGCCACCGCCGCAGTCGGCCCCGACACCACATTGCTCGTCGCGTCCCCCAATCTGCTGGCACCGCGCCAACAGGGCGAGCTCCGGGCCGCGACCGACAGCTCGGCCGGCCGCACCGTCCTGCTCGCAGCGGGCCCGCCCTCCGTGCGCACGCTGGTCCCCGGTGTCGGGGCGAAGTCCGCCGGACCGGTGGCCACCCGCTCCCCCGAATGCTCCCTGCCCGCCGCCCGCAGTGCCGGCGACGCCGAAACGGGAGGCTTCGGCTACGCCTCGGACGGACTCGACACCATCGGCTGCTTCCCGAGCGGTGGCCTCCCCACTGTGCTCCTGCTCGAACAGGGAGCGGGTGACACCGTGCTCCTCGGCTCCCCCGCCCTTCTCCGCAACGACAGACTCGCCAACCAGGGCAACGCATCCCTGGCCCTGCAACTTCTCGGTTCCCGCCCTCATCTGGTCTGGTACCTCCCCTCACTCGCTGATACATCCGCTGCCTCCGAGAACGAGGGTGCCGAAGGCGTCGGCACCTCCGACGACCGCAGCTTCGCCGATCTGATCCCCCAGGGCTGGCTGTGGGGCACGTTGCAGCTCGCCCTGGCCGCCGTGCTCGCCGCCATCTGGCGCGCCCGCCGCCTGGGCCCCCTGGTGGCCGAACGGCTTCCCGTGGCCATCCGCGCCTCCGAGTCCACCGAGGGCCGGGCCCGCCTCTACCGCAAGGCGAGCGCCCGCGACCGGGCAGCCGAGTCCCTGCGTTCCGCCACCCGCACCCGCCTCGCCCCACTCATGGGCGTCCCCCCACGCGACGCCCACTCCCCCTCAGTACTCGTCCCCGCCGTTTCCGCCCGCCTGGGCAGCACCGACGACAGCCTCCAGACACTGCTCTTCGGACCCGCCCCGTCCGACGATGCCGCTCTCGTCCGACTGGCAGACCAACTCGACACCCTCGAAAGAGAGGTACGCACGTCATGAGCGCTCCGCCCCCAGTGCCCGCCGAGACCACCGAGCTCCTCGGGAACGGCGACACAGCCCGCGCGTCCCTGGAAGCGCTGCGCTCGGAGATCGCCAAGGCCGTTGTCGGCCAGGACCCGGCCGTCACCGGACTCGTCGTCGCCCTGCTCTGCCGAGGCCACGTTCTCCTCGAAGGCGTTCCCGGAGTGGCCAAGACCCTCCTGGTCCGAGCTCTCGCCGCATCGCTCGAACTCGACACCAAGCGCGTCCAGTTCACCCCCGATCTCATGCCCAGCGACGTCACCGGGTCACTGGTCTACGACGCCCGCACAGCCGAGTTCTCCTTCCAGCCAGGCCCCGTCTTCACCAATCTTCTGCTCGCCGACGAGATCAACCGCACCCCTCCCAAGACCCAGTCCTCCCTCCTCGAAGCCATGGAAGAGCGCCAGGTCACCGTCGACGGAACTCCTCGGCAGCTGCCCGACCCCTTCCTCGTGGCCGCCACGCAGAACCCCGTCGAATACGAGGGCACCTATCCGCTCCCCGAGGCCCAACTGGACCGGTTCCTCCTCAAGCTGACGGTGCCTCTGCCTTCGCGAGAGGAGGAGATCAACGTCCTCACCCGTCACTCCGACGGCTTCAATCCCCGCGACCTCAAGTCGGCCGGCATACGTCCCGTCGCCGGTCCGGCCGATCTGGAAGCCGCCCGCAACGCGGTCGCCCGGACCAAGATCTCTCCCGAGATCGCCGGCTATGTCGTCGATATCTGTCGTGCAACACGTGAATCCCCCTCGCTCTCCCTCGGGGTCTCCCCCCGAGGTGCCACCGCCCTGTTGTCGACCGCTCGCGCCTGGGCCTGGCTCACCGGCCGTGACTACGTCATCCCTGACGACGTGAAAGCCCTGGCACTCCCCACACTTCGCCATCGCATCCAACTGCGGCCCGAGGCGGAGATGGAGGGTGTCACCCCCGACTCCGTCATCACGGCCGTCCTCGCCCACGTCCCCGTACCCCGATGAGGCGGTGACTGTGGCCCTCACCGGACGTACCGCCCTACTGGCCGCCCTGGGGTCACTCCCTGTAGGCATCCTGGCCCCGAGCTGGACCGGAATGCTGGCAGTCAACGCACCGCTCTCGTTGGCAATTCTCTGCGACTATGCCCTGGCTGCACCAGTGCGCACGCTCCAGTTCACCCGATCCGGTGACACAAGCGTTCGACTCGGCGAGACCGCCGAAGTGCAACTCACCGTAACCAACTCTTCCCGTCGCAAGCTGCGGGCACACCTTCGCGACGCCTGGCCTCCCAGTAGCTGGACCCCGGGCACGGAACAGACTTCCTCACGGCACGCGCTGACGGTCCCGCCGGGCGAACGCCGCCGGCTGACGACCGTTCTGCGACCGACGCGAAGGGGCGACCGCCGAGCCGAGCACGTCACCGTCCGCTCCTTCGGCCCGCTGGGGCTTGCGTCCCGACAGGGGAACCACCAGGTCCCATGGACGGTACGGGTCCTGCCCCCCTTCACCAGCCGGAAGCATCTACCGTCCCGTCTCGCCAGACTCCGCGAGCTCGACGGCCGCACCAGTGTTCTCACCCGTGGCGAGGGCACGGAATTCGACAGCCTGCGTGCGTACGTGCCTGGCGACGACACCCGCTCCATCGACTGGCGGGCCACTGCACGTCAGTCCGCCGTCGCGGTACGCACGTGGCGCCCCGAGCGGGACCGCCACATCCTCGTCGTCCTGGACACCGGCCGTACCTCGGCGGGGCGTGTCGGCGACGTACCCCGCCTCGACGCGTCCCTGGACGCGGCCCTGCTGCTCACGGCCCTCGCAACTCGTGCAGGCGACCGCGTGGATCTGCTTGCCTACGACCGTCGGGTCCGCGCACAGGTCCAAGGCCGGTCCTCGGGAGAGGTCCTGTCGGCCATGGTGAACGCCCTGGCGCCCGTCGAGCCGGCACTGGTGGAAACGGATGCCCGAGGTCTCGTCGCCGCCGTGCTCGCCGGAGCTCCTCGTCGCTCCCTGGTCGTGCTTCTCACCGGTCTGGACGCGGCCCCCGTGGAGGAAGGTCTACTGCCTGTACTCCGCCGTCTGACCCGGCGCCATGCCGTGCTGGTGGCTTCTGTGGCGGACCCGCATGTCGAGCAGATGGCAGGTTCGAGAGGCACAGTGGACGCGATCTACGAAGCAGCGGCGGGCGCACAGGCCCAGACAAGGCGACTCCGCACCGCGGAGCAGCTCCAGCGTCACGGCGCGGTGGTTGTCGACGCCACCCCGGACAACCTTGCCCCGGCCCTCGCCGATGCCTACCTCGCCCTCAAGGCAGCGGGGCGGCTCTGACACATACCTCTGCCACAAAACAGAACCACAACCCGGGGGAGGGGCTTCCCGGCCGGCCGTCGTAAAACGCAGAAAAGCCCCGTGTCCACAAGGACACGGGGCTTTCCCGTAAAAGGAGTTCGGCGGCGTCCTACTCTCCCACAGGGTCCCCCCTGCAGT
>NZ_JBEYFB010000013.1:0-197427 GCF_040634135.1 Streptomyces sp. NPDC007164
CAAATTCTTTTTTTGTTTTCTTTTTAGTTTTTTAAAGCGGTCTCCTCTCCTGCGCGGGGGGGCTCCCGCGGGCCCCCCGCCCGGACCGTTCGAACGGTCCGGGCGCCGCTGTCGTTCCGCGCTTCGCCGCGAGGTGCGCTCGGCCCGGTCTCCCGCCCGGCTCAAGCCCGCACCGGCCCCCGGCAACAGGCTTGCCGCCGAGAGCCGTTGGCGGTGATGGAGACCGCCCGTCGGGCGGGCGCCGATCGCGCAGCCGTCCGACGGGCGGAAGCAGGGAAGTGCGGGGCCGGGGTGGTCAGGCGCCGGACTCCTCGTAGCGGTGGGCGAGTTCGGTCGCGCCCGATTCCGTCAGGCTGCCGTGCAGGCGCATGCGGGCGACGCCGCCGTCCGGGAAGGCGTCGAGGCGGACGTGGGTGACGACCGCCCGGGCACGGAGCGGGAAGCGGTGCAGGGTGTCGGGCTGGAGCCGGGTGCGGGGGATGATCTCGAACCATTCGCCGGTCTCGCCGTTGCGGCCCTGGAGGGCGATCCAGCCGGCCGAGTTGCCCTTGAGGTAGGCCGTGTCGATCTCGATCGCGCGGACCGCGCCCTGGGCGGGCAGACGGAAGCGGACCCAGTCGTTCGTGTCGCGGACCCGGCGGCGGCGGTTCTCCCAGCCGTCGTCCATCTTGCGGGAGGTGCCGGGCAGGATGATCTGGGTCGGCGAGGAGTAGAAGCGGTCGGAGGCGTCCTCGTAACTGCCGCCGTTCAGGACCGAGATCAGGTCGAACGTGCCGAGCGTGGCGAGCCAGGACGGGTCGGGGAGGACCTCGCCGTGGACGCGGAGGCGGGCGATGCCGCCGTCGGGGTGCTGGCACAGGCGTACGTGGGTGTAGCGGCGGCCGCCGGTGATCTCGAAGCCGTTGGCGGCGTGGCCGCGCACGGGGGTCGGCGGGACGATCTCCTCCCACTTCACGTCGTCGGCGAGGAGTTCGGCGGGGCCGGGCGAGCCCTCTGCCGAGGTGGCCTGGACCGAGACGCGCTGCGGGTAGTTGCCGCGGAAGTGGGCCGTGTCGACGACGATGCCGCGGATGATGCCGGGCGCGCCGAGGCGGATCAGCGCCCAGTCGTGCTCGCCGGGGGCCGGGAACGGGTGCTCCGCGTCCGCGCCGCGTCGGCGGCGGGTCTCCCAGCCGTCCATGATCTTGCCCTTGTGGCCGAAGTGCTCGGGGTCGAAGGCCGCGCGCTCCCGGAGCAGGAGGTTCTCGCGCTGGGCGAAGAACTCGTCGTTGGCGGCGATCACGCCCGCGCCGAGGCGGCGGTCGGCGAGGTCGACGAGCTCGGTGAAGGGGAGGTCGGTGGTCCGGTAGTCGGCGTACGGGTCACCACCGCTGTACGGGGCCGCGTCGTTGGCGTGGGGGTCCTCGTGGTGGTTCTCATTCTGGTCGAAGGTCATGCACGTAGTGTCACGGCGAGCAACCCATCAGGTCCAGCGAAAGTTTTTGCACTGTTCATTCAGTGGAAGTGAACGATTCGGCGGTCGTGGTGAGCGTGGCGAGGACCCTGGCCACCGCGGGGCCCCGCTCGGCGCCCTGCCGCACCGCCGCCACCACATGACGGCGCGGCTGGTCGGCGTCGAGCGCCCGCATCACCACGCCGCCCCGGCTGCGGCGTTCCGCCGATGCCATGCGCGGGACCAGTGCCACGCCCATGCCCGCCTCGACCATGGCCAGGATCGCCGTCCAGCCGGAGGCGCTGTGCGCCTGCTCGGGCACGAACCCGGCGGCCTCGCAGGCGGCCGTCGTGATCTGCGACCAGGGCCCCGAGCCGCCGAAGATCCAGGGCTCGCCGGAGAGGTCCGCCAGCCGGAGGGCGGGCGCGGCGGCGAGACGGTGGCCGGCGGGCAGCGCCACGTCCAGGGGGTCCGCGAGCAGCGGCAGCACCGCGAACCGGGGATCGCGGGCCGTCGGGGCGTGCGCGGCGAGGGACAGCGCGAGGTCCACGTCACCGGCGACCAGCAGTTCGTACGCCTGCGCGGCCTCCGCCTCCCGCACCCGCACGTCGGGCCCCGGGCGGTCCTCGGCGCGCAGCCGCCGGATCGCCGGTACGACGAGGGCGGACACCGCCGTGGAGAACGCCGCGATCCGCACCTCGCCGGCCTCGCCGCGCAGATAGCCGGTCAGTTCGGCGTCGGCGCGCTCCAGTTGGGCGAAGACCGCCTCGGCGTGACGCAGCACCAGGTGTGCGGCGTCGGTGAGCCTGACCCTTCTGCCCTGGGCCTCCAGGAGCGGTACGCCGAGCTGCCTGGAGAGGCCGGAGAGCTGCTGCGAGACCCCGGAGGGGGTCATCAGCAGGGCCTGTGCGGTGGCGGTGACCGTGCCCCGGTCGCGCAGGGTGCGCAGGATGCGGAGCTTCTTGACGTCCCACTCGATCATGGCCGCAACCTACCCGGCGCCCCCGACGGGGAGACGTGCCGCGGACATGCGTGTGCGCCGCGCGGTACTCGGGGAGTACCTGCGGCGCACTCGGGACGGGCGTGGAGCGTCAGGCCTGCTTCTTGGACTTGTCCAGGACCATGACCAGGCCCGTGATGACCAGGTACAGGACGATGGGTGCCACGACGTAGAGGCCGATGGTCTCCATCGCGCTCAGGCCGGGCCCCGGGTCGTCACCGTCGTCGCGGGTGAGCGCGAGCGCGGGGGACGACATGAGCAGCATCATCAGCGTCGTTCCGGCCGCGACGGCGCCGGCGCGCATAGCGTTCTTCTTGTCCACGGTGCAAACGTAGCGAACGCCCGCGAGGGGCGCGCGCCCGGGGGTGCCGTACGGGGTTCGGGGCGGGACTTGGGGCGGAGTTCGGGGTGGCGAAACGGGCCTGGCCCCGGGGAGGACCGCGGGCCTGCCCCGGGCCGGATCGTGGGCCCGGTCGCGGGCCTGATCGCGGGCCCGGCCCCGGGGAGGATCGCGGGCCCGGTCGCGGGCCTGATCGCGGGCCGGATCGCGGGTCGGGTCACCGGGCGGACTCCGGGTGGTCCCCGTGTGGTTGGAAGACCTCCATCAGGCGGTGCAGGCGGGGCGCGGCGGCCAGTTCCTCCAGGGTGACCGGGTGGCCCTCCGCGTCGGCGACGGGCAGGCGCCAGTTGGGGTACTGGTCCCAGGTGCCGGGGAGGTTCTGCGGGCGGCGGTCGCCCAGCGCGTCGGGCAGCCAGACGCCGGTCATGCGGGCGGGGGTGCGCAGCAGGAAGCGGTGCACGGCGCGGACGGCGCCCTCCTCGTCGCCCTCGCCCTCGGGGAGCAGGCCGAGTCTGGAGAGGTGCCCCAGCCATTCGGTGGTGTCCGCCGCGTCCGCCGTCAGCTCCTGGTCGAGCGGGCGGGTGAGCAGGCCGAGGCGATGGCGCAGCGTCACATGGTCGCCGCTCAGCCGGGCCGCGGTGGACGGCAGGTCATGGGTGGTGACCGTCGCCAGGCAGTCCTCGCGCCACTGCTCGGGGGCCAGTGGGCGGCCGGTGCCCGCCCAGTCCCGCTCGAACCAGAGGACGGAGGTGCCGAGCACCCCGCGCCGGGCCAGCTCCTCGCGCACCCCGGGCTCGACGGTGCCGAGGTCCTCCCCCATGACGACCGCGCCGGCCCGGTGCGCCTCCAGGACGAGGACGGCGAGCATCGCCTCGGCGTCGTGGCCGACGTAGGTGCCCTCGGTGGGCGGGCGTCCCTCGGGCACCCACCAGAGCCGGAACAGGCCCATGACGTGGTCGATGCGCAGGGCGCCCGCGTGGGCGAGGAGCCCGCGCAGCAGTCCGCGGTACGGGGCGTAGCCCGACGCGGCCAGGACGTCCGGGCGCCAGGGCGGCAGGCCCCAGTCCTGGCCCCGGGCGTTGAAGGCGTCCGGGGGCGCGCCGACGGACATGCCGTGCGCGAAGGCGTCCTGCTGGGCCCAGGCGTCGGCGCCGCCGGGGTGCACGCCGACGGCGAGGTCGTGGACGATGCCGACGGACATGCCCGCGTCGAGCGCGGCGCGCTGGGCGTCGGCGAGCTGACCGTCGGTCAGCCAGGCGAGCCGGCAGTGGAGGTCGACCCGGTCCAGCAGCTCGCCGCGGGCGCGGGCGGTCTCCTTGGAGCGGGGGTCGCGCAGCCCGGCGGGCCAGGTGTGCCAGTCGGGGCCGTGCACCTCGGCGAGGGCGCACCACAGGGCGTGGTCCTCCAGGGCCTGCCCCTGCTCGGCCAGGAAGTCGCAGTACGCGGCGCGGCGGCCCGGGGTGAGGGGCACCTTCCGTACGAGGTCGAGAGCCTGGCGCTTGAGCTCCCACACGGCGTCACGGTCGATCAGGGCGCCCTTGTTCAGGACGGTGTCGCTGAGCGTCGCGGCGTCCTGCCGCAGGTCGTCGAGAGTGCCCCGGTCCGTCACGTGCCCGTACTCGGGGACGGACTCGATGCGCAGATGCACGGGGTCGGGGAAGCGGCGCGAGGAGGGGCGGTACGGAGACGGGTCGGAGGGGCGGCCGGGCACCCCGGCGTGGAGCGGGTTGACCTGGAGGAAGCCGGCGCCCAGCGTCCGCCCGGACCAGGCGGCGAGGTCGGCGAGGTCCCCGAGGTCGCCCATGCCCCAGGAACGGGCGGAGAGCAGGGAGTAGAGCTGGACGAGGAAGCCGTGGCTGCGAGCGGGCGGCCGGGGCGCCCGGGGCGGGGCGACGACGAGTGTGCCGGACCCGGTCCGGCCGCCGGGGGCCCGCACGGCCAGCCGGTGCACCCCGAGCGGCGGCTCGGTCCACCAGGCGGGCGCCGCGGGCGCTTGCGCACCGGCGTCCGGCGCCGCGCCCGTGCCGCCCTCGCCCCGGCCGCCCCCCGGGTCCGGACGCCCGCCGGCGGCGCCCCACGCCGAAACGGCCGGATCCGGTCGGTCGGCCGGAACGCGCATCCGCGGGGGCGGGTCCGAGCCGGGGTCTTCGAGGTGGATGTCCAGCGTGGTGCCGGGCGGCAGGGCGGTCAGGGCCGCGGGCAGCGGCTCCCCGGTCCACACCACCAGCGTCGGCGGGAGCAGCCGGGAGCGGGCCGCGGACTCTGCGGCGGCGAGTGACTCCCGTACCGCCTCGGGTGTGGCGGCGTCCACGCCGAGTGCGGCGAGTACGGCGACGACCGTCTCGTCGGGGACGGACACCGTCGCATCGGCGGACGGGGAGTAGGAGGTGGCGACGCCGTGCAGTGCGGCGAGCCGGGACAAGCCCATTCAGACTCCTGGGGACTCCGTGCCCCATGCGCCGCCGGACGTGGCCGGCTCGCTGGTCAGCGGGGCGTTTACGGCGAGCGGCGGCTCGCTGGTCAGGGGGGTGGCGTCGGCGAGCGGCGGCTCGCTGGTGAGGGGTATCGCATCGGCGAGCGGCGGCTCGCTCGTCAGCGGGCCGGTGCGGGGCGCCGGGACCAGCGGCGCGTCGTGGCGGGGAGCCGGGGGCGCGGTGGCGTCCGGCACCTGTCCGGAGAGGGCGGAGAGCAGAAGCTGTGCGGCGGCGGGCATGGCGGCCTCCTGGCCGTGGGGATACAGGACACAGCAGACCTACCCGGCGGGCTCGACCACAGACGTAGGCGTCATCACAACGAGTCCAACGTGCCCTGGGTCACATTCCGTTCCCCCCGGGCCGGTTCCCCGCAAGTTGTCCGCTCTTTTCGGCCATCCGGCGTCATCTTTGGCGTCCGTCGCCCCGCCCGGCCACTGCCCGCACCATCTGCGGCTACGGGCATTTCCGGCACACCACCCACGCGCATTGACACCCTCGCGCGGGGGTGGTGGGCTCGGAGCCCTCCGGTCCGAACGCCGGGGGCCACCGGCGGGAACGAGGGAGACGGGCGATGCGGCTCAGACGCGGAAAGCAGGCGGCGGCCATCGCGGTCGCCGTGCTCGGCGGACTGCTCTCCACGGGAACGCCGACGGCCGTCGCGGCCCCTTCGGCACCCGGCTCCCCCGCCGTCGCCACCCCCGACCGCACGGACGACGCGGGGCTGCCCGCCGTATGGCCCCGGCCGCAGTCCATCGAGGCCGCCGGACAGTCCGTACCGCTGACCGCCGAGGCCACCCTCGTCGCCGGCGCGCACGCCGATCCGTACGCGGTCGACGCGCTCCGCCGCGTTCTGCGGGGCGCGGGCGTGCGCACCGTCCACGAGGCCCTGCCCGGCCGCGGCCCGGTCATCAGGCTCGGCGGCGACGGGGCCCGCGACGCGCTGCGCACGCTGCGCGTCCCGGAGCGCGGCGATCTGCCCGGCGGGGGCTACCGGATCGCGGCCGGCCGGGTCGCGGGCCGGGACACCGTCGCCGTGGACGGCGTCGGTGAGGACGGCCTCTTCCACGGCGTGCAGACCCTGCGGCAGCTGATCCGGGACGGAGGCGTCGCCGGGGTCACCGTCAGGGACTGGCCGGGCACCGCCGTGCGCGGGACGACCGAGGGCTTCTACGGGCAGCCGTGGACCCGTCAGGAACGGCTGGCCCAGATCGGCTTCATGGGGCGCACCAAGCAGAACCGGTATCTGTACGCGGCGGGCGACGATCCGTACCGGCAGGCCCGTTGGCGCGACCCCTACCCGGCCGACCGGCGCGCCGACTTCCGGGCGCTGGGCGAGCGGGCCCGCGCCGAGCATGTGACGCTCGGCTGGGCCGTCGCCCCGGGCCAGGCCATGTGCATGTCGTCGGCCGGTGACGTGAAGGCGCTGACGAAGAAGCTCGACTCGATGTGGGCGCTGGGCGTGCGGGTCTTCCAGCTCCAGTTCCAGGACGTCAGCTACAGCGAATGGCACTGCGACGGCGACGCCGAGACCTTCGGCAGCGGCCCCCGGGCGGCGGCCAGGGCACAGGCCCGGGTGGCCGGCGAGGTGGCGCGGCATCTCGCGGACCGGTATCCGGGTTCGCAGCCGCTGTCGGTGATGCCGACGGAGTTCTACCAGGACGGGTCCACCGACTACCGCAAGGCGCTCGCCGAGGAGCTGGACGACCGGGTCCAGATCGCCTGGACGGGGGTCGGTGTCGTGCCGAGGACCATCACCGGCGGGGAACTGGCCGGTGCCCGTGCCGCGTTCGGGCACCCGCTGGTCACGATGGACAACTACCCGGTCAACGACTACGCCCAGGACCGGATCTTCCTCGGCCCCTACACCGGCCGGGACCCCGCCGTGGCCATGGGTTCCGCGGCGCTGCTCGCCAACGCGATGGAGCAGCCCTCCGCCTCCCGCATCCCGCTGTTCACCGCCGCCGACTTCGCCTGGAACCCGAAGGGTTACCGGCCGCAGGAGTCCTGGCGGGCCGCGATAGACGATCTGGCGGGCGGTGACGCACGCACCAGGGAGGCGCTGCGCGCGCTGGCCGGGAACAGCGCGACGTCGGTGCTGGGCGGTGACGAGTCCGCGTATCTGCGGCCGCTGCTGGCCGCGTTCTGGAAGTCCCGCGCGGCGCACGACGTCACGGCCCGGGACGATGCGGCGCGCGACCTGCGGGAGGCGTTCACCGTGATGCGGGAGGCCCCGCAGCGGCTGAAGGGCCTGGCGGACGGGCGGCTGGACGGCGAAGTGCGTCCCTGGACCGAGCAGTTGTCCCGGTACGGCCGGGCGGGCGAGCTGGCCGTGGATCTGCTCCAGGCCCAGTCGCGCGGCGACGGCGACGCCGCCTGGCAGGCGTCGCTGGCCCTGGAGCCGCTGCGCAGGGCGGCGAAGAAGGACGGCGCGACGGTCGGCAAGGGGGTCCTGGGCCCGTTCCTGGACCGGGTGCGCCGGGAGGCGGACGCCTGGACGGGCGCGGACCGCGACGCCGGTACGGTCACCAAGGCTCCGGGCAGCTACACGGTCCGGCTGAACCGGTCCCGTCCGGTGGAGGCCGTGACGACGATGACCCTGCCCGGCGGTGGCACGGTGGCCGGCGCGGCGCTGGAGGCGCATGTGCCCGGCGAGGGCTGGCGCCGCCTGGGCACGCTGTCGGAGACCGGCTGGACCCAGACGGCGGGCAAGGGGCTGCGGACCGACGCGATCCGGATCAGCTGGCCCACGGGCGGCCCGTCGATGCCCCCGGTCGTCGCGGGCCCGGTGGCGCCGATGGCCCCCGGGAGCAGCACCGCCGGGAGCACCTCGGCGCCGGCTCCCCGGGTGCACGCGCTGGTGCCCTGGTTCGGCGACGAGCCCGCGGCCCGGCTCGATCTCGCGCGCGGCGAGACGGACGCCGAGATCGGCGGCGGGCCGCAGCGGGTCGACGCCCGCCTGGCCGCCCGGCGCCCCACCGAGGTGCGTGGCGCGCTCACCGCGAAGGCGCCCAAGGGCATCAAGGTGGACATACCGAAGCAGACGAGGCTGCCGCGAGGTTCGCGTACCGAGGTCCCCGTCGAGATCACGGTCCCGGCGGGCACCCCGGCCGGGGAGTACGAGGTGCCGCTGAGCTTCGGCGACGAGCGCAGCACGCTCACCGTCCGGGCGTTCCCGCGCACCGCGGGCCCCGATCTGCTGCGTGCCGCCACCGCGTCCTCGTCCGGCGACGAGACCCCCGACTTCCCGGCGTCGGCCGCCACCGACGGCGATCCGGAGACCCGCTGGTCCTCACCGGTCGAGGACGACGCCTGGTGGCAGGCGGAGCTGCCGCGGACCGCCCGGATCGGCCGGGTGGTGCTGAACTGGCAGGACGCGTACGCCACCCGCTACCGGCTCCAGGTCTCCTCGGACGGCCGCAGCTGGCGCACGGCGGCGACCGTCCGGGACGGCAGGGGCGGGCACGAGTCGGTCCGGATGGACGCGAAGGACGCCCGCTATCTCAGGGTCCAGGGCGATGCCCGGGGCAGCGAGTTCGGCTACTCGCTCTGGTCGGTGGAGGCGTACGCCGTCGCCGGGACGGAGTAGCGATCCGGGCCCGTTCCGTCCCGGGGACGGCTGAGAGCGACCGGCAATTGGGGGGTGGGAGAAGGAGCGGGGCTGGGTGCGTGCGGTTGCAAGGCGGAGGATTGAGACAGATGGGGTCTCCCCTGCTCGAGCGCAGTCGAGAGCTCGGGGAAGGAGCGTTGTTGATTGACGGCAACGCCGCAGACGCGCGTGCCCAGCCCCGCGACGCCGCCCCCCAATTGCCGGTCGGTCTAAGGCCCGGATCTCTCAGGCGGAAATGCCGTCGATCCGGGCCATGGCGTCGTCCGCGCCGAACGGTTGCAAGTAGGGCAACCAGCGCGGGTCGCGGTGTCCCGTGCCGATGATCCGCCAGGCCAGGCCCGTGGGCGGGGCGGGTTGCTGGTGCAGCCGCCAGCCGAGCTCGGGCAGGTGCCGGTCCGCCTTGACGTGGTTGCAGCGGCGGCAGGCAGCCACCACGTTGTCCCAGGCGTGCTGTCCGCCGCGACTGCGCGGAATCACGTGGTCGACGCTGGTCGCGGCGGCGCCGCAGTACATGCAGCGCCCCCCGTCCCGGGCGAACAGCGCCCTGCGGGTCAGCGGCACGGGCCCCCGGTAGGGGACGCGTACGAACCGCTTCAGGCGGACGACGCTGGGGGCCGGGACGGCCCGGGTGGCACTGTGCATGAAGGCGCCGGACTCCTCTAGGCAGGTGGCCTTGTTTTCGAGGACGAGGACGAGCGCGCGGCGGAGCGGTACGACGCCGAGTGGCTCGTACGACGCGTTGAGAACCAGGACATGCGGCACGGTGGATGCCTCCTTGTACGCCGGCGGCGCGTGGCTCGCGCCGGGACGATCCGATCTCAGTCTCTACTCCTGCCTGGTCGAAGCGCCACCACGTGCGGGTAACGGGCCGGGAGGATTTTTCTCCGGGCCCCCCGCCGCCCGTGCCGCGGCCGCGCGCCGGAAGCGGGTGCTCCGGCGGCGTTGTCCGGGCGGCCGCACCGATGTGCGATCGGCCACAGACGACCGCGGCGGCCGCTCGCCGCACCCGCTTCCCGGCCTCGGAATCCCCTCGTGAGACGTGTCTCTCCGCTCGGTCACGGCAACGGAGTACGCGGGTGAGGCCGTTAGTGTGGTCGGGCCGTCGTCGCCCACCTGGAGGTTCCACCGTGTCCCTGTCCGCCCTGTTGGCCGCAGCCCCGTCACCCGAGCCCGGCAGCTCGTTGGACGAAGCCGCCAAGCAGGCCGGCGACGCCGCGGGCTGGGTGGAGGAGAACTGGTCCACCTGGCTGAACACCGGTCTGCGCATCATCCTCATCGCCGCGATCGCGATCGTGTTGCGGATCGCGATCCGGCGTGCTCTGACCAAACTCATAGAACGGATGAACCGCAGCGCCCAGGCGGTGGAGGGCACCGCGCTCGGCGGGCTGCTGGTCAACGCGGAGCGCCGCCGCCAGCGCTCGGAGGCGATCGGTTCGGTACTCCGCTCGGTCGCGTCGTTCCTGATCCTCGGCACCGCCGCCCTGATGATCCTGGGCGCCTTCCAGATCAACCTGGCCCCGCTGCTGGCCTCCGCCGGTGTGGCCGGTGTGGCGCTCGGTTTTGGTGCGCGCAACCTGGTCACCGACTTCCTCTCCGGTGTCTTCATGATCCTGGAGGACCAGTACGGCGTGGGCGACACCGTCGACGCGGGCGTCGCCTCCGGCGAGGTCATAGAGGTCGGCCTGCGGGTCACGAAGCTGCGCGGCGACAACGGTGAGATCTGGTACGTCCGCAACGGCGAGGTGAAGCGGATCGGCAACCTCAGCCAGGGCTGGTCCACGGCCGGAGTCGATGTGACGGTGCGCCCCACCGAGGACCTCGACAGGGTCCGTACGGTGATCACCGGGGCCGCCGCGGCCATGGCCAAGGAAGACCCGTGGAACGAGCGCCTGTGGGGCCCCGTGGAGATCCTGGGCCTGGACGCCGTGCTCCTGGACTCGATGACGGTCCGGCTGAGCGCCAAGACGATGCCGGGCAAGGCGCTGGGCGTGGAGCGCGAGCTGCGCTGGCGGATCAAGCGGGCCTTCGACGAGGCGGGCATCCGCATCGTCGGCGGCGTCCCGGCCCAGGCGGACGAGCCCTCCAAGGCCGACCCGGCAGCCTCCGTGGCCGCCCCCTCGGCCTATGCCTCGGCCACCTCGCCGCAGTCGCTGGCCACGGCCCCGATCAACCCGCCGAACATCTCGAAGTAGGCCGCGGCCGTCCGGGCGGCCGGCGGGCCGGCGTGTCCCCAACTCGGTTCACCGGCGGCCCGATCGGGCATGCGCCACCATGGAGCCGGAGATTCCGGAAGTGACCGAGGTAACGCTTTGGTTGCCACCGGGGCGCTGCCCATTGACGCCCCGGTGACGTGCGCATACCGTCCTCTCACCGAATAGGAAACTTTCCTAACAGAGGGCAGGTGCAGCACTCATGGCCGGAACCACACCGGGTACGCCCCGCGTACTGCGGGCCATGAACGACCGGGCCGCCCTTGATCTGCTGCTGGAGCACGGCCCCCTGTCCCGGACCAGGATCGGGAAGCTGACCGGGCTCTCCAAGCCGACCGCCTCGCAGTTGCTGGCCCGGCTGGAGGCGGCCGGGCTGGTCGTCGCGACCGGGACGGTGGCGGGGCGCCCGGGGCCCAACGCGCAGTTGTACGGGGTGAACGCGCGGGCCGCCCATGTCGCGGGGCTGGATGTGAACGCCCGCCGGATCGTCGCCGCCGTCGCCGATGTGACCGGCGAAACGGTCGGGAACTTCGAGCTGCGCACCCCGGGGCGGCGCGCCGACAGTGTGGTGCGGCAGGTGGCGGAGGCGCTGGACGGGGCGGTGAAGGACGCCGGGCTCACCCGCGGCGATGTGCACCGGGTCGTCATCGGCACCCCGGGCGCCTTCGACCCCGGGACCGGGCGGCTGCGGTACGCCTCGCACCTGCCGGGCTGGCACTCCCCCACGCTGCTGGAGGAGCTGGCCGCCTTCCTGCCGATGCCGGTGGAGTACGAGAACGATGTGAACCTGGTCGCGGTGGCCGAGCAGCGGCTGGGCGCGGCGCGGGGGCACGACGACTTCGTCCTGCTGTGGAACGAGGAGGGGCTCGGTGCCGCCCTCGTCATAAACGGCCGGCTGCACCGCGGCTTCACCGGAGGCGCCGGCGAGGTCGGCTTCCTGCCGGTGCCGGGCGCCCCGCTGGTCCGTCAGGTCACCAAGGTGAACGCGGGCGGCTTCCAGGAGCTGGCCGGCGCCCAGGTGCTGTCCCGGCTGGGCCGGGAGCTCGGCATCGACGACGAGCCGGTCCGCGCCTCCGGCACCCACCACGAGGTCGCGGCCCGGCTGCTCACCCGCGCCGCCGAGGCCGAGGAGGCGGGTGAGGACGGCCCGTACATCCAGCTCCTCGACCGGTTCGCCACCGGCCTCGCGACCGGTCTCGCCTCCATGATCGCCGTGCTCGACCCGGAGATCGTCGTGCTGTCCGGCGATGTCATCGCGGCCGGCGGGGAGCCGCTGCGCTGCCGGGTGGAGGCCGAGCTCACCCAGCTGGCGGCCTCCCGTCCCCGGCTGATCGCCGGGGAAGTGATGCACCGCCCCGTACTGCGCGGCGCGCTGGAGAGCGCCCTCGCCACCACTCGTGACGAAGTCTTCGACACGTCCCGCTGAACCCTTCTCGGCCCGCCCGTTTCCTCCGTACCCCTGCCCCATTCCTTCACCGGGAGACCGCCATGTCCGGAAACCGCCGGAAGACGGCCGCCGCGCTCGCCGCGACCGCCGCCATATCTCTGCTCGCCTCGGCCTGTACGGGTCAGAGCGGCTCCGGTACCAGTGATGACCCGTCCAAGGAGACGACCATCAACTTCTGGCACGGCTGGAACACCCCGACCGAGGTCCAGGGAATTGAGGCGACGGTCGACGCCTTCGAGAAGGCTCACCCCAACATCCATGTGAAGGTCATCGGCAACATGACCGACGACAAGATCAACCAGGCGCTGCGGGCGGGCGGTTCGAAGGCCCCGGACGTCATCTCGTCGTTCACCACGAACAACGTCGGCAAGTTCTGCTCGTCGAAGGCGTTCGTCGATCTCGACCCCTTCCTGAAGAAGGACGGGATCGACCCGGACAAGACCTTCCCCAAGGCGATGAACGAGTACACCCAGTTCGACGGGGTGCGCTGCACCGTGCCGCAGCTCGGTGACGCGTACGGCCTCTACTACAACAAGGACGCGTTCGAGAAGGCCGGCATCAAGCGGCCCCCGCAGACCTGGTCGGAGCTGGCCGCGACCGCCAAGCGGCTGACGAAGACCAAGGGCGACTCGTACGAGCGGCTCGGCTTCATGCCGAACTACCACGGCTACGAGTCGACCACCGAGCACTACCTCGGCGGCTGGGACCCGAAGTACTTCGACGCGGACGGAAAGTCGAACATCGCCAAGGACCCGGCGTTCGCCTCCATGCTCAAGACCCAGAAGAAGCTGGTCGACGACCTGGGCGGTTACGAGAAGCTGGAGAAGTACCGCACGTCGTTCGGTGACGAGTGGGGCGCCAAGCACCCGTTCCACACCGGCCAGGTGGCCATGCAGCTGGACGGCGAGTGGCGGCTCGGGATGGCCGAGAAGACCAAGCCCAAGTTCGAGATCGGCGTCGCCCCCATGCCCGTCGCCGACGACGAGGCCGACTCTTACGGCAAGGGCTATCTGACCGGCACCATCGCCGGTATCGCCGCCACCTCGAAGAAGCAGAACGCGGCCTGGGAGCTGGTGAAGTTCATGACGACCGACACCGACGCCGTGGTGAACTTCGCCAATGCCATCCACAACGTGCCCTCGACCCTGGCGGCGCTGAAGTCGCCGAAGCTGAAGTACGACCCGCGGTTCAAGACCTTCCTGGACATCGCCGCGAACCCGAAGAGCACCACCACCCCGCCCTCGGTGAACGGCGGCGCGTACCTGACGTCCCTGCAGAACCTCGGATTCGACATCGAGAAGGGCAGGCAGCAGGACATCGAGGCGGGTCTGAAGAAGACCGCCGAGGAGATCGACGCGGCGATCGCCCAGGCGAAGTAGAGCCGGATCGATGAGCACGTACACACTTCGCTCGAAGCGCCGCCGGTCGGCGCTTCGGACAGCGGCCTTCATGTCGCCGTGGCTGATCGGGTTCTGCGTCTTCTTCGCCTACCCGCTGATCTCCACCGTCTATTTCTCCTTCACCTCGTACGACGGTTTCACGACCCCCGAGTTCAGCGGGCTGAAGAACTGGTCGTTCGTCCTCAACGACTACCCGCTGTTCTGGCCGGCGCTGCGCAACACGCTCTGGCTGGTCGTGGTCATGGTCACCTGCCGGGTGGTGTTCGGCCTCGGTGTCGGGCTGCTGATCACGAAGATCAAGACGGGTGCCGGGGTCTTCCGGACCCTGTTCTACCTGCCCTACCTGGCCCCGCCGGTCGCGGCGACCCTCGGCTTCGTCTTCCTGCTCAACCCGGGTACCGGGCCGGTCAATTCGATCCTCGGCGAGATCGGGCTGCCCACGCCCGGCTGGTTCACCGAGACCACCTGGTCCAAGCCGGCCCTGACCGCGCTCGCGGTCTGGGGGGTGGGCGACCTGATGGTGATCTTCATGGCCGCGCTGCTCGACGTACCGAAGGAGCAGTACGAGGCGGCGGAGCTGGACGGGGCGACCGCGTTCCAGCGGTTCCGCTTCGTCACCCTGCCGAACATCTCGCCGATCATCCTGTTCGCGGTGGTCACCGGGATCATCCAGACGATGCAGTACTACACCCAGCCGTACGTGGCCGGGAAGGTCGCCTCGGGCGTGATGGGCGGCTCCGGGCAGCAGTTCGAACCGGGCTATCCCGACAAGTCGACACTGACGCTGCCGCAGGTCGTCTACAACCTCGGTTTCCAGCGCTTCGACTACGGCTCCGCCTGCGTGGTCGCGCTCATTCTCTTCGTACTCGCCATGGCGTTCACCGCACTGCTGATGCGGCGCCGCAGCGGACTGATCCAGGCAGGTGAGTGACGTGGCGCAGGCTCTCGACGCCGTGAAGACGACCGGACCGGCGACCGGCCCCGCGACCGGTCCGGCCACCCCGGCCGAACGCGTCGCGCGGCGCAAGTCGCTGCTGAACTGGATCGCGGTGCACTCGCTCGGCGTCGCCGCCGCGCTCTTCTTCGTGCTGCCGTTCGTCTTCCTGCTGCTCACCTCGCTGATGAGCGACCAGCAGGCGCTGACCCGCGATCTGTGGCCGCACCCCTTCGAGTGGAGCAACTACCGGCGGGTCTTCGAGACCGACGGCTTCCTGACCTGGTGGCGCAACACCCTGCTCTACGCGGGGCTGGGCACCGTCCTCACCGTCGTCTCCTCGCTGCCCGTGGCGTACGCGCTCGCCAAGTTCCGCTTCCGCGGCCGGCATCTGTCGCTGATGCTGGTCATCTCGATGATGATGCTGCCGCCGCAGGTCGTCGTCATCCCGATGTATCTGTTCTGGGCCAAGCAGCTGGACATGTCCGGCACGCTCTGGCCGCTGATCATCCCGATGGCGTTCGGCGACGCGTTCTCCATCTTCCTGCTGCGGCAGTTCCTGCTGACCATCCCGGACGAGTACCTCGACGCGGCGAAGGTCGACGGCTGCGGCGAGCTGCGCACCCTGCTGCGCGTCGTGGTGCCGATGGCCAAGCCGGGCATCGCCGCCGTCGCCCTCTTCCAGTTCTTCTACGCCTGGAACGACTACTTCGGCCCGCAGATCTACGCGTCGGAGAACCCCGGTGCCTGGACGCTCAGTTACGGCCTGGATTCCTTCAAGGGCGCACACCACACCGACTGGAACCTGACCATGGCCGCGACCGTACTGGTCATGGCCCCCGTGATCCTCGTCTTCTTCTTCGCACAGAAGGCATTCGTCGAGGGCGTCACACTGACCGGAGTAAAGGGCTGACCTATGAAGCTCGCAGTAGTTGGTGGCGGGTCCACCTACACACCTGAACTGATCGACGGTTTCGCCCGGTTGCGGGACACGCTGCCCATCGAGGAGCTGGTGCTCGTCGACCCGGCGGCCGACCGCCTGGAGCTCGTCGGCGGCCTCGCCCGGCGGATCTTCGCCAAGCAGGGCCACCCGGGGAGGATCGTCACCACCTCCGACCTGGACGCGGGCGTCGAGGGCGCCGACGCGGTCCTGCTCCAGCTGCGCGTCGGCGGCCAGGCCGCCCGCAACCAGGACGAGACCTGGCCGCTGGAGTGCGGCTGCGTCGGCCAGGAGACCACCGGCGCCGGCGGCCTCGCCAAGGCGCTGCGCACCGTGCCGGTCGTCCTGGACATCGCCGAGCGGGTCCGCCGGACCAACCCGGACGCCTGGATCATCGACTTCACCAACCCGGTCGGCATCGTCACCCGGGCGCTGCTCCAGGCCGGTCACAAGGCCGTCGGCCTGTGCAACGTGGCGATCGGCTTCCAGCGCAAGTTCGCGCGGCTGCTCGACGTCACCCCCGCCGAGGTGCACCTCGACCATGTCGGGCTCAACCACCTGACCTGGGAGCTCGGCGTCCGCCTCGGCGGCCCGGACGGCGAGAACGTGCTGCCGAGGCTGCTCGCCGAGCACGGCGACGCGATCGCGGACGATCTGCGCATGCCCCGGGCGGTCACCGACCGGCTCGGCGTCGTCCCCTCGTACTACCTGCGTTACTTCTACGCGCACGACGCGGTCGTGCGGGAGCTCGGCACCAAGCCGTCCCGGGCGGCCGAGGTGGCCGCGATGGAGAAGGAACTGCTCGCCATGTACGGCGACCCGGCGCTGGACGAGAAGCCCGCGCTGCTCGCCAAGCGCGGCGGCGCCTTCTACTCGGAGGCGGCCGTGGACCTGGCGTCCTCGCTGCTCGGCTCGGGCGGCTCCGCGGTGCAGGTGGTCAACACGTACAACCGCGGCACCCTGCCGTTCCTGCCGGACGACGCGGTGATCGAGGTGCAGGCCCGGGTCGACGGCACGGGCGCGACGCCGCTCGCCGTGCCCGCGCTGGACCCGCTGTACGCCGGCCTGATCTCCAACGTGACGGCGTACGAGGACCTCGCCCTGGAGGCCGCGTTGCGCGGCGGGCGGTCCACCGGGCGGGCGGGCGGGCGGAACGCAGTGTTCAAGGCGCTGCTCGCGCACCCGCTGATCGGTCAGTTCGAGTACGCCGAGGCGCTCACCGACAAGCTGATCGCGCACAACCGGGAGCACCTGGCGTGGGCGTGAACGCTTCGGTCCTCGCGATCGACGCGGGGAACAGCAAGACCGACGTGGCACTGATCGGCGCGGACGGAACGGTGCTGTCGACGGCCCGGGGCGGCGGTTTCCAGCCGCCCGCCGTGGGTATCGAGACGGCCGTCGACGCCCTCGGGTCGGCGGTCGGCCGGGCGCTGGAGCAGTCCGGCGTACCGGTCGGCTCCGTCGCGCACGTGTCCGCCTGTCTCGCCAACGCCGACCTCCCGGTGGAGGAGGAACAGCTGGCCGCCGCGCTGCTCGCGCGGGGCTGGGGCGCCACCGTCGAGGTGCGCAACGACACCTTCGCGATACTGCGCGCGGGGGTGGACGAGCCGCGCGGTGTGGCCGTGGTCTGCGGCGCGGGGATCAACTGTGTCGGCATGGTGCCGGACGGGCGGACCGCTCGGTTCCCCGCCATAGGCCGGATCTCCGGTGACTGGGGCGGTGGCGCGGGGCTGGCCGAGGAGGCGATGTGGTTCGCCGCGCGGGCCGAGGACGGGCGCGGTGGGCCGACCGAGCTGGTCCGCACGCTGCCGGGGCACTTCGGGCTCGGCTCGATGTACGCGCTGATCGAGGCGCTGCATCTGGGCCGGGTCGAGTTCGAGCGCCGGCACGAGCTGGCTCCGGTGCTCTTCGCGACCGCGGCGGCCGGGGACGCGGTGGCGGGCGCGCTGGTGGACCGGCTGGCCGAGGAGGTCGTCGCGATGGCGTCGGTCGCGCTGGGCCGGCTCGGTCTGCTGGACGAACAGGCGCCGGTGGTGCTGGGCGGCAGCGTACTGGCCGCCCGTCACCCGCAGTTGGACGCGAAGATCACCGAACTCCTCGCGGCGCGCGCCCCGAAGGCGGTGATCCGGGTGGTGACCCAGCCGCCGGTGCTGGGCGCCGCGCTGCTCGGCCTGGACCACACGGGCGCGGCGGCGCCGGTGCACGAGAGGCTGCGCGCGCAGTACGGCTGACGTGTCGTCGGCCGCCAAGGGGCGTCCCCCGGTGCTTGTGCGCCGGGAGACGCCCCTTGCGTACGGGAACCGATCAGTTGTCCCGGACGTGTTCATGAGTGGGGAGATCGGCCCGCGTCGGGTACTGGTCCGCCGATCGTCTTGATCCGCGGCTCAGGCCTTGATCGAATGCGGGGTGACCGCAGTCGGATGTGTGCGAGCGTATCCGTGGGCCGATGCAGGATCCGGACGTTCCAGGTGTGGATGTCGTTCCCTGCGGCCATACTTCATGGCCGGGCACCAGCCCCCGATCGGCCGGGGGCCGGGCCACCGTCAGTGACCGAGGGGGAGGTCGAGTGACATACCCGCCGAATGTACGCACGGCGCCGGAACACGAGCAGGCATCGCCGCCCGCGACCGTACCCGCTCCGCCGCATCGCGGCGTGCTGTCCATGACGGCCGGCCGGGTGCGGGCCGCGGCCACCACCGAGCCCGGCAGGCTGCAGATCATCGGGGCCGTACTGGCCCTGCTCGTCGTGGCGTTCGGGGTCGTGACGGCGTTCGAGGTCGCCGACCGGGAGTCCGCCGCGAGTGACGTGGTGGGCCGCAGCCAGCCGCTGAGCGCCGACGCGGCGGCCGTCTACCGCTCGCTGGCGGATGCCGACACCGCCGCGGCGAGCGGCTTCCTGGCGGGGGCGCAGGAGCCGAAGGACGTCCACGACCAGTACGAGCGGGACATCAAGGAGGCGTCCCGGCTGCTGGTGAAGGCCGCCGCCAACACGGACGCGGCGACGAAGTCCGGGCAGGAGATCGCCACCCTCAACGTGGAGCTCCCCCGCTACACCGGCCTGATCGAGCGCGCCCGGGCCAACAACCGGCAGGGCCTGCCGCTGGGCGGCGCCTATCTCCGGTACGCCAACCAGAAGATGAGCAACGTACTGCTGCCGGCCGCCGAGCGGCTGTACACGGCGGAGACCGGCCGGCTCGGCGAGGACAATGACTCCGCGCGGACCTGGCCGTTCCTCTCGCTGGGGCTCGGTGCGGTGGCCCTGGCCGGGCTGTTCTGGGCGCAGCGGCGCAACTACCGCCGCACGAACCGGGTCTTCAACCACGGACTGCTGGTGGCGACCGCCGCGTCCACCGTGATCCTGCTGTGGCTGGCCGTGGGACACACGGTCGCCCGGTCCCAGCTGCATGCCGCGGATGTGAACGGGCAGCAGTCCCTCGATGTGCTCAACCACGCGCGGATCGACTCGCTGAAGGCCCGCGCCAATGAGAACCTCACGCTCGTCGCCCGTGGCGCGGTGCTCACCCCGGACGGCAAGAACGACAAGTACGAGTCGGACTACACGACGGACATGAAGGCACTTCGCGAAGCGCTGGGGAGTGCCGGGGGGCTGGCCGAGGACGACCTGGGGAAGTCCCCGGTGAAGGCCGCCGTCACCGCCGCCACCGAGTGGCAGGAACGTCACCGGGCCGCCCGCACCACCGACGACGGCGGTGACTACGAGGGCGCCCTGGAGCAGATCATCGGGCCGAAGGAATCGACCGGCCGGTCCTTCCAGCAGGTGGACGACGCGCTGGCGAAGGCGCTCGCCCACGAGCAGGACCAGTTCACCCGGGCCGCCGAGGACGGGCGCGGGGCGCTGTGGGGGCTGTCGGCCGGGGCCGCCGCGCTGGCCCTGCTGGGTGCCGCCGCCGCGATCGTCGGGGTCAACCGCAGGCTCTCGGAGTACCGATGAGAGGGGGAGCGATGACCGAGAAGCGCAGGGGCGCGTGGTCCGCCCGGGTCAGGCTGCGCGGCTGGGGCGGAGTGACGGCCATGGCCGCGGCCTGCGCCGTGACGGCCTCGCTGACCCTGCTGCCGCTCTCCCACGGCGGTGCCGAGGCCCTCGGCGGGATCGTCGCGGGCCAGCGGGCCGCGCAGGCGGTCCGGACCAGCGCCGAGGACTGCACCGATCCGGAGGCGAGCCTCCCGCCGTCGTCCGCCGACGGCCCGAGCATCGAGAAGATCAAGAAGCGCGGCAAGCTGATCGCGGGCGTCGACCAGAACAGCTTCCGCTGGGGCTACCGCAACCCGGAGAACCGCCAGATCGAGGGCTTCGACATCGATCTGGTGCGGGCCATCGCCGGGAACATCCTGAACGACCGCGACGCGGTGATCTTCCGGGCCATCCCCACCAACAAGCGGGCCGAGCTCCTGGCGGACGGCAAGGTCGACGTCGTGGTCCGTACGATGACGATCAACTGCAAGCAGGCCCGCAAGGTCTCGTTCTCCACCGCCTACTTCCAGGCCGGTCAGCAGGTCCTCGCGCCGAAGGACTCGACGATCACCGGGTACGACAAGTCCCTGGCCGGCAAGCGGGTCTGCACCGCCAACGGCTCCACCGCCTACGACGCGCTGAAGAAGCAGTCGTTCGGCGCGGTCTTCGAGGACCCGCACGACGGCACCGCCGCGGACGAGAACCAGCTCACCGTCCCCAACCAGCTGGACTGCCTGGTGCGGTTGCAGATGGGCGAGGTCGACGCGGTGGTCACGGACAACGCCCTGGCGGCCGGGCAGGCCGCCCAGGACCCGGCGGTCGAGCTGAAGGGCGACAAGCCGTTCACCACCGAGTACTACGGTGTGGCGGCGAAGCTCGGGGCGGACGATCTGGTGGCCAGGGTCAACCAGGTGCTGGTCGACTACCGCAGTGGCGGTGCCAGGAGCGACTGGATGCTGTCGTACCAGGAGTGGTTGGAGGCCGGGCTGCCGGGGATAAAGGGACCGCCGGCCCCCAAGTACCGGAGCGACTGACCGCCGACTCCGGCCGGGTGGGCGCGACGGCGCGGACCCGGGCGGTGAGGCAGTGGCACTGATCCTGCCGGGCACGTCCCGGCAGCAAGAGCGGAGAGGTGATCGATGGGCGCGGGCCCCTTCCCCGGCTATGCGGCCAGGCCCCCCGGCCCGGTCATGGACCGGGACGAGGCGGACCGTGCGCTGGCCCGGCTCGGCGCGGAGCACGAGGCGATCGAGACCTCGCTGCTCGCCCTGCAGGACCACGCGGGCCGCCGGCTCCTGGAGGGCGCCGAGCTGACCGGTGTCACCCGGGAGCGCTGGGCCTCCACCGAGCAGTCGATCACGCTGCTGTGGGGGTATTTCGACGCCTATGCGGGGGCGCTCGCCCAGGCCCGTTCGGTGCGGGCCCGCCGCCGCTATCCCAACCGGGACGATCTGGTGGCCCTCACCGAGCTGCTGCACGGCCAGGGCGTCACCGTGGCGCACGCGGCGGCCCGCCCCGACCCCTCGGTCAACGGCCCGGCCAAGCTCTCCGAGCGGTTCACGCTGGAGGAGCTGGTCGCCCGGATGAACGAGCTGTACGCCCGCTCGCTGGACATGGTCGTGGCCTCCGACTCCGTGTGGTCCGCGCTGCCCGCCCGGATAGATCTGCTCGCCGCCGAACTGCACCGCACCCGTTCGCTGGCGCACTCCGTGGGCGTGCGGCCCGGTGAGCACCCGGCGGGCGACGACCTGGAGGCGATCACCCACGAGCTGACCACGCTGCGGGTGCAGGTGATCTCCGATCCCCTGGCGTTCTGGCTGCCGGGGCCCGGCAGTTCGGCGCCCGGCGGCGGTCGCCCCGACACGGCTCGCTACGACCGGGCGGCCCGCGCCCTGGACGACGTACGCCGTGAGATCGAGGCGGTGCTCGCGGTCCGGCAGGACGCCGAGCAGCGCCTGGTCCAGCTGCGCGACGTGCTCTCCCGCGCGGACCGCACCCTGACCGAGGCCCGGTCGGCGCGCGGCGAGGTGCTGGCGAAGATCGCGGCCTCCGAGGTGCCCGCGGTCAGCGGCCCCGCGACGGTCCTCCAGGAGCGGCTGGCCGCCGCCTCGGAGTACCGCAGGCACGCCCAGTGGCACCGGCTGTCCCCGCTGCTGGAGACGCTGGAGCGGGAGGCGGAGGAGGAACTGCTGCGGGCCCGCGAGTCGTTGACCGCGGTCACGGCCCCGCTGGCCGTGCGGGCGGAGCTGCGCGGCAGGCTCGACGCGTACAAGGCGAAGGTCGCCCGGCACGGGCTGGCCGAGGATCCGCTGCTGATCGAGCGGTACGACGCGGCCCGCCGGATGCTGTGGAGCGCGCCGTGCGATCTGCGGGTCGCCGGGCAGGCGGTGCTGCGCTACCAGGAGGCGGCGGCCGAGCTGCTGTCCCAGCGCCGGGCGCCGGGGCCGGAGGACCGGCGATGACCACAGATGTGTGCAAGGTGGCAGGGCCGCTGCGGCGGCGGGGCGATCAGGGGGACCGACCATGAGTACGCAGTGCCAGCGCCCCGCGTGCGAGGGCAGTTACGAGGACATGGGCGGCGGTGAGCTGTACTGCGACACCTGCGGTCTGGCTCCGGTCGTCTCGCCGAACGGAATGGTGAGCTCGCCCGCCACCGGGATCGCGGGCGGCGGCGCGAACAGCCGCGGCAGCCGGGGAAGCAGGGGCAGCAGCAGTTCGCGGTCCTCGTCGCGGGCGTCCTCGCGGTCCTCGTCCCGCTCGTCGACCTCACGGCGTTCGGTGTCGGGACGGCTCTCGCGTTCGCTGTCCGGCGCCGCCACCTCCCCCTCGGTCTCGGTCCGTTCCTCCGGTTCGTCCTCGGGCGCGTCCGCCCGGGGCAGGCTGGGCGTGGGCCTGGTCGAGGTGCCGGACGTGCCGCGTCCCGACCCGCGCTCGGCGGTGATGGAGAACCCGGAGGTGCCGGAGCGGAAGCGATTCTGTTCGCGTTCGGACTGCGGGGCGCCGGTGGGCCGGTCACGCGGTGACCGGGTGGGCCGCACGGAGGGGTTCTGCACCAAGTGCGGCCACCCCTACTCCTTCGTGCCCAAGCTCCACGGGGGCGACATCGTCCACGGCCAGTACGAGGTGGCCGGCTGTCTGGCGCACGGCGGGCTCGGCTGGGTCTATCTCGCGGTCGACCGTGCGGTGTCGGACCGCTGGGTGGTCCTCAAGGGCCTGCTCGACACCGGTGACCAGGACGCCATGGAGGCCGCGATCTCCGAGCGCCGCTTCCTCGCCGAGATCGAGCACTCCAACATCGTCCGGATCTACAACTTCGTCGAGCACCTCGACCAGCGCACCGGCTCGCTCGACGGCTACATCGTGATGGAGTACGTCGGCGGCAAGGCGCTCAAGGACATCGCCAACGAGCGCCGCACCGCCGCCGGGAAGCGCGATCCGCTGCCGGTCGAGCAGGCCTGCGCGTACGGCATCGAGGCGCTGGAGGCGCTCGGTCATCTGCACAGCCGCAACCTGCTGTACTGCGACTTCAAGGTCGACAACGCGATCCAGACCGAGGACCAGCTGAAGCTGATCGACATGGGCGCCGTCCGCCGGATGGACGACGACGAGTCCGCCATCTACGGCACGGTGGGGTACCAGGCGCCGGAGGTCGCGGAGGTCGGCCCGTCGGTCGCCTCCGACCTGTACACGGTCGCGCGGACGCTCGCGGTGCTCACCTTCGACTTCCAGGGCTACACCAACGTCTTCGTGGACTCGCTGCCCGATCCGGACAACATCGAGGTGTTCCGGACCTACGAGTCGTTCTACCGGCTGCTGGTGCGGGCCACCGACCCGGATCCGGCGCGGCGGTTCGCCTCGGCGGCGGAGATGGCGGAGCAGCTGACGGGTGTGCTGCGCGAGGTGGTGTCGCTCCAGACGGGGCGGCCGCGCCCGGCGCTCTCGACGCTGTTCGGCACGGAAGTGCGGGTCACCGACACGGAGTTGTTCCCGGAGCTGATGGTCGATGTGTCGCAGCTGGGGGGCCGGGCCACCGCTCCGGCCCGGTCCGGCCGCTCCGGGCGGCGCGGCGGGGCCGGCACCGCGCCCCGGACCGCGGCACCGCTGACACCCGCCGCGCCGACCGCGCCGCCCACCCACGTGCAGCCGGGCGGGAACGGCTCGGCCGTCGCGTACGCGCAGCCGCAGGCCGCGATTCCGGCCCCCCGCGTCCCGGCCGCCGTCCCCGGTGCGCCGGCGCCCTCCCTCTTCCCGGGCGTCCCCCGGCTGTCCAGGCTCGACGTACGGTCCACGTCACTCGCGCTGCCGGTGCCCCGGGTCGACGTGAGCGACCCCAACGCGGGTTTCCTCGCCGGTCTGATGACCACCGCCCCGTCCGAACTGGTCTCCGCGCTTGGCGCGGTGCCGGTGGCCTCGCTGGAGACCCGGCTGCGCGAGCTGCGCGCCCGGCTGGAGCTGAACGACCTCGGTGCGGCGGGGCAGACCCTGACTGCGCTGGAGGGCCAGTACCCGGACGACTGGCGGGTCGTCTGGTACCGCGGCATCACCTCTCTGGTGACCGGTGACAACGAGAACGCGGCGCTGTCCTTCGACGCGGTGTACGACGCGTTCCCCGGCGAGCCGGCGCCCAAGCTGGCGCTGGGGATCTGCGCGGAGGTGCTGGGCCAGCTGGACAACGCCGCCGAGTACTACCGGCTGGTGTGGACGACCGACCCGAGCTTCGTCAGCGCCGCCTTCGGGCTGGCCAGGGTGCAGCTCGCCGCCGGCGACCGGACCGGGGCTGTGGCGGCGCTGGAGTCGGTGCCGGAGGCGTCGATCCACTACACGGCGGCCCGGGTGGCCGCGGTGCGTGCCCGGCTGCGCGGGCGGGCCCCGGACGAGCCGCTGATCACCGATCTGACGGCCGCCTCGGCCCAGGTCTCGGGGCTGGCCGGTTTCGGGCTGGACGCGGTGCGCCGGGAGCAGCTGTCGACCGAGGTGCTGGGCACGGCGCTCGACTGGGTACTCTCCGGTAGCCCCACGGCCCGCCCGTCGGCCGGGCCGGCCGGGCCGAGCACGCTGCTGGGCAGTGAGCTGAACGAGCGTGGCCTGCGCTTCGGGCTGGAGCGTTCGTACCGGATGCTCGCCAGGCTTGCGGAGCCCGGCGATGAGAGGATCGAACTGGTGGAGCGGGCCAACCGTTTCCGCCCCCGGACGTGGGTGTGAAAATGTCGCAGAAGCCCCAGGAGACAGCCGTGTCGAAGTGCCCCGGCTGCGAGGAGCCGCTGGAGCCGGGGGACCTGTTCTGCGGTGCGTGCGGGTACGACCTGTCGGCCGTGCCCGCCGTTCCCCAGGACCGTCCGACGATCGCCATGACCGCGCCGGCGGACGGCGCGGCGGAGGTGCGCTTCGACCGGCGGCACGGATCGGAGGGACCGGGCGGACCGGCCGGATCGAGCGCGTCGGACGACTTCGAGCTGCCCGCCCCCACGCCGGCCGCCGCCCCGTCCGCCGGCGCATCCGCGACGCCGCCCGTACCGGCGGCCGAGGCCCCGGTGCCGGCCGCCGCGCCCGACCCCCGTACCCCCGCCGTGGATCCGGTGGCGGCCACCCCGCCGGCCGGCGCCAAGCGCTGTGTGGCCTGCCGGGCGGGCAGTGTCGACAGCGACGGGTACTGCGAGAACTGCGGTCATGCCCAGCCGCGCGAGCGCGACCACATGGAGCAGGAGCTCGGTTCGGTGGCCGCCGTCAGCGACCGGGGTCTGCGCCATCACCGCAACGAGGACTCGTTCGCGGTGTCGACCACCGCCCTGCCCGACGGTTCACCGGCCGTCGTCGCGATCGTCTGCGACGGTGTCTCGTCGGCCAGCCGTCCGGACGAGGCGTCGGCGGCCGCCGCGAGCGCGGCCAACGAGGCGCTCCTGGAGTCGCTGCCGCGCGGCACCCACCCGCAGCAGGCGATGCACGAGGCGATCCTCGCGGCCGCCGAGGCGGTCAACGCCCTGGCCCAGGAGCCCGCCCGGGCCAGGGAGCACGACCGGCACCGCCATCAGAACGCCCCGGCGTGCACCCTGGTCGGCTCGATCATGGCGGGCGGTCTGCTGATCGTCGGCTGGGTCGGCGACAGCCGCGTCTACTGGGTGCCCGACGACCGCACCAACCCGCCCGCCCGGCTGACCGAGGACGACTCCTGGGCCGCGCAGATGGTGGCGGCGGGCCTGATGAACGAGGCGGAGGCATACGCGGACGAGCGGGCCCACGCCATCACGGGGTGGCTCGGCGCCGACGCGTACGACCTGGAACCACACACCGTGTCCTTCAAGCCGGACCGGTCCGGTCTGGTGGTCGTCTGCACGGACGGTCTGTGGAACTACGCGGAGTCGGCGGCCGATATGGCCGCGGCGGTGCCGGCCGACGCACATCAACGGCCGTTGCACGGCGCCCAGGTGCTGGTGGGTCATGCACTCGACGGCGGGGGCCACGACAACGTAACAGTGGCTCTGCTGCCGTTCGCCGTGGAACCTCAGGGGGCAGGATCGGCCTGCGGTACCACGTGAGTCCCGTTCCGTAACGCTTGATTCCAGTTCCGACCGCCCAGTCCGTCACCGCTGCCTTCGTCCGTTTTTCTTCCCTCACAGCTGTCTTCATCCGACACCTGGAGTCCCAAGGAGCCGACCAGATGGCCAACTTCTCCAAGTCGAACGTGCCGCAGTTCTCCGTCGAGGTGTACCAGAACGAATATCTGCCGGAGGGCGGTCGCGAGGTCAACGCGATCGTCACGGTCACCTCGACCGGGGGCGGCACCACCGGCGGCGTCCCGCTGTCCGGTGCGGCCGCGTCGCCCGCCCACGTTCCCGGGCAGGCGCCGAACGCCGCCGTGGTGATCATGGTCGACTGCTCCGGTTCGATGGACTATCCGCCGACGAAGATGCGCAACGCCCGCGACGCGACGGCCGCGGCCATCGACACCCTGCGTGACGGCACCTCGTTCGCCGTCGTCGGCGGCACGCACGTCGCCAAGGAGGTCTACCCGGGCAACGGCAGGCTCGCCGTGGCCGACGCGCAGACCAGGGCCCAGGCGAAGGGTGCCCTGCGGGCGCTCAGCGCCGGTGGCGGTACGGCGATCGGCACCTGGCTGCGGCTGGCCGACCGGCTGCTCGGCGCGGCCGATGTGCAGATCCGGCACGGCATCCTGCTGACCGACGGCCGTAACGAGCACGAGGCTCCGGAGGACCTGCGGGCCGCGCTCGAATCCTGCGCCGGCCGCTTCACCTGTGACGCCCGCGGTGTCGGTACCGACTGGGAGGTGAAAGAGGTCACAGCGATCGCCTCCGCGCTGCTCGGCACGGCGGACATCGTCGCCGACCCCGCGGGGCTGGCCGCCGACTTCACGCAGATGATGGAGAACGCGATGGGCAAGGAGGTCGCGGACGTGGCGCTGCGGCTCTGGACGCCCGTCGGGGTCGAGATCAAGTTTGTGAAACAGGTCGCACCGACGGTCGTCGATCTGACCGACCGGCGCACCGGGGCGGGGCCCCGCGCCGGGGACTACCCCACCGGCTCCTGGGGCGACGAGTCCCGCGACTATCACGTGTGCGTGACCGTCCCGCAGGCCGGAATCGGCCAGGAAATGCTGGCGTCCCGGGTCTCACTGGTCCTCCCCGACCCGTCGGGCGGGGCTCCGCAGCCCCTCTCGCAGGGCCTGGTCCGGGCCGTGTGGACCGAGGACATGGTGGCGTCCACCTCGATCAATCCGCAGGTCGCGCACTACACCGGCCAGGTGGAGCTGGCACAGGTCATCCAGCAGGGGCTCGATGCCCGCAAGTCGGGCGACTTCGACGGCGCGACCGCGAAACTGGGCCGCGCGGTGCAGCTGGCGTCGGTCTCCGGGAACGAGGACACTGCGAAACTGCTTTCGAAGGTGGTGGACGTCGTGGACGCGGCGACCGGTACTGTGCGACTGAAGGCAAAGGTCGCGGACGCCGACGAGATGACACTCGAAACGCGCTCGACCAAGACGGTTCGCGTCAAGAAGTAGAACCGCTCAACAAACAGCGAACAGTAGGCACAGAGCCACGCAGTCGAGCCGCCCGGCCGGAATGATCCACCGGGAGGCGAAGAGCAGAAAAATACGCCGGCCCCGGGGCCGGCCCAGGAGAGGGGGAAGCGCCGACATGCCGACATGCCCGAACGGACACCAGTCGGGTTCCGATGACTGGTGCGAGGTCTGCGGCCATCGCATGACCGGCGCGGGCGCGCCTGCGGGCGCGGTCCCCCCGCCGCCGCCTCCGCCGCCCGCCCCCGGTTACGGCTACCCGCCGGGTCCGGGTTCCCCGGGTTCCGACGCGACCCAGGCCGCGGAGCTCTGCCCGCAGTGCCGCACGCCTCGTGAGGCGATGGCGCCGTTCTGCGAGGAGTGCCGCTGGAACTTCCTCACGAACACCGCGACGTCGTACACGCCGCTGGCCCCGGCCCACGGCGTTCCGGGCCCGCCGCCCGGACTCAACCTGCCGCCCGGCTTCCAGGCCCAGCAGCCGCCGGTCGCGCCGCCGCAGCAGCAGCACGACCCGTTCGACTACCAGGGCTCGCGGCCCTCGCAGATGAACCGCCCGGCCGAGCCGCTCTCCGCCGAGCAGGGCAACCGGCCCGGCCCCCCGGCCCCCGGCCCCGGCCCGCAGTCGCCGCCCGCACCCGGCCCCGGCCCGCAGTCGCCCCCGCCGCCGTTCCAGCAGCAGGGGCCGCCACCGCCGCCGTCCTTCCAGCAGCAGTCGGCCCCGCCCGCGCCTCCCTCGCCGTTCCAGCAGCAGTCCGCGCCGCCGCCGTTCCAGCAGCAGTCGGCGCCGCCCGCGTTCCAGCAGCCCGGTCCGCCGGCTCCGCAGCCGCCCGCCCCGCAGCACCAGCAGGGCCCGCAGAGCAGCGACGACGACTGGATGCTGTCGCCGCCGTCCCGCGCCCAGGGCCCGCAGCAGGCGGCCCCGGAGCAGCAGCCGTTCCCGGGGCAGAGCCAGAACCAGCCGCCCGCGAGCTGGACCGCGGTCATCGCCCCGGACCGGGAGTACTTCCTGGCGATGATGCAGCGCAGCGGCCCCGAGGCGACCGAGCTGAACCTGCCCGCGTACTCCCCGGAGCAGCAGCTGCCGCTGGCCGGCAACCAGATCACGGTCGGCCGCCGCAGGCACAGCACCGGCGAGTCCCCCGACATCGATCTGTCCGTGCCGCCGGAGGACCCGGGCGTCTCGCACCAGCACGCGGTGCTGGTGCAGCAGCCCGACGGCAGCTGGGCCGTGGTCGACCAGAACTCCACCAACGGCACCACGCTCAACGGCGCCGAGGACCCGATCCAGCCCTATGTCCCCGTCCCGCTCCAGGACGGCGACAAGGTGCACGTCGGGGCGTGGACCACGATCACGATCCGCCGCGACTGATCCGCGTCGCAGGCATCGCACGCGCCTGACGCGTCGCACGCGCCTCACGCGTCACACGGTCGGCAGTGGCCAGGCGTACGGCCCCTCGGGGTCGTCCAGCCAGGCCCACTGCCGCCCGTCCCTGACCGTGATGCCGAACCTCTCCCGCTCGGGGCGCCTCTCGCGCTGCCAGAGGGAGAGGGCCTCGCGCGGGTCGAGGGAGCCCTCGGTCAGCTCCAGCAGGAACCGGAAGAGGTCGTTCTCGCTGACGCGCCTCGGCACCGCGCGGGTGTGCGGGCGCCGGTCGGGCCGTACCGGAGCGCCGCGCAGCGGTACGAAGTAGGCGGCCGTGTGCAGGAACCGGCCCTCGGCGTACTTCCCGTGCGCCGCCTCCCGTACCCGCAGCGCGATCAGTCCGGTGGCGAACGGGGCGAGGATCCGGGCGCCCGGCACGCACTGCTCCAGCCAGGACTGCGGTACGCACGGCAGGGTGCAGGTCGCGATGATCCGGTCGTACGGGCCGCGCCGGGGCCAGCCCCGGGCCCCGTCCCCGGTGATCACCGCCGGGTGGTAGCCGGCCGCGGCCAGGTGCCGGCGGGCCGACTCGGTGATCTCCGGGTCGAGGTCGACGGTGGTCACGGCGTCGTCGCCGAGCCGGTGGGCGAGCAACGCCGCGTTGTAGCCGCTGCCCGCGCCGATCTCCAGGACCCGGTGTCCCTCCCGTATGTCCAGCTCTTCGAGCATCCGGGCCATCAGTGACGGCTGGCTGCTCGACGAGATCAGTTCGCCGTCCCGGATCCGGGTGGCCAGCGGCCCGTCCGCGTACGCCCCGCGCAGCCACCGGGCCTGCCGGTCCGGGTCGGGGTCCTCGCACCACAGCCGGTCGTATCCGCCGCCCACGAAGTAGTACGGCACGAACAGGTGCCGCGGAACCTCCTCGAAGGCGGCCCGCCAGCCGGGATCGCCCAGCGCCCCGCCGGCCACGATGGACCGCACCATCGCCCACCGCTCCTCGGCGGCGGCCGCGGCGAACCGGTCGTTGTGCGCGTCCACACCTCCACCTTCCTGCGCCGGGGGCCCGGGGGCCAGGAACCCGGGCCGGACGGCGGTTCGGTGGGGAGGTACCGGTGCCTTCATCCGGATCGGTCCGGCATGGTCCGGACGGGAGCCCTGGGGCCTTTCGTTTGGATCAGGCCGGATCAGGGAGCGGGGTCCGGTGTCGTGCATCGCAAGGCGGAGGAGGGCGGCATGGCGGAGCCATGGCAACCGACGACAACGCGGCGAGGTGCGGCACCGGGGCACGCGAGCCCGGCCTGATCCAAACGAGAGGCCCTAGGACTCCGGTCCTCGGCCGGTGCGTCTGCGACGATGGACGGGTGACAGAGAACCCGCGCGACACGCTTCAGGAGCAGACCTTCTACGAGCAGGTCGGCGGCGAGGAGACCTTCCGGCGCCTGGTGCACCGCTTCTACCAGGGGGTCGCCGAGGACCCGCTGCTCCGGCCGATGTACCCGGAGGAGGATCTGGGCCCGGCCGAGGAACGGTTCGCGCTGTTCCTGATGCAGTACTGGGGCGGGCCCCGTACCTACGGCGAGCGGCGCGGGCACCCCCGGCTGCGGATGCGGCACGTCCCGTTCCGGGTGGACCGGGCGGCGCACGACGCCTGGCTGAGCCATATGCGGGTGGCCCTCGACGAACTCGGGCTGGCGCCGGAGCACGAGCGTCAGCTGTGGGACTACCTGACCTACGCGGCCGCGTCGATGGTGAACACCCAGGGCTGACGCCCGCCACCTGCGGCTCCTTCCCCGGGCGCGGAATTCGGTCTTCCGTCACCGATAAACGGTCACAATCGCATCAAGTACTCGTGCAAGCGGTTTCCAAGAGCACATGCGCCTTGAAAGCATCTGTGGAACGCCGGGGGGCGTGTGTGTTTTTAGGGCCCAGGGGGGCGTGAGTGACGGGTTTCGTCTTTCTCCGGGTTCGGGCCCACCGGCTCCTGCTCTCCGCGGCGGTGCTCGCCGTTCTGCTGACCACCTCGGTGCTGGCCGCGCTGACCGCCTTCTCCGGTTCGGTCGGTGACGCGGCGCTCCGCAACGCCCTCACTCACCGTTCGGCGGCCGACGCCTCCCTCGTGATGTCCTCGCAGGTGGCGCCCGCGCGGCGGGAGGCGGCCGACGCGATCGCCCGGAAGACGGCCCGCGAGACCTTCGGCGGGCTGCCGGTGACCGTCCGGACGATGGAGACATCGGGGGCGTACGCGCTGCCGCGCGATCCGCGGGCCGGGGGCGGCGAGCCCGATCTCACCCACTTCGCCTCGCTCGACCGCAGCCGCGTCCGGATCGCCGCGGGCAGGATGCCGGCGGCGGGCGGCGGAAAGCCGGGCGGGCCCGTCCAGGTGGCGCTGCCGCGGACCGCCGCCGAGGCGCTGAAGCTGAAGCCCGGTGCCCGGCTCACCGTCACCGACCGGCTGACCGACAAGCCGCTGCGGATCCTGGTCACGGGCGTGTACGAGGTGTCGGACCCGGCCGATCCGTACTGGCAGCTGGACGAGCTCGGCGGGCGCGGCATCCGCAAGGTCGCCTTCACCACCTACGGTCCGCTGCTCACCGACCCTGCCGCGACCGGATCCGGACGGCTCAGTTCCGGGACGGTGTCCTGGCTGGCGTCGGCCGACTTCCGTACGGTCACCACCGGCCGCATCGACGCGCTGCACGACTCCGCCTCCGCCGCTCCGAAGGCTCTGCTGACCGCCCCCGCGTTCAAGAGCGGTGCCACCGCGCGGACTTCGCTCCCCCAGGTGCTGGAGCAGATCGACCGGGCGCTGCTGGTCTCCCGCTCCACGATGATGATCGTGGCCGTCCAGCTGGTGCTGCTCGCGGGGTACGCGCTGCTGCTGGTGGCCCGGCTGCTGAGCAGCGAGCGCGACGGGGAGACCCGGCTGCTGCGGGCCCGGGGCGGCTCGCGCGGCCGCATCACGGCGCTCGCCGCGATCGAGGCGCTGCTGCTGGCGCTGCCCGCCGCGCTGATCGCCCCGCTGCTCGCCGGGCCGCTGACCCGGCTGCTCGCGACGCGCGGCGCACTGTCCCGGATCGGGCTGCGGGTCGACGGCGGCGCCACCGCCACCGTCTGGCTGGTCGCCGTCGTCACCGCGCTCTGCTGCGCGCTGGCCGTCGTGGCGCCCGCGCTGGCGGCGGGTGCCGCGGAGCGTCGGGCGGGCCGGGCCGCGGCGCTGCCGGGCCCGCTCCGGGCGGGTGCCGACCTCGGCCTGCTGGTGATCGCCGCGGTGGCGTACTGGCAGCTCGACCGGCGGGCCACCGGGGTCGGCGGCGGGGTGCTGAGCGGGGACCGGCAGGGGCGGCTCGGCGTCGATCCGCTGCTGGTCGCGGCGCCCGCGCTGCTGCTGCTCGCCGGCACCGTGCTGACGCTGCGGCTGCTGCCGCCCGCGGCCCGGCTCGCGGAGCGCAGCGCGGCGGGCGGCCGGGGGCTGATCGCGGCCCTGTCCGGCTGGCAGTTCAGCCGGCGCCCGCTGCGCAACGCCGGGCCCGTGCTGCTGCTGGTCCTCACGGTGGCGATGGGCATGCTGGCCATCGGGCAGCGCGCTTCCTGGGACCGTTCGCAGGGCGACCAGGCGGACTTCAGGGCCGGGGCGTCGCTGCGCGTGATCACCGGCGTCGAGGACGATCCGGTGAAGGCGGGCGGGTACGCGCGGCTGCCGGGCGTACGGGACGCGGCGCCCGCGTTCCGTACCACCACCGAACTCTCGGACAACCGGACCGCCTCGGTCCTCGTCCTGGACACCGCTCACGCCACCGAGCGGATGCTGATCCGCGACGATCTCGGCGACCGGACGCAGGAACGGCTGTTCGACCCGCTCGACCGGCCGCGCGCCGCACGGGCCGGGCTGGTGCTGCCGAAGCAGAGTGAGCGGCTCCGGTTCGACGTACGGATCACCTCGGCCGACGCGCACGGCCGGCCGGGCGAAGCGCCGGTCCTGGCCGTGCTGCTGGAGGACCGCTACGGCCTGCCCTACCGGGTGCCGGCCGGAACCGTACCCGCCGACGGCAAGGTGCACCCGGTCGCCCTCGCGGTGTCGGCCGCGGGCGACCTGGCCGTGACCGGCTTCGAGCTGAACGGCAACCGGCCGGCCGGCCCGAGCGAATCGCACCACTTCGACGTCGGCGCCCTGCGGACCGTGACGGCCGACGGCGCCGAGCGGCCGGTCCCGGTCCCCGAGGGCTTCCGCTGGAACGCCGAACTGACCGGCTCCGGAAACGGTGCCGAGACACAGGCCGGCGATCCGGTGGACGCGACGGCCTCCGCGAAGAGCCCGCTGGCCTTCTCGTACGACACCGGCTCCGCCCCCGACGTCTGGGACTGGACGCCCGCCTACTCCGTACGGGCCGCCGTGCCCCGCCCGAAGGCACCGATGCCGAAGGCGATCGCCACCGACGCGTATCTGAAGGCCGCCGGGGCCAAGAAGGGGCAGCACGTCGATGTCACGCTGGCCGGCGAGACGGTCCGGGTGGAGATCGTGGACGCGGTGCGCCGGCTGCCGACCACCGGCGCGGGATCGAACGGCTCCGCCGGGGACGACCAGGACCGCGACGGCGGGGCCCTGCTGCTCGACTTCAGGGCCGTCGGCCAGGTCTTCGCACAGCGTCCGGGCGCCGTGCTCGCCGCCAACGAATGGTGGCTGAGCACTGCCCCCGGACAGGCCGCGAAGGCCGCCGCCACGCTGCGGGCGCAGCCGGACACCGATCCGGCGCAGGTCCTGGTGCGGGACGAGATCGCACAGGAACTTGTCGGCGATCCGCTGGGCGCCGGGCCGCAGTCCGCGCTGCCCGCGGTCGCGGTGGTCGCCGCGGCCCTGGCGGCGGTCGGCTTCGCGGTGAGTGCCGTCGGCGCGCAGCGGGAGCGGGCCGCCGAGTTCGCCGTCCTGCGTGCGCTGGGCACCCCGCGCCGCAGGCTGACCAGGATGATCGCCGCCGAACAGGGCGTGCTGATCGCGATCGCGCTGCTGGTCGGAGCCGTGCTCGGGGCGGCGCTGAACCGCGCCGTCGTACCGCTCGTCGTACTGACCGGGCAGGCCACCGCGCCGGTGCCCGGGGTGCTGGTGCAACTGCCGGCCGGGCAGATCGCGGCACTGCTGGCGGGCGTCGCCGCGCTGCCGCTGGTGATCGTCGTGTCCCTCGCTCTGCGCGGTGCCGACCCCGCGGCCTCGCTGCGTGTCCAGGGGGACAACTGACATGACTCCGCGTTCCGTTCGAGACCGCCGCACCCCCGCCGGTGCGCCCTGGGTCCGTACCCGGCTGCGCACCGCACCCGGCACGGCCTGGGCGCTGGGGCTGCTGGTGCTGCTGACGTCGTTCCTCGCGGCCCTCTTCCCGCGCGCGGTGGAGCGCCAGGGAACCGACGGGCTGCACCACGACATCACCGCCGCCAGCCCCGGGCACAGCGTCCTGGAGCTGATCAGCCCGCAGCCCAGCCTTCAACTGCTCCCGGCCGAGCGCGAGGCGGCGGTGCGCGACGCGGCGCTGAAGGCCATCCACGAGAGCACGCGCGCCGCGCTGCCCGCCAAGGTGCGGCCAGGTGCCGCCGACTCCGCGTACGGCTTCCGCACCAGCCGGCCGATGCCCGCGCAGGAAACCTGGCTGCCCCGGCCCGAGGGGCTCGACCCGCAGCTGAGCTACGCCACCCTGTCGGGCCTCCCCCGCCACGCCACACTGCGCTCCGGTGCCTGGCCCACCGTGCGCGGCACGGTCACCGAGGACACCGACGCGGTGGAGGGCGCGGTCACCGAGGAGACCGCGAAGGCGCTGGGGGTCGAGCCCGGCGCGACGATCTCCGTACCGACCCGGGCCGGGGAGCATCTGACCGTACGGATCACCGGCGTCGTCGCCCCCAGGGAGCCCCGGAGCACCTACTGGTCGGCCGAGACACTGTTCCGGACCCCGGCCCTGGTGCCCGAGCCGAACTCGACCCCGCCTCGCCTGACCCCGCCTCGCTACTACTGGACCGCGGCCGTGCTGCTGCCGCCCGACGCCGCGCCCGCCCTGCTCGGCTCGACCGGAGAGCCGGAGATGTTCTGGCGGTTCGCGCCAGAGGTCTCCGGTCTGACCGCCGACGATGTGCCGGGGCTGCGCTCGGCGCTCGCCTCGCTGGAGAGCGGTCCGGGGCTGGTGCGGCTGCGGGCGATGGCCGGTGACAACGCGTCCTTCCGGACCGAACTGGACCAGATCCTCGCCGGGTACGACACGCTGCGCACGGCGATCGAGCCGGTCGTCGTGGTGGCCGCCGTGGGCGTCGGGGCCGTCGCCGCCGTGGTGCTGCTGATGACGGCCGGGCTGATCGGCGGGCGGCGCCGGGAGGAACTGGCACTGCTGCGGGCGCGCGGCGGTTCGCTGGCCGGGCTGGGCGGGCGGCTGCTCGCTGAGACGGCGGTGGTCGCGGTGCCCGCGGCGGCGCTGGGGCTGCTGGCCGCGCTGCCGTTCTTCGGACCGGCCCGGCTGTGGCCCTCGGTGGCCGGGCCGGCCGTCGTCGCCGCGCTGATCTGCGCCGCGGTGCCGGTAGGAGCGGTGCTGCCGCATCGCCGACCGCGGCTGCCCGGGGCCCGCGACGACCTGATGGACGCCCGCCCGTCCCGGCTGCGTACGGTCGCCGAGCTCACCGTGCTGGTGCTGGCGGTGGGGGCGGTGGCCGGGCTGCGGCGGCGCGGCACGGCGGACGGTGGCGGCGATCTGCTGGTCAGCGCGGCCCCGGTTCTCGTCGGGCTGATCGCGGCGCTGGTCCTGGTGCGGCTGCTGCCGTGGCCGCTGCGACTGGCCTCGCGGGCCGTCGCCCGGCGGCGCGGGGCGGTCGGCTTCCTGTCGCTGGCCCGTGCCGGGCGGAGTTCGGCGGCCGGCGCGCTGCCGCTGCTCGCGCTGCTGCTGGCGCTGACCACGGCGGCGTTCGGCGGTTCGGTCCTGGCCGGGGTCGCGGACGCGCGGGACCGGGCGGCGATGCTCGCGGTCGGCGCGGACGCCCGGATCAGCGGGCTGCTCGACACGGCGCCGCTCCCGGCCCGCCTGGTCCGGGAGGTCCGGGCGACGGACGGCGTCCGGCAGGTGGCCGCGGTGCAGGTGATGTCCGGAGTACCGATGCCGCCCGGCGCGGACGGCACCGGCAGCATGAAGAACATGGTCGTGCTGGGCGTCGACCCCGACGCGTACTCCGGGCTGGCCCGTACGGCGGACCTGGGGACATTCCCGGCCGACCGGCTGCGGGCGGACAAGGGCGAGGCCGGGAACGTGGTCGTGCCGGTGATCGTGTCACGGTCCGTCGCCGCGGAGCTGGGCGACGGACCGCGCGACCTGTCCACCCCGGCCGGGGACCTCAGGGTGCGGGTGGCCGGGATCGTGCCACGTACCGCTGCCGTCCCCGACCACGAGTTCCTGCTCGTCGACGCCGCGGCGCTCACCCGGCAGCGGACCACCACCCTGCTGGTGGCCGGTGACCCGGACCCGAAGGCGCTGCGGGCCGCGGCCCGGCAGGTGAGCAAGGGCATCTCCGTGCGGCTGCGCGCCGAGGAGCGAGCGGCGTTCGTCGACACCCCGATGCAGCAGGGGGCGCGCAAGATCTACGTGGCGGCGGTCGCAGCCGGGGCGGGCTACGCCCTGATGGCCGTCCTGCTGTCGCTGCTGCGCACCGCACCGGAGCGCACCGCCCTGCTGGCCCGGCTGCGGACCATGGGTCTCACCTCCCGGCAGGGCAGGCGGCTGCTGGGACTGGAATCGCTGCCGCAGGCGCTGCCCGCGGCCCTCGGCGGGGTGCTGGTCGGCTGGGCGACGATCACCCTGCTTGCCCCGGGCGTCGACCTCGTGGGGCTGGCGCTCTTCAACGGGCCGGGCGCCACCGCGCCGGACACCGCCCGGCTGCGGCCCGACCCGTGGTCGCTGACGCTCCCGGCACTCGGCGTGGCCGTTCTCACCGTCGGGGCGGTCGCCGCCCAGGCCTGGTGGGCGAGCCGCCGCGGATCGATCACCGAACTCAGGGCAGGAGACCCCCGATGACGTCGCAGTCGGCCGACACCACACTCGCCGAGCTCGAACAGCGCGCCACCGCGCGCCGCGACCGGCCCTCGTACGGGCACGACGCACTGATCGCCTGCGACCGGCTGGTCCGCATCTTCTCCGCGGACGGGGTGGAGGTGCAGGCCCTCCAGGGCCTGGATCTCCTGGTCACCGAGGGCGAGTTGATGGCCCTGGTCGGCGCGTCGGGCAGCGGCAAGTCGACCCTGATGAACATCCTGGCGGGCCTCGACGTGCCGACGGCCGGGTCGGCGAAGGTCGCGGGCTGCGATCTGCTGTCGATGGGGCCGAAGGAACGGCTGCGCTACCGGCGGGACGTCGTCGGGTTCGTCTGGCAGCAGACCGCCCGCAATCTGCTCCCGTACCTCACCGCCGTCCAGAACGTCACCCTGCCGATGCAGCTGCGCGGCCGGGGCCGGGTCCGGGGGGCCGAACGGGCCGCCCGCGCCGAGTCGCTGCTCAAGATCCTGGAGGTCGAGGACTGCCGCGACCGGCGCCCCCAGCAGCTCTCCGGCGGCCAGCAGCAGCGGGTGGCGATCGCGGTCGCGCTCGCCAACAACCCGTCGGTACTGCTCGCCGACGAACCGACCGGTGAGCTCGACTCGGCCACCGGTGAGCAGGTCTTCGCGGCGTTCCGCCGTGCCAACGAGGAGCTGGGCACCACGATCGTAATCGTCACCCACGACCAGACGGTGGCCTCCGAGGTCCGCCGCACGGTCGCCATCCGGGACGGCCGTACGTCCTCCGAGGTGCTGCGCCGCACCGAGGTCGACGCCACGACGGGCCTGGAGTCCCAGGTGGCCCGCGAGTACGCGATGCTCGACCGGGCAGGCCGGCTCCAGCTGCCCGCCGACTACACGGAGACGCTCGGGATGGAGCACCGGGTGATGCTGGAACTGGAGCACGACCACATCGGGGTCTGGCCGGACGACGACGCCAAGTCGTAACGGTTCCGGTGGTGCTGGCCCCAGGTCGCTTCGGCCGGGTGGCCCGATGTTCCCGCACCGCGTACGCGCCTAGCGTCGTGCGGGAGTCATCCACCTGATCCGAGGAGCACGATGCGCGTCGCCTCACTGGTCACCGCCGGCCTGGGCCTGACCTGTTTACTCGCGGGCAGCGTGCCCGCGTCGGCCACCCCCGTCACCCCCGCCCCGCCCACTCACCAGCGGCTCGTCTGGGGCCCCTGCTCACCGGAGCAGCGGGAGCTGAACGAGGCGGGTGCGCAGTGCACGGAGGTGACCGTCCCGCTCGACTACTCCGACCCCGACGGCCGGACGGTCAGGATCGCCGTCTCCCGCATCAGGGCCACCGCGAAGCCCGGACAGCGGCGCGGCATCCTGCTGTCGAACCCGGGTGGCCCGGGCGGCCCGGGGCTCGCCAACACCCTTTATCTGCGCCCCGCGTTGAAGGACGTCGCGGGCCGCTACGACCTGATCGGCTTCGATCCCCGCTTCCTCGGCGAGTCCACCCCCGTCGCCTGCGACCCCGCCGCCCCGGCACCCACGCCCGGCCCGGCCACGACCCGCCGCGAGGATTTCGAGCAGTCGGTACGGTCCGCCCGGGACACCGCACGCCGCTGCCAGGAGCACGGCGACAACGCCCGGCTCCTCCCGCACGCCACGTCCCGGAACGTCGCCCGCGACATGGACGCGATCCGCGCGGCGCTGGGTGAACGCCGGCTGTCGTACTACGGCGTCTCGTACGGCGCCGATCTGGGCGCCGTCTACACCCAGATGTTCCCCCGCCGCGCCGACCGCGTCGTCATCGACTCCTCGACCGACCCGACGGCCACCCAGTACGAGCTCTTCCAGCGGGCGGGCAGGCCGCTCGAAGAGGCCCTGGACGCCTGGGCCGGATGGGCCGCACAGCAGGACGGCACCTACCGGCTCGGCACCACGCCCGCCCAAGTGCGGTCGAGCGTCCAACGGCTGCTCGACGGGGCCGAGCGGCGCCCGGTGACCGTCTCCGGCGTCCGGCTCGACGCGCCGCTGCTGCGGCTGGTGCTGAGGCAGCTGATCCAGCACGAGGAGTACGACCCGGCGCTCGCCGGAACGGTGCGCGACCTGGCCGACGCCGCGGCGGGCAGGCCGGTCGAGCCCGGCCCGGAGCTCGCCGCCATGCTCGAACTGCTCGCCTCGCCCGAGCTGGCGGACAGCATGCTGGGCGGGGCCCTGTTCATGTGCGGCGACCGCGGCTGGCCGGCCGGCGGCTGGCCGAAGAACCCGGAGACGTACTGGAAGAACATGGAGCGCAGCCGCACCGCCCAGCCCGTCTTCGGCCCGCTCGTCAACGGCATGATGGCCCCGTGCGCGTTCTGGAGGAGCACATCCGGTGAACCCGCCACGGTGATCGGCAACGACGTACCCGTGCTGATGCTCCAGGCCCGGCGCGACAACAACGTCCCCTACGAAGGGGCACTGGCGCTGCACCGCCGGCTGACCGGTTCACGGCTGGTGACGGCCGACATCCGCTCGCACGGGGTGTACGGACGCGGCCTCGACGGCCTCACCCCGGTCCCCTGCGCCGACGAGGCCGTCAACGACTATCTGCGCGACGGCACCCTGCCCGGCACCGACCTGACCTGCCCGCGCACCGGGGAGGACCGGTGATCAGCAGACGTACGGGCCTGGCGGCCACGGCGGCGGCCCTGCTCACCGGAACGTCCGGCCCCGCGGCGGCGGCCGCGCCCCGCCACCGTTCCGCGCTCGGCGACCGCCTCCAGGAAGATGTGGACGCGATCGTGGCCACCGGAGCCACCGGCGTACTGGCCGAGGTCCAGAGCGCCCGCGGCCGGACCACGGCCCGCGCCGGCTCCGCCGTCCCCCGGGACGCCTACTACCGGATCGGCAGCGACACCAAGACGTTCACGGCCACGCTCGCCCTCCAACTGGCGGGCGAGGGACGGCTCGCGCTCACGGACACCGTCGAGCGGTGGCTGCCCGGCACCGTGCGCGGAAACGGCAACGACGGCCGCAGGATCACGGTCGCCGACCTGCTGCGCCAGACCAGCGGGCTCAACGACTACCTCGCCGTCTCACCGGACTCGGCCGACGCGTTCACCCCGGACGGCTACCGCCGCTCGCGGTTCCGCATCACCACCCCCGAGGACCAGCTGAAGGCGGCGCTGAGCCGGCCGCCCCTGTGGGTCCCGGACACGGAACGCCCCGACCCGGACCGGCGCTGGGGCTACTCCAACACCAACTACGTGGTGGCGGGCCTGATCATCGAGCGGGTGACCGGCAACTCCTGGGCGCAGGAGCTCCACGACCGGATCATCGAACCCCTGGGCCTGCGCCACACGTTCACCCCGGGAACCTCGCCGTACGTGCCCCGGCCCACGGCCACCGCGTACACCTGGTTCCCCGGCCGCACCCGGCCCACCGACACGACGCTGGCCTCCGGTGGCGGGGCGGACGGCTCCGTCATCAGCACCACCCACGACCACGGTGTCTTCCTGCGCGCCCTGATGAGCGGCCGGCTGCTGCGCCCGGCCCAGCTGGCCGCGATGAAGGAGACGGTCGTGGCCGAGGACTGGATCGCGGCACCGGGAGTCCGTTACGGACTGGGCATCGCCTGGCGCCCGGTGACCGGGAACGACGGCGGGATCTGGTTCCACGGCGGAACCCATCTCGGGATCGTCTCCGAGAGCGGGGTGACGCCGGACGGTGCGCGGGCCGCGACCAGCGCCACGTTCACCCTGCGGATGGGCGACCCGGCCCAGGACGCCCAGGACGCGGCCGCGCGACGTCTGGTGGACAGGGCCCTGACCGGTCGGGCCGGGGCGATCCGTCCGGGACGGGGCAGGTCATCGGGCCGGTCGCTCAGCCCGCGCCCACCGACAGGTTGAGCGTGCCGAGCCCGCTGCCCGGACCGCGCAGGGCGATGGAGCCGAACGGGGTGCGCAGCCGCAGCCAGGACCCGGCCGCGAGCAGGGCGACGGGGAAGTCCGGTGCCGGGCGGAGGAATCCCAGCGACTGGGCGGCGTGCACGGCGCGCAGCGGAAGCCCGGTACCGGCGACCGTGCGCGACCAGATCTCGCGGCCGATCAGGTCCCGCTCCGCCCGGGTGCGGCGCTCCTCGGGCAGCGCCTCGTCGCGGGAGCGGAACTCCGCCACCGCGGCGGTGACCGCCGCACGCAGGGAGACCGGGTCGGGCAGGCCGGGCTGTTCCCGCCAGCCGCCGCGCGGCGGGAGGACGCCCGTCCACGGCGGTCCGGTGACGGGTGCCGGGATCGCACCGGCCTCGGTGGACTCCCCGAGGGATTCGAGGAGTTCACCGGCGGACACGGTGACGTCGAAGCCGTCGTCCGGTCCGGCCAGCCGCGCCGTCCGGATCGCCAGGACCTCGAACGACGGCGGCCTGCCGAACACGGCCAGCGCGCCGCCGCCCGCCTGCATCCGCACCGCGGCGGCCCGGTCGTAGTGGAGCAGCCGGCCGAGGAAGGCCGCGAGATCCGCGGCCTCCCTCGTGTCGGCGAACTCCAGCGACCGTACGGGCACCGTCATACTGCGGCGGGCTCCTCGGCCAGGTACTGCTGGAGGAAGAGCTTCTCCTCGGCGGAGATCCGCCGGGGCCGCTCCTCGGCCAGGTCGTACGGCACGACGACGGTCGAGGCCCGGACGTACACCTGGTCCGGGTCCTTGATCTCGTACGCGATCGTCAGCGACGCGGCACCGATCTTCGTGACCCACGACTCGACGGTCACCGGCTCGTGCCGGTGGACCAGCGGCCGTACGTAGTCGATCTCGTGCCGGGCCACGACGGAGCCGCCCGCGAAGGACGGCGAACCGTCCCCCGGCGCCAGCCGGAACATGAAGTCGATGCGCGCCTCCTCCAGGTAGCGGAGGAAGACCACGTTGTTCACATGGCCGAAGGCGTCCATGTCCGACCAGCGCAGCGGGCAGTTGTAGATGTGACGAGCCAAGACGATCAGCCTCGCGTGAGCTTCTTGTACGTGGCACGGTGCGGACGGGCCGCGTCCGCGCCGAGCCGCTCGACCTTGTTCTTCTCGTACGACTCGAAGTTGCCCTCGAACCAGTACCACTTGGACTCGCCCTCGTAGGCGAGGATGTGCGTGGCGACCCGGTCCAGGAACCAGCGGTCGTGGGAGATGACCACGGCCGCACCCGGGAATTCGAGCAGCGCGTTCTCCAGCGAGGAGAGCGTCTCCACGTCGAGGTCGTTGGTGGGCTCGTCGAGGAGCAGCAGGTTGCCGCCCTCCTTGAGCGTCAGCGCCAGGTTGAGGCGGTTGCGCTCACCACCGGAGAGGACGCCGGCCGGCTTCTGCTGGTCCGGGCCCTTGAAGCCGAACGCGGAGACGTACGCCCGCGAGGGCATCTCGACCTGGCCGACGTTGATGTAGTCCAGCTCGTCCGAGACGACGGCCCAGAGGGTCTTCTTCGGGTCGATGTTGGCGCGGGACTGGTCGACGTAGGAGATCTTGACCGTGTCACCGATCTTGACCGAGCCGCTGTCGGGGGTCTCCAGGCCCTGGATCATCTTGAACAGCGTGGTCTTGCCCGCGCCGTTCGGACCGATGACGCCGACGATGCCGTTGCGCGGCAGCGTGAACGACAGGTCGTCGATGAGGACCTTGTCGCCGAAGGCCTTCGAGAGGTTCTCGACCTCGACGACGATGGAACCGAGCCGCGGGCCCGGCGGGATCTGGATCTCCTCGAAGTCCAGCTTCCGCATCTTGTCCGCCTCGGCCGCCATCTCCTCGTAACGGGCGAGACGGGCCTTGGACTTGGTCTGCCGGCCCTTGGCGTTGGAGCGGACCCACTCCAGCTCTTCCTTGAGCCGCTTGGCGCGCTTCTCGTCCTTGCGGCCCTCGACCTTGAGGCGGGTGGCCTTCTTGTCGAGGTACGTGGAGTAGTTGCCCTCGTACGGCAGGGCGCGGCCGCGGTCGAGCTCCAGGATCCACTCGGCGACGTTGTTCAGGAAGTACCGGTCGTGCGTGACGGCGACGACGGCGCCGGGGTACTTCGAGAGGTGCTGCTCCAGCCAGTTCACCGACTCGGCGTCGAGGTGGTTGGTGGGCTCGTCGAGGAGCAGCAGGTCGGGGGCCTCGATCAGCAGCTTGCAGAGCGCGACGCGGCGCTTCTCGCCACCGGAGAGGTTGACGACCGGCCAGTCGCCGGGCGGGCAGCCCAGCGCGTCCATGGCCTGCTCCAGCTGGGCGTCCAGGTCCCACGCGTTGGCGTGGTCCAGGTCCTCCTGGAGCTTGCCCATCTCGTCCATGAGCGCGTCGGAGTAGTCGGTCGCCATGAGCTCGGCGACCTCGTTGAAGCGCTTGAGCTTGCCCATGACCTCGGCGGCCCCGTCCTGGACGTTCTCCAGAACGGTCTTGGTCTCGTCGAGGTGCGGCTCCTGCATGAGGATGCCGACGCTGAAGCCGGGCGAGATGAACGCGTCACCGTTGGAGGGCTGCTCCAGGCCCGCCATGATCTTCAGCACCGTGGACTTACCGGCGCCGTTGGGGCCCACCACACCGATCTTCGCCCCGGGCAGGAAGTTCAGGTTGACGTCGTCAAGGATCACCTTGTCGCCGTGCGCCTTGCGCGTCTTGCGCATGGTGTAGATGTACTCAGCCAAGAGAAACCGTCCGGCTATCGATGTGTGGGCAGATACACCCCATCTTGCCTGACGTCCATCCCAGGATGGAAACCCGTATCACCGGGAACCCGTGACCTGCCCCTTCGCCGCCCCCGCCGGCAGCCGATCGGTCCCCGCGGGTAGCCGGCCGGTCACCGGTCGTCGCCGCCGATCACCGACGGACCACCGGCGACCGGGGCCGGGGTGTGGCCGCCGGGGCCGGCGGCCACACCCGTTCCTCACTGCCCGTAGGCGACCAGCAGGTGGGTGGCCGGGACCACCACGAGTCCGCCGCCCGCGCCGAGGCCGGTCAGGGGCTCGGACACGTTCTGCTCGTCGGGCTCGTTGATCGGCGCGCCGACGTCGGTGGACCACACGGACTGGCCGGTGGCGCCGTTGAGCGCCCACAGCCGGCCGGACTGAGAGCCGACGTAGACGTAGCCGTTGACGACTATCGGCGCCGTGCTGATCCGGCCGTCGCCCTCGAACTTCCAGCGGGTGTCCAGGGTGCGGCTGTGCCGTTCCTGGAGGACACCCTCGTCGACGAAGTAGCCCTGACGGCCGTCGAAGGCCGGGGCGGGCGACCGGCCGGAGGCCTGGTAGGTGCCGCGGACCTGCCCGTCGGTGGTGTTGAGGACCGAGGGGGTCATCCCGGCGGCGTCGCGGACCCAGACACCGCCGTCGGCGAGAACGGGGGTGCGGCCCCCGCCGCCGGAGCAGTCCGTCCGGTGGTGCCAGATCGGGTTGCCCGACTTGGGGTCGAAGGCGTACGTCTGCTCGCAGGCGTAGGAGACGTAGACCCCGTTGGCCGTGACGGCGGGCGAGCTGTTGTCCCCGTTCGCGACGGGTTGGGTCCAGAGCACGGAGCCGTCGGCCGCGTCCACCGCGTACAGGGTGCCGCCCGAGCCGGCGCCGCCCGTGTACACCACGCCGTTGGCGAAGGTGGGCGGGGAGGTGAAGGAGTACTGCGGGGTCAGTGTGGTGGTCCAGATCTTCGCCCCGGTGGCCGGGTCGAACGCGGTCAGTACGCCGTCGTGGTTCTGGGCGTAGAGCCGACCGCCCCCGTAGGCGAGCGCGGACCACCAGTAGGTGCCACCGAGGTCGACGGGCTCCCAGGCGTTCTCGCCCGTGGCCGCGTCGATGGCGTGGAGGACGGTGCCGTACCCGTCCGGCGAGGCGGCGGTGGCGAAGACGCGCCCGCCGGCCACGATGGGGTAGGAGACGTTCCCGCCCAGGTCGCGGGACCATTTCTGGCTGAGCGGCGGCGCACCCACGGCGGTGTCGACGAGGCTGCCGTCGTGCCGTGCGTTGATCTGGTAGGTGGTTGTGGCGCCGGTCTGCGCCGACTGCGCGTCGACCGGTGTCACGAACGCGACGACCGACAGGGCCGCACTGCACACGACGGCCATGGTTCTTCGAAGGTTCACTCGGACATCCCCCATCATCCGGCATCGCCGTGGCGATGCGCACAGGGCGGACCGACCACCGGATCCGGTGGCCCGCTTCGGGCCCAATGATCCCCTGCGGATGCCTCAACCGCCTTTTGTTTTTTGGCAGTTGAACCTCCCTGCGGCATGCGACGGCCCCGGTACGCGTCTGCGTGCCGGGGCCGTCATCGGGTGGACGTGATCGTCCGCCCGTCGTTCGTCACTCCGCCGTCCGTGTGCGGGGAGGTGGTGCGGGGTTACTGCGCGGCGGGCTGGGCCTTGCGCTTGCGGAGGAGGAAGACCGCGCCGCCGCCGACCACGACGAGGGCGATCGCGACGCCCGCGATGACCGGGGTGGCGCTGGAGCCACCGGTCTCGGCGAGGTCGCCCGAGCCGCCGGAGGTGCTGCCGCCGGAGGTGGCCGGGGCCGGCTTGTCGCCGCCGGTCTGGGTCTCGGTGCCGCCGGTGGTGCTGCCGCTGGTCTTGCAGTCCAGGACGCCCTTGAACGTCTTGGTGAAGCCGCCCGGGCCGGTGATCGTGAAGTCGTACGCCTGGTCCTCGGCGACCGGGACGGTGACCGTCTCGGACTTACCGGCCTCGATGGTGTGCTTCACACCGGCCAGCTCGAAGGTGAAGGCCTCGTCGCCCGTGTTGGCGGCGGTGACGTCCACGCCGCCCTTGGCGCAGTTCTTCTTGGCCGTGACGGCCGGGATGGCGCCCTTCTTGGCCCAGGTGCCGGTGGCGGTCGCGGAGACCGTGGTCTCGCTGGAGCCGGCCAGGATCATGGTCTGGCTCTTGGTGACACCGGCGAACGCCCGGCCGACCGGCACCGAGGTGGTGGCCTGGACCGTCAGCGAGGCGGAGCCGTCGGCGGCGCCGTCGGGCACGTCGAAGTAGAGCTCGGCGCCGTTGGCGGCGGCGGTGACGGGCTTGCCGGCCTTGTCGGTGACCTTGACGCCGCTGGCGGCGTCGGCGGGCGGGGTGACGGAGACCTGGCCGGCGTTGGTGCGGACGGTGACCGGGCCGAGCCGCTCACCGGACTTGCCGGAGACCGCGGCCGGGTCCAGCGCGAGGGACGCCTTGGGCTCGGCCTGGTCGACGGCGCTGTGCTCCAGCCAGTCGGCCAGCTTCTCGGCCTGACCGTCGGTGGCCTCGACGTTCACGTTGTCCGAGTAGCGCCAGATGGCGACCTGGGTGCCCGCCGCCGCGGTCTTCTCGGTGAGCGGGCCGGTGCCGGCCTCCTTGGCGAGCGCCGCGAGGTCGTCGACCTGCGGGTAGGAGTGCTCCAGGATCCAGCGGATCTTGCCCGCGTTCTTGTTGGCGCCGAGCGAGGTCTGGTTCCAGGGGGTCTCCAGGTACTTCGCCTGGTCCTGGGTGGGGTTGTGGATGTCGATGCAGTACGTCTTGAGCTGGCCGCCGCCGTCGACGGTCATCTCGAAGAGGCCGGCGGGCAGCTGCTGGTCCCGGCCGTCGGTGTGCAGCACGGCACGGTCGAAGGTCTTCAACCCGTCCAGCACCGCGGCCGCGCCGCCCTGGTGCTGCGGCGCCTCGTCGGCGACCGCGCTGCCCGCGCCGACGAGGGCGCCTGCCATGACCAGACCGGATGCCACCACCGATGCGGCCAGCCGGGCTATGCCGCGCCGCCGTGGAGAATTGGCCGTCGTCACCGAGGACGACGAAGCGGTCGCTGAAGAAGCAGAAAACACAGAATTCCCCTCCGGGCGGGACCCTCCGCGCCTGATGCGCGTGTGGGGATTGCCCCGCCAGTCGACTCAAGTGCCCCGTGAGTACTGGGGAATCCTAAGGACGAAGCGATGAACAGTCCCCCGTCATACCGTCGTACAACCATTCCGAATCGGAATCGTTATCGCCGGTATCACTCGCGTTCGCCTGCCCGGCCCGCTTCCGGGTCTCCCCCGGGCCGCCCCGGCCGCCCTGCGCGTCACCAAGGCGCTCCCCAACTCGCTCCCGTCATTCGTTCCCGGCTCTCGTTCTCGGCGCTCGTTCTCGGCGTTCACTCCCGGTCCTCACGGCGCCGATACGAGCTCCTGTCCGGCCTTCTGACGGCCTGTCGAGCGCCTGGTCCCGGAACCATCCGGTTTCCCTGAATCGCCCGGATCACGCAGGACATCCGGACCGTCCGGACCGTTTGGACCGGTGCCCCCTTCCGGTCGGGCCGGTGCGCCCGGCCTCTCCGCCCGGCCCACCCGGGCCGTCAGCGCGGGTTCCCCCCTCATCACCCGCCGGAACGCCGCCGTACCCCGTGTCAGATCGTGGCCCACCGCGACCGCCTCGATGTCCACGAACGTCCTGTGCTGTCCCTCCCGTTCCTCCTCGCGCACCTTCAGCCGGCCGTGCACGACCAGTGGTTCACCGACGGAAACGGAACCGGACAGATTCAATGCCAGGGTCCGCCAGGCCCACACCGTGTAAAAGCTGGTGTGCCCGTCCGTCCAGAGCTGTTTCTCGCGGTCCCAGCGGCGCGGCGTCACCGCGAACCGGAATCGCGCCATTCCACCGGTCGCGGTCTCCCGGAACTCCACACCCGTAGCCGCGTTGCCCACCAATGTCACCAAGGTGTCGTTCATGACTCCGCCTTCCCTTCGGCCTTCGGAACAGCGATCGCGTCCGCGCGGTCACTGATCCCAGGTTGAAGGGAAGGCGGAAATCCTGCCGGGGCCTGTGGACTACCCGCCGGTTGTGGAAATCTCCGTCACCGCCGCGTACCTCTCGCGCACCTCGCGGTACCGCACGAGCTCCGCGGCCACCGGATCGAGTACCCGGGCCCGCCCGCAGGCCGCCGCCGCCTCGCGCAACTGCCGATCGGCCTCCTGCCCGTACCGTCGCGCCGGCCCACGCGCCGCCGCCGCGCACGACCACTCCACGAGGGGCCCGCCCACGACCCCGGTCAGCATCACCAGGGCGGGCGTGAGGTAGCCCGGTTCGAGCACGCCGACGATCTGCCCGACCAGCCAGAGCCCGCCGAAGATCTGCAGCAGCGTCATCGCGGCCTGCGCCAGCACCGCGGCGGGCCACCACTTCGGCCGCGGCGGCTTCCCGCCCACCCGGCCACTGTGCGCCACCCCGGAGGCCCCGGCCACGCCCGTCGCCACCACGGCCGGACCGCCCGACGCGTGCTCCGCACCGGCCCGTTCCACCAGCGCGTCCAGCGCCTCCGGCAGCCCGTCCGCGCCGTGCACCGCCGCCTCGCGGACCGCCTGGGCCCAGGGGCCCGGCAGCCCGTCGGCGGCCTCGTCCGCCACCGTCCGTACCGCCTGCTCGACGCGCTGCCGGGCGGTGAGCTCCTCCTCCGGGGGCTCGGGCTGCACCGGGCGTTCCAGGCTTCCGGGCCGCCGGGCCGACTCGTACCAGCGCCACAGCCGCAGCCACGGCGTGCCGCACGCCCGTCCGGCGTTCCTGCGCCACTCGCGCTCGGCCGCCTGGCCCGCCGCGGCCGCCCCGACAGCCTCCGCCAGCCGGTCGGCGAACTCCTCGCGGGTCTGTTCGCCGAGGCCGGGCCGCCCCTCGGCCACGTACACCGGGCGGAGCCTGGCCGCGGCGGCGTCCACGTCCGCGGAGAGCCGGCGCGCCGCCGCGGTGCGCTCCTGGACGAACCGGCCGAGCACCTCGCGCAGTTCGCCGACACCCTCGCCGGTGAGCGCGGACAGGGACATGACGGTGGCGCCCGGTTCGCCGTGTTCGCCGAGTGCCATGCCGTCCTCGTCGAGCAGCCGGCGCAGATCGTCGAGGACCAGGTCGGCGGCGTCACCGGGCAGCCGGTCGATCTGGTTGAGGACGACGAAGGTGATCTCGGCGTGCCCGGCGAGCGGCCGCAGATAGCGCTCATGCAGGGCCGCGTCCGCGTACTTCTCCGGGTCGACGACCCAGATCACGGCGTCGACCAGCGCCAGGACCCGGTCGACCTGTTCCCGGTGTTCGGTCGCCGCCGAGTCGTGGTCGGGCAGGTCGACGAGTACGAGCCCCTGGAGGGCCTCGTCGGTGTCCGCGCCGCCCTGCTGCGGCCTGCGCCTGAGCCGTCCCGGAATGGCGAGCCGGTCGAGCAGTCCGGCGGCCCCGTCGGTCCAGGAGCAGGCGATGGGGGCGGCGGTGGTCGGTCTGCGCAGTCCGGTTTCGGAGATCTGGGCGCCCGCGAGGGTGTTGAAGAGCATCGACTTGCCGCTGCCGGTGGCCCCGGCGATGGCGACGACGGTGTGCCGGGAGGACAGCCGCTGCCGGGCCGCCGCCTCGTCGAGTACCCGTCCCGCCTCGGCGAGGGTGTCCCCGTCGAGCCGGGCCCGGGACAGTCCGAGCAGTTCACGCAGTGCGTCGAGCCGCGGCCGGAGGGGGCCGCCGGAGGGTACGTAGGCCTCGACCTGGGGCGGCCGTACGTCGTCGTCCCGGGCGGTCTCGGGCTCGGGATCCACCGCCTTGGCCACCGCCCGCCGGGCGATGAGCCCGTCGTTCCAGTCCCGGCCCGGCTCCGGCACCCGGCCCGGCTCCGGCACCCGGCCGGTCTCCGGCACCGGGACCGCCCCGTCCGCGTCCTGGTCCTCGTGGGAAGCGGGACTCCCGGCCGGGCCGGTCCCCTCGTCAGTGACGGCAGTCATCGCTGCCACCTCTCCTTCTGAAGTACGGACAGCGCGGCGATCAGTTCGGCCTGCGGCTCCGGGGCCACGTCGAGCGCGTCGAGCGGTGCGAGCCGCCGGTCGCGCTCACCGTTCAGCACCCGGTCCAGGCATTCGGTGAGCAGTACCCCGCCCTTGTCGCACAGCCGCAGCGCGCCCTGGGCGCCGATCCGTTCGGCGAGCTGCTCCCCGGCGCCGCGGGTGCGGCGGCCGCCGAGCAGTGCGGCGGCCAGCAGCGCCGCCACGGTCTCGGCGTCGGGCGCGGCATTGCGTTCCGGACCGCGCACCTCCTCCTCGGCCAGCTCCTCCAGGACCCGCCACCACCGCCGTACGGCCATGGCGATCCGGCCCCGGATGTCCTCGGCGGGCCCCCATCCCCCGGCTTCCCGGCCGACGTCCTCGAAGCCGAACTCCCGGGCCGCGGGTTCGCGCTGCCAGGTCGTGCGGATCTGTTCGTCGGCGGCGGCGACGGCGCACTGCAGAAGTGCGGCGAGGCTTTCGACCAGCGCTTCGAGGAGTTCCCCCGAGGTGCTGTACTGCGGGTAGCCGCGCCACCTGGTCCGGGCGTCCCCGGCGAGCACGCCGCCGTTGCGGAGCCTGCGCCGGACCCGGGCGCCCTCCGCCCGGTACGCCTCCTCGACCACACCGGTCAGGCGCACGGCCGCCGCGTACTGCGCCGCGACGGCCCCGGCCAGCTCGGGCATCCGTACGTCCAGCGAGTCGATGACCCCGGCCGCCGTACGTCCGGCCGCCTGCTGACGGGCCGCCGGGTCCTGGGCGCGGTGGCTGAGCCAGGCCCGCAGCGGGGCGACGGCGGTGGTGGGCAGCAGCCCGCTGCCGCCACCGGCCGATTCGGGCAGTTCGGGAATGGTGAAGCGCGGCACCTCGCCGAGCCCGGCCCGCGTGAGCAGCGCCCCGTACTGCTGCGACACCTCGGCGATCACCTGGTGCGGCACCCGGTCGAGGACGGTGACGAGCGAGGCGTCGTACTGCTTGGCGGTACGCAGCAGATGCCAGGGCACCGCGTCCGCGTACCGGGAGGCCGTGGTCACCATCACCCATACGTCCGCGGCGCAGATCAGCTCGGCGGCCAGCCTCCGGTTGCGCACCACGAGCGAGTCGATGTCGGGCGCGTCGAGCAGCGCGAGCCCGCGCGGCAGCCCCGGCGAGGTCTCGACCCGCAGCGAGATCCCGTCCTCCTCGTCTCCGCCGAGTCCGTCGAGCCCGTCGAGGCCGTCGCACCGGCCGGGCCCCCCGGACTCCTCCGGCGGAAGCCAGACCCGGGTCAGCCGCGGCAGTACGCGCGCCCCCGCGAACCAGTGGTGATCGTCCGGATGGCAGACGAGCACGGGTGTCCGGGTGGTCGGCCGCAGCACCCCGGCCTCGCTGACCGGCCGCCCCACCAGCGAATTGACCAGCGTCGACTTCCCCGCCCCGGTCGACCCGCCGATGACCACGAGCAGCGGCGCTTCGGGATCCCTGAGCCGGGGAAGCAGATAGTCGTCGAGCTGGGCGAGCAGCTCGCTCCGGGTCTGCCGGGCGCGCTCGGCCCCCGGCAGCGGGAGTGGAAGACGCACGGCAGCGACACGGTCGCGCAGGGCGGAAAGTGCGTCGATGAGCTGAGGCCGTACGTCCAAGGTCACCACATGCGAAGAATGCCCAATTTTGGCGCCTTTTTGAAGCGTATAGCCACCTCTGCGCGCCGGTTCTCTCCCAGGGATGAAGTCGGGACAGAGGGGATGAGTGGGGCGCAGGCATAACGAGTGCACAACACCCGGGGCGCGAGGCGTCAAAAGCGGTGCACGAATCCCACCCACCTGCGATTATCGGTTCGCTTCACCGAACCTCCACATCGTGCCACGCAGGTGAAGCAACCAGGACGAGGCGATCGGAGCCCTATCCTTGTCCGGGCAGGTCACCGACCGGCCCGGCCCCAGGGCACCAGGCCGCCGAGGCCAACACCCGGCCCCCGTAGCTCAGTGGATAGAGCAGGCGCCTTCTAAGCGCTTGGCCGCAGGTTCGAGTCCTGCCGGGGGCACACAACACGCACGGCTATGAGGCCCTCCGACCAGGAGGGCCTTTCTTTCTCGGCCCTCTCGGCCCCCTCGGGCCTTCTCGGGATTTCTCGATCCCCTCGGGCTTGCTCGGTTCGGGGCACGCTAGCGAGCGCGGCGCAGTGGTGACGTAAGTCCGGGCTCTTCCCCCCGAGCAGGGCAGGCACGCAGGAAGACGGGCCGGGCAGACCCGCCCGGCCGGTACGGCCTGCATCCGCCGCCGAGTGATCCTCACGCGCTCGTGTGCCGTCGCGGCGCACGAGCACCCCGGAAATCCTCACCGTCGACGGCTGCCTCAGGGCGGTGCCCCAGCACGGCCAGGTGTCCGCCGTGTCCCCAGGTCGGGCTGTCCGCCTCCGGAACGTCTCGTCGGCCGAACGGCGTTCCGTACCCCCGGCCCGAGCCCGGCACCCAGCAGCGGGGACTCCGGGGTCAACACCGGGCGGACCCACGCCTCCCGGGGCGGTTCCGTGAGGGACGACGGCGTGCGGCCGGCTCCGCGCGGCCGTCCGGTTCCGCCCCGCGGAGTGCTGCGGAGTGCTGCGGAGTGCCGCGGGACGGGCGCACACGCCCCGTCCCGCAGCGCTCCGCGTCGTTCGGGTGCCGCTTCCGCGGCGCGGTCAGCGGTTGAAGGACGAGCCGAGTTCGGCGGACTTCGCCACCGTGCCCAGGGTGCCGTGGCCGAAGGTGAACGAGCCCTTTGCCGTCGGGCCGGCCGCCGTGGTCGGGAAGATCCACAGGGAGCCGGCGTCGGTGTTCTCGCCGGGGGCGCCGACGGCCAGTTCGCTGCGGCCGTCACGGTTGGCGTCGACCAGCTTGGCGGCGCCGCCGAACCGGTCCTTCGCCTCGGCCGCTCCGGGCACGTCCGCCGTGTCCTGGTTGAAGCCGAAGGTGCCGGTCCCGGTCGGGCCGGACGCGGTGCCGGGGAGAACCAGGACGGAGCCCGCGTCCTTCGTCGTGCCGAGGTCCTCGTCGGGGACGCCGACGGCGATGTCGCCGTAGCCGTCGCCGTTCACGTCGCCGATCGACACCGAGGCCCCGAAGCCGTCGCCGGCCTCGGCGGCGCCCGGGACCCCGGCGCTGTCCTGGTTGAAGACCTTGGCGCGGTCGCCCCGCGGGCCGTTCGCGCCGCCCGGTACGTAGGTGATCATGCCGCCCTTGGCGAGCGGGAGGTCCGTGTCGCTGTCGTAGCCGTCGACCGGCCGGCCCACGACGAGGTCGGCGTACTTGTCGCCGTTGATGTGTCCGGCCGTGATGGTCTCGCCGGCCTGGAGGCGGTAGCCATTGGCCGCGTTGACGACGGTGTAGTCCTCGGCGAGGCCGGTGGCGCCGCCGTCACGGACGAGGATGCGGCGGGCGTCGTACTCGTCGCCGTCGTGGACGACACCGGCCAGGTCGTCGCGGCCGTCGCCGTCGAAGTCGCCCGCGGTGACGTCCATGTAGCGCAGGTCGTCCATGTCGCGGATCTCCCGGGCGGGGGCCGCGGTGCTGCCGTCGCGCTTGAACGGGCCCGACAGGACATAGGTGTTGTGCATACCGACGGTGGCGATGTCCATGGCGCCGTCGCCGTCGAAGTCACCGGCCGCGGTCAGGGCGCCGACCTCGTCGTACAGTTCGTCGCCGTTCAGGAGGGTCGCGCCGCCGGACAGGCCCTGCGCGCCGCCCCAGATCACGGTGAGCGTACCGGCGGACCCGGCCGTGCCGATCTTCTCGTTGCCCGCGCCGACCACGAGGTCGCTGTATCCGTCCTTGTCGAGGTCGGCGGAGACCATCGAGCCGCCGAACCCGTCGCCGGCCTCGGCGGAGTCAGGTATGCCGGGCGAGTTCTGGGTGAAGACCTGCTTGGTGGAGGTCTGCGGCCCGTTCTTGGAGCCGTACACCACGGCCACGTATCCGGCCTTGGTCCTGCCGTCGACCGTGGCACCCGGCGCGGTGAACGCGAGGTCCGGATAGCCGTCCCCGTTGAAGTCGTCACGGCGCGGGGTCGGTGCGGGCACCGCCCCGTTCGCGGACGCCGACACCGAGGTCGGGGCTCGGTCGGGCGTCGCTGCCTGGGCGGTGGGGAAGGTGATCACGGCGGTCGCCACGGTGATGGCGAGTACCACGGTGGTTCCTAGGGCGCGGGATGCCACGTGGACTCCTTCGGTCGGGTGCGGGAAGTTCGCTCAAGCGGAGGTCATCGACAGTTCGCTGCGCCGGTACGGCACCGTCACTGTGCAGAGTCAGACCGGCCGGGGCGCTTGTCGGTTGCGTTCACACGGCGACCGTCACAGCTCCTCCACTCGCGCGGGCGGTGGCCGCCAGGGGTCTGCCGGCCCCTGGGGGACGGGTCCGAAACGGCCGTGTCCACCTGCCCATTGACTGTGCCCGCACTCCCCGTCTAGCTTCCCAGCTACCTCATTGAATCCTTTCACGGTGTGTGGGGCACCGCGTCCCACCGGTGCGTGCCTCCGCTGAGGAGCCCTCATGAACCAGCCCGCCAAGGGCCCGGCCCCGGCCCCCGCCGGCCCGGTCCTGGCACTGAAAGACGTGAGCAAGTCCTTCGGCGCCGTACGCGCCCTGCACGATGTGTCGCTGTCCCTGTGCCCCGGCGAGGTCCACGCGCTCGCCGGGGAGAACGGTGCGGGAAAGTCCACCCTCATCAAGACCCTCGCCGGGGTGCACCGCCCGGACGGCGGGCAGGTGCTGCTCGACGGCCGGCCGGTCGCCTTCCACGGGCCCGCCGACGCCCGCGACGCCGGGATCGCCGTCATCTACCAGGAGCCGGCCCTCTTCCCCGATCTGTCCATCGCCGAGAACATCTTCATGGGCCGTCAGCCCCGGCGCCGCCTCGGGCGGATCGACCGCCGCGCCGTGCACGGGGCCACCGCGGGGCTGATGCGCCGGCTCGGCGTGGATCTGGCGCCCGAGCGGCCGGCCCGCGGGCTCTCCATCGCGGACCAGCAGATCGTCGAGATCGCCAAGGCGCTCTCCTTCGACGCCCGGGTCCTGATCATGGACGAGCCGACGGCCGCGCTCACCGGCGGTGAGACGGCCCGGCTCTTCTCCGTGGTGCGGACGCTGCGCGACGAGGGCGCGGCCGTGTTGTTCATCTCGCACCGGCTCGACGAGATCTTCGAACTGTGCGGGCGGGTCACGACGCTGCGCGACGGCCGCCTGATCTCCTGCGAACCACTGGCCGGGCTGACCGAGGACGATCTGGTGCGCCGGATGGTCGGCCGCGAGTTGGACGGGCTCTATCCGAAGCAGCGGGCCGAGGTCGGCGAAGTCGCCCTGTCCGTCCGCCGGTTGACCCGGGAAAGTGTCTTCCGCGATGTGTCGTTCGAGGTCCGGCGCGGGGAGATCGTCGCGCTCGCCGGGCTCGTCGGCGCCGGCCGGACCGAGGTTGCCCAGGCGGTCTTCGGCGTCGACCGCGCGGACGCCGGGGAGGTACGGGTGAACGGCGCCGTGCTGCGCCCCGGGTCGCCGACCGCCGCGATGGCCGCCGGGCTGGCGCTCGTACCGGAGGACCGCCGTCAGCGCGGGCTCGTCATGGCGATGTCCATCGAGCGCAACATCGGCCTCACCGGTCTCGGCGCCGTCCGCAGACGCGGACTGGTCCGACGGACCCTGGAGCACGACCGGGCCGCCGACTGGGCGGTGCGCCTCCAGCTCAAGTACAACCGGCTCACGGATGCCGTCGGCGTGCTGTCCGGCGGCAACCAGCAGAAGGTCGTGCTCGCCAAGTGGCTGGCGACCGAGCCGTCCGTGCTCATCGTCGACGAGCCGACCCGTGGCATCGACGTCGGCACCAAGGCCGAAGTCCACCGGCTGCTCTCCGCGTCGGCGGCGGACGGGCTCGCGGTGCTGATGATCTCCTCCGATCTGCCCGAGGTGATCCGGATGGCCGACCGGGTGCTGGTCATGCACGAGGGCCGGCTCGTCGCCGAGCTCCCGCGCCGCGGCGCCACCGAGGAGTCCGTCATGGCCGCGGCGACCGGCCTGGGCGGGAGGACGGCTCCATGACCACCACCGTCGAAGGTCCGCCGGACATCGGCGCCGGGGCCCCGGCCCGCAGCGCCGCCGCGCTCGTGGACGCCGTGTTCCGGGCCCGGGAGATCTCCATCGCCGGGGCGCTCCTCCTGCTGGTCCTCGTCACCTCCGTCGCCAACCCGCGGTTCCTGTCCGGTCAGGGCATCAAGGACCTGCTGCTCAACGCGTCGATCCTGGTACTGCTCGCGGTCGGTCAGTCGGCCGTCGTCATCACCCGCAACATCGACCTGTCGGTCGGGTCGGTCGTCGGTCTCTCCGCCTTCGCTTGCGGCAGGTTCGTCGCCGGGACGGATCACGGGGTGCTCACCGTGCTGCTGCTCGGCGTCGCCGTCGGGGTGGTCTGCGGGCTCGTCTCCGGCGCCCTGGTCAGCTTCGGCGAGGTCCCGGCGCTCGTCGTGACGCTGGGCATGCTCTACATCATCCAGGGCGTCGACTACTGGTGGGCACAGGGCGACCAGATCAGCGCCGCCGACGTGCCGGACCCGGTCCTGAGGCTCGGCAGCGGCAGCGTGCTCGGGGTGCCGTATCTGCCGCTGATCGCCCTGCTGCTGCTCGCCGCGACCGCGTACTTCCTGCGCTGCCACCGCTCGGGCCGGGAGCTGTACGCGATCGGTTCGAGCCCGGAGGCCGCCCTGCTCGCCGGGGTCCCGATCCGCCGCCGGGTCCTGGCCGCGTACGTCTTCTCCGGGGCCGTCGCCGGTTTCGCCGGGGCTCTGTGGCTGGCCCGGTTCGGCACGGTCGTCGCGGACAACGCGCACGGCTGGGAACTGACCGTGGTCAGCGCCGTGGTCGTCGGGGGTGTCGCCATCACCGGTGGTACGGGGACGGTCTGGGGCGCGGCGCTGGGCGCGCTGCTGCTCACCACCATCGGCAGTGTCCTGGTCGTGCTGAAGGTCGACTCGTTCTGGCAGGGCGCCATCACCGGTGCGCTGCTGCTGCTCGCCATCGGTGTCGACCGGATCGTGCACCTGCGGATGACCGCCGCACTGAGGAAGAGGAGCGCCCGGCATGGGAACGGCGGCTGAGACGCGGGAGGCGGCGGATGCCGCGCGGTCCGGGAAGGGCCGGGCCGGCCGGGTGCGGAGTCTGGCGCTGCGCTGGGACACCGCGGTCGGGGTGCTCCTGGTGGCGGTGATCGTCGTGGGCCTCGGTTCCACGGACGGCTTCGGCTCCGGCGAGAACCTCGCCTTCGCGTTCAACGACATCGTCGAGGTCGCCGTCATCGCGCTGCCGATGACGCTGCTCGTCGTCGCCGGTCAGGTCGATCTGTCGGTCGCCTCGATGCTGGGCCTGGGCAGTGCGCTGACCGGTGCGCTGTGGAACGCCGGCTGGGCCTTCGAGACGATCGTGCCGGTGGTGCTGCTGGCCGGTGTGGCGGGCGGGCTGCTCAACGGCTGGCTGGTCACCCGGGTGGGGCTGCCGTCGCTGGCCGTCACCATCGGCACCCTGGCCCTGTACCGGGGCCTGGCCTCGGTGGCGCTGGGCAGCGACGCGGTGACCGACTTCCCGGGCACGTACGCGCGGTGGACCGTCGACACGACCACGGTGCCCGGCACCTTCCTCACGTACCCGGTCCTGCTCTTCGCGGTCCTCGCGGTGATCACCGCGGTCGTGCTGCACGCCACCGGGTTCGGCCGTTCGCTGTTCGCCATCGGTGCCCAGGAGGAGGCGGCGTACTTCGCGGGCATCCGGGTCAAGCGGATCAAGCTGCTGCTGTTCGTCGTGACGGGGCTGTTCGCCTCGTTCACCGGTGTCCTGTTCACGCTGCGGTACGGCAGTGCCCGCGCCGACAACGGTCTCGGCTTCGAGATGCTCGTGATCGCCTCCGTGCTGCTCGGCGGGATCGACTTCGACGGCGGGAAGGGCACCCTCTTCGGCGCGGTCGCCGGGGTGCTGCTGATCGGGGTGCTGAAGAACCTGCTGACGCTCAACGACATCGCCAACGAGGTGCAGGTGATCGTGACCGGCCTGCTGCTCGTGGCGTCCGTACTCACCCCCCGGGTGATCGCCGCCGTCGTCGAACGACGGCACCGGCGCGCCGCCGGCGACCGGCTCTGAACCCCCTCCGCCCTCCCCCTCCCCCGTCCCCGTCCTCCCGTCGAAAGGCACGTCACCGCCATGATGCTCCGCACCGCCGCGACCGCCGCGGCCGCCGTGTCCCTCGCCCTAGCCCTGGCCGCCTGTTCCGGCACCACGAAGGACAGCGTGGGCAAGGACTCCGCGAAGTCCGGGGCCACGGCGAAGGCCGATCCGGACGCGCCGCTCAAGAAGGGCCTGAAGCTGGCCTTCCTGCCCAAGCAGATCAACAACCCGTACGAGAAGATCGTGGACGACGCGGGCATCGCGGCGGCCCTGGAGTACGGCGGCACGGGCAAGGAGGTCGGCCCCTCCGATGCCGGTGCCTCCTCACAGGTCAGCTACATCAACACGCTGATCCAGCAGCGCCAGGACGCGATCCTGGTCGCGGCCAACGACCCCAACGCGGTGTGCGGCCCGCTGAAGCAGGCCATGAAGAAGGGCATCAAGGTCGTCGCGTACGACTCCGACACCGCGAAGGACTGCCGTCAGCTCTTCATCAACCAGGCGAGTTCCGAGCAGATCGGCCGCAGCCTGGTCCAGCACCTCGGTGAGCAGATCGGTTACAAGGGGAAGGTCGCGATCCTCTCGGCCACCCAGAACGCCACCAACCAGAACACCTGGATCGGCTTCATGCAGGACGAGTTGAAGCTGCCGAAGTACAAGGACATGAAGCTGGTGAAGGTGGCGTACGGGGACGACGCCGACCAGAAGTCGTTCCAGCAGACGCAGGGCCTGATGCAGGCGTACCCGGACCTGAAGGGCATCATCTCGCCCACCACCGTCGGCATCGCCGCCGCCGCCCGCTATCTGAGCGACTCCTCGTACAAGGGCAAGGTCGTGCTGAACGGTCTGGGCACGCCGAACCAGATGCGCGAGTACGTCAAGGACGGCACCGTCGAGCAGTTCTCGCTGTGGAACCCGCAGGAGCTGGGACACCTCGGTTCGTACGCCGCCGCCGCGCTGGCGTCGGGGCAGATCACCGGTGCGCAGGGGGAGAAGTTCAAGGCGGGCCGGCTCGGCGAGTACACGGTCGGCAAGGACGGCGAGGTCATCCTCGGCGAGCCGACCGTCTTCGACCGCAAGAACATCGACAAGTTCAACTTCTGACCGGACACCGGGAGCCCCGCACCATGCAGCGCGTCTGTTTTCTGCTGACCATACGCAAGGACCGGATCGACGAGTACCGCGAGCGCCACGCCTCTGTCTGGCCGGACATGCTCGACGCGCTCCGCGCGGCCGGCTGGCACAACTACTCGCTCTTCCTGCGGGAGGACGGTCTGCTCGTCGGCTATCTGGAGACACCGGACTTCGACGCGGCCCGCGAGGCGATGGCCGCGACCGGGGTCAACGAGCGGTGGCAGCGCGACATGGCGGAGTTCTTCGAGCAGTCGGAGGCGGCCGACGAGGCGATGGTCCCGCTCACCGAGGTCTTCCACCTCGCGTGAGCGGGACGCGCCCCGGGGCACCCGCTAGAACTCCGCCCCGACCACCGCCAGCAGGGCGAACGCGGCGAGGGAGAGCGCCGCCCGGACCAGGTGGAGCCTGTTCCAGGGGGCCTCGAAGGCGGCCCGGGCCGCGCTGTCGTCACCGCCCTCGGACTCCGCGAGCGCCTTGTTCAGCGGGATGTTGCCGGCGATCGTGATCAGGTGCCCGGCGACCGCGCAGCCCAGCGCCGCGACGGCGAGCACCCGGTCCCTGCCGCCGTCGCCGCCGAACACCACGACCGCCGGGAGGGCGATCACGCCGAGGAAGAGGACCAGGAAGGCCGGCCCCGGCACCTTCTCGTTGAAGCGGCGCATGGCGTCGGTGAACCGCTCGTCGGGCAGTGCCGCGATGCCGGGCATGATCGCGATCCGGAACGTCAGCATGAATCCGGCGTACAGGCCCGTCGTGATCACGGCGAGCGCCAGGAACAGGGAGGACAGGGAGGACGACATGAGGGACATCATGTCGTCGGCGGATGCCCTTTGTTCCCCGTTCAGTCCAGTTCGCCCTCCGGCGCTCCGCCGGAACCGCCGTCGCCCGAGCCGCCCCTGAGCCGGTCGGCCTGCCCGATCGCGGTCGCCAGCTTCCGTACGGATGCGTCCTCGGTGGCGGACGCCAGCCTGCCCGCCCGCGAGGCGAGTTCGCCGAGGCCGGGCGCGCCGGGCAGCTGTTCGCCGCGCAGTGATTCGGCGAAGTAGGCGGCGACCGCGGTCACTTGGAGGCGCTTGCTGTCGCCGCTCCACAGCGGTCCGTCGATCGCGCCCGTCGCGACCGTGCCCTTCTCCTCGTGCGGTGCCCGGGTCTTCGGGTCCAGCCAGCGCACGGTGGCCGTCGCCACGTGCCCCGAGGCGCCCGCCCTGAGGCGTACGGCGTAGAGCGCGGTCACCGTGTGGCCGGGGCCGACCTCGCCGCCGTCGACGCGGTCGTCGCGGAAGTCCTCGTCGGCGACCTTGCGGTCCTCGTACCCGATGAGTTCGAACTGCTTGACGGTCTTCGGGTCGAAGGCGACCTGGGCCTTGGCGTCGCGCGCCGTCAGTTCGAGGTGGGCGGGCAGCTGGTCGACGAAGACCTTGCGGGCCTGCTCCTCGTCGGCGATGTAGGTGGTGTGGCCGTCGCCCTTGTTGGTGAGCTGCTCCATGAACGCGTCGCCGTAGTCGCTGCCGACGCCGACCCCGAAGAGGGTGATGCCGTGGTCGCGGCGGGCGGAGCCGATGCGTTCCAGGATGGCCGCGGCGTCGGTCTCGCCGGAGTTGGCGAGGGCGTCGGAGAGCAGCACGACCCGGTTGTTGGCGCCCTCGACGTGGCCGTCGACCGCTTCGTCGTAGCCGCGCCTGATGCCGGCCTCCACGTTGGTGGAGTCGGTGGCCTCCATGGAGTCGACCCGGTCGCGGATCCTGCCGCGGTGGTCCCGCAGCCGGGTCATCGGCAGCAGGGTCTCCGCCTCGTCGCTGAAGGTGACCAGGGAGACGGAGTCGTCGTCGCGGAGCTCGTCGGTGAGGATGTCCAGGGACTTCTTCACCAGGTCGAGGCGGCCCGTCTCGGCCATCGAGCCGGAGATGTCGACGACGAAGGTGAGCGCGGCGGGCGGGCGTTCGTCACGGGCGGGGGCGGCCCGGGTGGCCAGGCCCACCCGCACCAGCGACCAGTCCTCGCCCTTGTCCCCGGCGCGGGCCCCGTCGACGTTCACGCTGAAGCCGTTGCCGTCCGGGCGCTCGTAGCCCTGGCGGAAGCTGTTGACGAACTCCTCGGGCCGCACGGTGGACGGCTCCGGCAGCCCGCCGTCGGCGAGGGTGCGCCGGGCGTAGCCGTACGAGGCGGTGTCGACGTCCAGGGCGAAGGTCGACAGGTAGTCCGGCGGTGCGGACTCCCGCAGCCCGTCCTGCTTCTTCGCGCCGTCGCTCTCGGCGGGGCCGGCCGAGGCGGCGGGCCCGGGGCCTGAGCGTGCGCCGTCCCGGCTGTCGGTGGCGGCCTTGGTGCCGCTCGACGTTCCCGAGCACCCGGTGAGCAGCACCCCGCCCGCCAGCAGCACCCCGAGTGCTCCCCGCGCTCCCCGCCATGCCCGTACGTGCCGCCCTGTGTGTTTGTCCGTCCGGCGTTCCATCGCCTGCCCCCAACGTCGTCGTGCCAGCACTTGTGAATGTGACGTGCGAGACGGTGCCGGGGAGCCGACGAAGACGTTGCGGATGGATCTCGATGCGGCAACGAAGGCCGGGAATCCGGCGGAACATCAAGGTCAGGACACGATGTCCTTACGACTGAACCCCCGGAAGGCGAGCGCGAACAGGATCAGGGCGTAGGTCACCGAGATCGCCGCCCCCTTGGCCATGCCGCCCCATTCCAGGTCCGGCTGGAGCGCGTCCGCCCAGGCGAACTGCCAGTGCGCGGGCAGGAATTCGCGCCAGGAACCCAGCGCGGTGACGGCGTCCAGCACATTGCCGACGATGGTCAGCCCGACCGCGCCGCCGACCGCGCCCAGCGGTGCGTCGGTCTTCGTGGACAGCCAGAACGCCAGTCCGGCGGTGACCAGTTGGGACACGAAGACGAACGTGACGACGAGCGCGAGCCGGGGCACGGTCGCCGAGGCGGCGAGCGCGCCCCCGGTGGGCAGTTCGAGCGGCCCCCAGCCGTACGCGACGGCTCCCGCGGCCAGTGCGACGAGCGGCAGCAGGACCATCGCGGCCAGGCTGAAGCCGAGCGCCACGACGAGCTTGCTCCACAGCAGCCTGGCCCGTGGCACGGGTGCCGCCAGCAGGTAGCGCAGTGACGACCAGCCGGCCTCGGAGGCGACGGTGTCCCCGCAGAACAACGCGACCGGGATGACCAGCAGGAACCCGGCGGAGACGAACAGGCAGGTCGCGGCGAAGTTCGCGGCGGACGCGGTCGCGGTGTCCATCAGGGTGATCCGGTCGCTGCCGCCGCCCCGCGAGTCCGGGGTGCCACCGATCGCGAACGCGGCGATCAGGATGAACGGCAGCGCGGCCAGCACCCCGCCCATGAGCAGGGTGCGGCGCCTGCGCAGCTGGCGCATCGCCTCGACGCGCAGCGGCAGGGTGTGCCGGGCCCGGTAGCCGGGGGCTGCGGCGCCCTGGGCGAGATCGACTGCGGCACTCATGCGGAGCCTCCGGAGATCAGGGTGAGGAACGCGTCCTCCAGGCGGCGGTGCGGTCCGACACCGGTCAACGGCACGTCCAGCCTGACCAGTTCGGTGATCAGCCCGGACGCGGTGGCGCCGTCGAGCCGGACCAGCAGTCCGAGTCCGCCGTCGGTGCGGACCGCCGAGCCGATCCCCGCGAGGGCGGCGATCTTCTCCACCAGCGGTTCGGGGACCTCCTGCGCGGTGGTGACGAGCAGCATGTCGCCGGAGCCGGTGATCTCGGCGACCGGGCCCGCCTGGACGAGCCGGCCGCGGTCCATGACCACGAGGTGGGTGCAGGACTGTTCGACCTCGGAGAGCAGGTGGCTGGAGACGATGACGGTCCGGCCACCGGCCGCGTAACGGATCATCACGTCACGCATCTCGCGGATCTGGGGCGGGTCGAGGCCGTTGGTCGGTTCGTCGAGGATCAGCAGGTCCGGCATGCCGAGCATGGCCTGGGCGATGGCGAGCCGCTGCCGCATGCCCTGGGAGTACGTGCGGACGGCGCGGGCCAGGGCGTCGCCGAGTCCGGCGATCTCCAGGGCCTCCTCCAGGTGCGCGTCCTCGGCGGGGCGCCCGGTGGCCTGCCAGTACAGCTCCAGGTTGGCGCGCCCGGACAGGTGCGGCAGGAAGCCGGCGCCCTCGACGAACGAGCCGACCCTGGACAGCACGGGCGCTCCCGGCCGGATGGCCTGGCCGAAGACCCGGATCTCGCCGTCGTCGGGGGTGATGAGGCCCATCAGCATCCGCAGGGTCGTGGTCTTGCCCGCGCCGTTGGGCCCGAGGAGACCGAGCACCTGGCCCTTCTCAACCCGGAAGGACAGCTCCTTCACGGCGTACCGGTCGGTGGACTTGGCGTACTTCTTGGCCAGTCCGGTGATCTGGAGGGGTACGTCGGCGAGCGCCGGATCGGGTGCGGGCGTCGCGGTGCGGCGGCGGGCGGTGAGCAGCAGCAGGGCGGCGATCACGACGGCGGCGGCCGGGAGGCCCCAGGTCCACCAGGGCAGGGTGGCCGGTGCGGTCTTCAGTGCGGGCGCGGTGGGGACGGTCAGCGGGCCGGCGGGGGTCACGGTGTACGTCGTCGGCTCGGCCGGTGAGGAGTAGCCGAGGTCGGTGGCGGAGAGGACGAGCCGGAGCCGGTGTCCGGCGTCGAACCGGTGGTCGATGGCGGGGAGGGTCAGCCGGACCGGCTTGCCCTGCTGGTCCGGGGTGATCCGGAAGGGGGCGACGAGCTGGGCGGGCAGCACCTGCTGCTTGCCGTCCGGCGACACGTCGTACACCTTGCCGAACAGCACCGCGTCGCCCCGCTCCGCCTTGACGTCGACCCGTACGGCCGGTGAGCCGGTGACGCTCAGCGGCTCGTCCAGCGGGGCCGAGTCGAAGCGGGCGTACTGCCCGGGGAAGTCGATCGAGAGCCCGACGCCGAGGGAGGACAGCTGGGCGAGGCCGCCGCCGACTCCGGGAACGGCGGAGATGGCGGGCGGGCTGGCCCCGGCGGGGTTGCGGAACGTCTTCGTGCGCCCGCCGAGGGCGACGCTCTCCGCTCCGCTGGTCAGCCCCGGGTACGTATCGCCGCTCGCCCCGCGCGTGAGGGCGGCGCCGTCGGTGGAGTCGATGCCTCCGGTACGGGTGACGCGGAAGCCGGGACCGGTGCCGGCGCCCTTGTCGTCCTTCAGGTACCGGTCGAACCAGTCGCCGATCCGCCGCTGGACCCGGTCGGTCTCCAGGTCGCCGCCGTCGTGTCCGCCGGCGATCCAGTCGACGGCGACCGGTGCGCCGTTGCCGCTGACGGCCTCGGCCATGGCGTCGGCCTGGCCGAGCGGGAAGAGGGAGTCGGACTGGCCCTGCACGATGAGCGCGGGCACCTTGATCCGGTCGGCGACGGCGCTCGGCGAACGCTCGGTCAGCAGGGCGCGCGCGGCGGCGTCCGGCTTTCCGCTGACGGCGACCCGTTCGTACATCTCGCAGAGCCGCTTCTCGAACTTCTGGCAGCCGCCGCCGGTGGTGACGAAGATCCCGGCCCAGAGCTTCTTGAAGACCCCGTCGGGGAACAGGGCGTCGGCGAGGTTCCAGTAGGTGATCTGCGGGGCGATGGCGTCGACGCGCTTGTCGTACCCGGCGGCGAGGAGGGATACGGCTCCGCCGTAGGAGGCGCCGGTGATCCCGACGCGGGGGTCGCCCTTCGCGTCGAGTTCCACCTCGGGCCGGTCCGCGAGCCAGTCGATCAGCCGGGACACGTCCGCGACCTCGCGGTCGGGGGCGTTGAGCGAGATGTCCCCGCCCGACTTCCCGAATCCGCGGGCGGACCAGGTCAGCACGGCGTACCCGGAGCGGGCCAACTGCTCGGCCTGCGCCCGCACATCGTCCTTGCTGCCGCCGAAGCCGTGCCCGATCAGCACGGCGGGCCGGCGCCCGGTGCCGCCCGCGGTGAAGTACGAGGTGTCGACGGACACCCCGTCGGCCTTCATCATCCGGTCCTGGCGGTGCACGGTGGGCCCGCTGTCGTCGGCCGCGGCGTTCCAGGTGCCCGCGCCGGCCACCACGGCGAGCGCCGCGAGGCCCGCGACCCACCGGCCGCGTCTGCGGTGCGGCGGCCGCCGCCACCTGGACCTGCTCGCATCGGAAGTCTCCATGATGCGACCCTAAGCGGACCGCCGCGGCGTGCGACCGGCCACCAGGGGGAACTCTCCGGCCTCCTTGCGGCGTACGGCGGTCGCCCCCGGTACTCCATACGCGGTATGCCGGGCCGTTCGCCCGCGGGGGCCACCGGATACGGGCCGGCTCACATGGTGTTGACGATGAGGCCGATGTGGGTGAAGTAGTTGAGCCCGCCGAAGATCAGGAACGCCAGACCGGCCAGCCCCCAGACGACACCGATCACCGGGGCCATCCAACTCGACGGCCGGCGCAGCACGAACGGGAACAGCAGCGCGCCGATGCCCACCAGGACGTACAGCCCGGACATGAAGCTCGCCTCCAGGATCGGCCACCGCGCGAACTCCCCGGAGATGGGTTCCTCGGGCGGTGCGGCGAAGAGGGTGTACTTCCAGCCCGCGGCGGCGATGCCGAAGCAGGCGAGCCCGAGCCCGAACACGAAGACGGAGATGGGCATGGCGACGCGGGCCGACCGGTCGATGCGGTCCGCGCTGTTGAGTTCGGCTCCGCGTTTCCAGAGGTAGAAGGCCGCGGCGAAGAGGAAGACACCGAAGGCGAGCGCCGGTTCGCCGAAGATGATGTTGTCGAACGGGAAGCCCTGCCCGGCGAGCGGCCAGGTCAGGGTCATGTGCAGGCCCGTGGTGACCAGGGTGAAGCCGAGGGCCCCGAAGGCGAGGACCCAGCCTTCGGGGTTGATGGTGCGTTCGGGCACGAGGAGCTGTCGCCCCAGCGCCACCACGAGCAGCAGCCCCGCGCCGGCGGCCACCGACATGATCGTGTTGTACGTCGGCATCCTGACCCAGTCGATCTTCAGGCCGGATGCCGCCAGGGGGATGACATGGTGAATCATCCCGGGAGCGTATCGATGGATATGCGCTCTATGCGGCATTTACCCATCCGCCCGAGTCGCAGGGACGCACCACGTCCCCGCAACCCCGGCGGCCTTGTCATGAACACCCAGTCGCGGTCTACTCGCATAGACCGATGCGCTCACCTCCCCGCACCGCTCGCCGGATGCCGGTGGCCGCTTCGACATTCCCGTAGTGCTCCATCTGTCGGCAGGAGAGCTCCCCTTGAGTACATCCACACCGCTGCGCACGGCACTGATCGGTGTCGCCCTGGCCGCGACCGCCCTGGTCCCGCTCCAGGGCACCGCGCTGGCAGCACAGCCCGGAACGAACGCGACGGCCACCACCACTTCCTCGGTCTCCGGTATCGAGGACGCCACCGCGCTGGCGCTCGCCCGCTCCCTGGCCGATCCGGACTGGAGCAGAGAGGTCCGCAGAGCCGCCCTGGCCGCGGATTCGGTCGGCCTCGGCGCACTGACCGACGACGCCAACGCCCCGGCCGGGCGGAAGCTCGCCGCCCGGATCACCGCTGCCGACCGGGGCGTCGCCGCCGCCAAGGGCCTGGGCAGCGGCGTGGGTCCGCTGCTGCGGCTCGGTCTGGCGGACGCATCGATGAAGGACCGGCTCGCCCCGGGCACGGCCCCGCTGGTGGCCGCCGCTCCGTCCGACGACGACGGCGCGTCGACGTTCACCGCGTACGACAGCCGGGGCGCGGCCCATGAACTGCCCCTGGACATCGCCCCCGACCGGCCGGTCTACCTCGTCGACATCGATGGCGCGAAGGCCGTCACCGAGGGCCTGAAGGTCATCGACAAGACCCTGGAGTCCAAGGGCCTCGGCCTCCCCGCACCGTCCGCCGGAACCAGCCTGTCCGCCGCGTCGGGCATCGACACCACCCGGATCGACTCGGTGCGGCTCGGCGACGTCGAGGAACCGTTCTTCAAGGGCGACGCCGAGATCTTCACCCTCGTCACGGGGTTCGGCAAGGACGGCAAACCGCGCGTCGACACCGTCGAGATGCCCTATCTGAACAAGGAGGACACGACCTACTACCCGGGCCAGGTCCTGGTGAACTGGTCCAACTACAAGTACGACATGGCCGACGCGGTCATGATGGAGGACGACGGGGACACCAACTACCAGGCCCTGGCCAAGGCCATCGCCACGGTCCTGCTCACCATCACCGACCAGGGCGCGTACATCCCCCTGGTCGACGCGCTGCTCGACGCCATTCCCACCGCCTGGTGGACCGACGACCCGGACTACGTCGACTCCTGGTACACCCTCGCCAGGAGCAGCAGCGGCCAGCGCAACGGCGCCGCGGGCAACGGCTGGATGACCGTCTCGCCGTACCACGTGCCGGAACTCTGACCACCCGCGCCATGACGCGCCGGAGCATGCGCGGGGCTCGGTGCCGCGCATGCGTCCGGCTTGCCGATCGGGCGGTGCGGGCGGAGGTCGGGGCAGGGCGGCCGACGGGGCCCACGATCAGGGGCGCCCGCCTGCCCGCTTCTTGGCCGACGGGCACCTTCCCGTTGGTCAGGCCGCCGCCTGTGCCGGGAGCGGGACGCCGCCGAGCGGGTACGGGGTCTCCTCGGGCAGGAGCGCCGCCGCGTCGTCGAGCCGCCCGGCACGCACCAGTTGATGGATCTGCCGGGCGAGCGGGGTGACGTCGCGGATGGACACCGTCCACTCGTCCGCGTACCGCCGTGACGCCTCGCCACTGAGCCCGAGCTGGAGGGAGCGGTACGGCAGCCGGTCCAGGCGCAGATCGCGCTCGGGGTCCCACTGGACGCGGGCCGGGGCGCGGCGCAGCTCCCGCTGCCAGGTGGCGCGGTCCGGGTGGACTCCCCTGACGTAGTGCGAGAGTTCGGCGTGCTCCAGGGCCCGGTCGAAGCCCTCGCGGGTGATCTCGACGGCCAGCACGGTCTCCTGACCCTCCTTCAGCGCCCAGCCGCAGCGGTACATCATCCACAGGAAGCTCGGCTTTATCCATGTCATGCGGTCGCGCTTCCAGGCTTCGGGGAAGCGCCCGTCACGGACGGCGGGCACGCCGATGAAGGGGGCGTACGCCTGGTAGACGGTGACGGTGGTGTCCGTGTGCTGGGCGCGGATCTCGTACTGCGGCCTGGTCGGAGCGGTCATGGCCCCATCAGAACACCGGCGCGGAGGGCGCGGCGAACGGTTTACGGGCGTGACGAGGTCCCGGTGGGCGGACGTGTCACCCACGGGGGCTGACATTCGTCATACGGAGTCCGGTACACGCGGCTCTGCCGGGCACCGGGCCCCGGCGGCCAGTCTGTACGTATCGAGAGCGGGGCCGGAAAGGCACCGCCGACACGCGGGAGAGGACCCCTCATGACCAGCCCGGCCGCCACCGTCACCGCCCCGGTCGCAGATGCTCCGGCCGCCCCGCACACGCCGCGCAATGCCCTGCTGGACAGCCTGATGCCGCTGCTGGTGGATGTCGGGGTGCCGCTCGCCTCGTACTACGCGCTGAAGACGGCGGGCCTCGGCACCTTCGCGGCGCTGGCCTGGAGCAGTGTGCTGCCGGCCGTGCGCACCGTGTGGGGCGTGGCGCGCAAGCGCCGGCTCAACGGGCTGGCGGCGCTGATCGTGACGGTCAACGTGGTGAGCCTGCTGACCAGTCTGGCGGTCGGGGACCCGCGGCTGATGCTCGCCAAGGACAGCGGGGTGAGCAGCATCATCGGGCTGGTGATCCTGGTGACCGCGCTGAAGGGGCAGCCGATGATGACCGCGGGGTTGCGGCCCTGGCTGGTGAAGGGCGATACGGCCAAGGACGCCGCCTGGCAGCGGCTCGCGGCGGGGTCGGCGGCGTTCCGGCGGGCGGAGATCCGGTTCTCGGCGGTGTGGGGTGCGGCGCTGCTGGGCGAGTGCGTGGTGCGGGCCGTGGGCGCGTACACGCTGCCGGTGGAGACGATGGTGTGGCTCGGCACGGTGGCCATGGCGGCGACGCTGGTGTTCGCGTTCCTGCTCTCGGGCCGGGTGGGCGCGGTCCCGATGGAGCGGATGATCGCCGAGGAGGCCGGGGCCGGCCGCTGATCCCTCAAGAACCGCTGCCGACCGCCCAGAAACCGCCGCAGGGCCGCCCCGGGGGAGCGGCCCTGCGGCTCTGTCCGGCCCCGGACCGCGTGACGCGTCCGTTCGGGGCCGGGTCGTTGGTCAGTGGTTGCGGGGGAAGCCCAGGTCCACGCCCGCCGGGGCGTCGGCCGGGTCCGGCCAGCGGGTGGTGACGACCTTGCCGCGGGTGTAGAAGTGCACGCCGTCGTTGCCGTAGATGTGGTGGTCGCCGAAGAGCGAGTCCTTCCAGCCACCGAAGGAGTGGTAGCCCACCGGCACCGGGATCGGCACGTTGACGCCGACCATGCCGGCCTCGATCTCCAGCTGGAAGCGGCGGGCGGCGCCGCCGTCGCGGGTGAAGATCGCGGTGCCGTTGCCGAACGGCGAGGCGTTCATGAGGGCGACGCCCTCCTCGTACGTCTCGGTGCGCAGCACGCACAGGACCGGGCCGAAGATCTCGTCCTTGTACGCGTCCGAGTCGGTGGACACGTTGTCGAGGAGGGAGAGGCCGATCCAGTGGCCGTCCTCGAAGCCCTCGACGGTGAAGCCGGTGCCGTCCAGGACGACGTCGGCGCCCTGGGCGGCGGCGCCCGTGACGTAGGAGGCGACCTTGTCGCGGTGGGCGGCGGTGATCAGCGGGCCCATCTCGGACGCCGGGTCGTTGCCGGGGCCGATCTTGATCTTCTCGGCGCGCTCCTTGATCTTCGCGACGAGCTCGTCGGCGATGGCACCGACCGCGACGACCGCGGAGATGGCCATGCAGCGCTCACCGGCGGAGCCGTACGCGGCGGAGACGGCGGCGTCGGCCGCGGCGTCGAGGTCCGCGTCGGGCAGCACCAGCATGTGGTTCTTCGCGCCGCCGAGCGCCTGGACGCGCTTGCCGTTGGCGGTGGCGGTGGTGTGGATGTGGCGGGCGATCGGGGTGGAGCCCACGAAGGAGACCGCGGCGACGTCCGGGTGGCTCAGCAGCCCGTCGACGGCGACCTTGTCACCGTGCAGGACGTTCAGCACACCGTCCGGCAGACCGGCCTCGGCGGCCAGCTCGGCCAGCAGGTTGGCGGCCGAGGGGTCCTTCTCGCTGGGCTTGAGGACGAAGGTGTTGCCGCAGGCGATGGCGAGCGGGAACATCCACATCGGCACCATGGCCGGGAAGTTGAACGGGGTGATGCCGGCGACGACGCCGAGCGACTGGCGGATCGAGGAGACGTCGACCCGGCTGGAGACCTGGGTGGACAGCTCGCCCTTGAGCTGGGTGGTGATGCCGCAGGCCAGCTCGACGATCTCCAGACCGCGGGCGACCTCGCCCAGCGCGTCCGAGTGCACCTTGCCGTGCTCGGCGGTGATCAGCGCGGCGATGTCGTCGCGGTGGGCGTCGAGCAGCGCCCGGTAGCGGAACAGCACCGCGGTGCGGGCGGCCAGCGAGGACGTGCCCCAGGTGGCGTAGGCGTCCTTGGCGGCGGCGACCGCGGCGTCGACCTCTTCGAGGGAGGCGAGCGTGACCTGGGTGGTGACGGCGCCGGTGGCCGGGTCGGTGACCGGGCCGTAGTTGCCCGACGCGCCCTCGACGGTCTTGCCACCGATCCAGTGGTTGACGGTCTTCATGACAGAACTCCTTCAGAGGTGGGGGCGTCGGTCGGCGACGTGACGTTCGTACACTTTCCGGGCTTTCACGGCCGACGGCCGGGTGGCCGTCTCGGCTACGGGAACATCCCACCACGCCTGCGCCGGAGGGGGGCCCGACACAGTGTCTGCCGTTTCGGTCTCGACGTAGACACAAGTGGGACGGTCCGCACCGCGCGCCTCGGCGAGGGCTTCGCGCAGGTCACGCACCGTCCTGGCGCGCAGCACCCGCATGCCGAGCGAGCCGGCGTTGGCGGCGAGATCGACAGGCAGCGGCGGGCCGGTGAACAGGCCGTCCGCCCCTCGGTGCCGGTAGGCGGTGCCGAGGCGTTCGGCGCCGACCTGCTCGGACAGGCCACCGATGGAGGCGTAGCCGTGGTTCTGGAGGACGACCAGCTTCACCGGGAGTTCCAGCTGGACGGCGGTGACGATCTCGGTGGGGTTCATCAGATATGTGCCGTCGCCGACCAGTGCCCAGACGGGACGGCCGGGGGCGGCTAGCTGGACCCCGATCGCGGCCGGGATCTCGTAGCCCATGCAGGAGTAGCCGTACTCCACGTGGTACTGGTGCGGGGAGCGGGTCCGCCAGAGCTTGTGCAGGTCGCCGGGGAGCGAACCCGCCGCGTTGATCAGGATGTCGTCCTCGGTGACCAGGGCGTCGAGCAGGCCGAGGACCTGGGCCTGGGTGGGCCGGGCGTGCGGGTCCCCGGCGGTGAACGCGGCGGTGACGCGCCGCTCCCACTGCTCCTTGGCCTCGGTGTACTCCGTCTCGTAGGCGGGGTCGACGCGGTGGTTGCGGGCAGCGAGCGCGGCGGTGAGGGCTTCGAGGGCGGCGCGGGCGTCGGCGACGAGCGGGAGGGCGCCGAGCTTGTGGGCGTCGAAGCCGGTGACGTTGATGTTGAGGAAGCGGACCGCCGGGTTCGAGAAGAGCGTGCCGGAGGCGGTGGTGAAGTCGGAGTAGCGGGTGCCGATGCCGATGACCAGGTCGGCGGTGCGGGCCAGCTCGTCGGCGGTCGCGGTGCCGGTGTGGCCGACGCCGCCGACGTCGGCGGGGTGGTCGTGGCGCAGCGAGCCCTTGCCGGCCTGGGTGGAGGCGACGGGGATCCGGGTGGCGGCGGCGAACGCGGCGAGGGTCTCCTCGGCGGCACTGTGGTGGACCCCGCCGCCCGCCACGATCAGCGGCCTGCGGGCGGTACGCACCGCCCGTACCGCCCGGTCGAGTTCGTACGGGTCGGGGGCGGGGCGGCGTACGTACCAGACGCGTTCGGCGAAGAACTCCGCCGGCCAGTCGTACGCCTCCACTTGCACGTCCTGCGGCAGCGCCAATGTCACGGCGCCGGTCTCCGCCGGGTCGGTCAGGGTCCGCATCGCCTGGAGGGCTGCCGGGACCAGGGCCTCGGGGCGGGTGATCCGGTCGAAGTAGCGGGAGACGGGGCGCAGGCAGTCGTTGACGGAGATGTCACCGGCGGACGGGACTTCGAGCTGCTGGAGCACGGGGTCGGCGGGCCGGGTCGCGAAGGTGTCGCCGGGCAGCAGGAGGACCGGAAGGTGGTTGATCGTGGCGAGGGCGGCGCCGGTGACGAGGTTGGTGGCGCCGGGGCCGATGGAGGTGGTGACGGCCTGCGCGGAGAGCCGGCCCGACTGGCGGGCGTAGCCGACGGCGGCGTGCACCATGGCCTGTTCGTTGCGGCCCTGGACATAGGGCATCGCACGGCCCGACTCGACGAGCGCCTGGCCGATGCCGGCGACGTTGCCGTGGCCGAAGATGCCCCAGGTGGCGCCGATCAGGCGCTGCCGTCGGCCGTCGCGCTCGGTGTACTGGCGGGACAGGAAGGACATCAGGGCCTGGGCGGTGGTGAGGCGGCGGGTACTGCTCATGGGCGCGGCTCCGTCCCGTGGAAGGGGAGTCTGGGGTCCACCGGCTGCGCGGGCCAGGTGTCGCGGATCCAGCCGTGGTCCGGGTGGTCGCTGATCAGCCACTCCCGCTGCTCCCCCGGGCCCGCCATCACATTGAGGTAGTAGAGGGTGCGGCCGGGGGAGGCGATGGACGGGCCGTGCCAGCCGTCGGGGATCAGGACCGTGTCGCCGCTGCGGACCTCGGCGAGGACGTCCGTACCGCCGTCCCGGGACGGCGACACCCGGTGGTAGCCGAGGCCGTCGTGCTCCACCTCGAAGTAGTAGATCTCCTCCAGCACGGATTCGACGCCGGGGCGGTGCTCGTCGTGTTTGTGGGGCGGGTAGGACGACCAGTTGCCGCCGGGGGTGAGGACCTCGACGGCGATCAGCCGGTCGCACTCGAAGGTGTCGGCGGCGGCGAAGTTGTTGACCTGGCGGGAGCAGTTCCCGGAGCCGCGCAGTTCGACGGGTACCTCCGGCGCGGGGCCGTAGCGAGCGGGGAGTCGTCGCTCGCACTTCGCTCCTGCCAGGGCGAAGCGGCCTCCTGCGCCGGAGGCGATCTGTGCATGGGCGTCACGCGGTACGTACGCGAAGTCGGATACCCCGCTGAACACGCTTTCCCGGCCCAGCAGTTCAAAGATCTCACCTGAGGAGTGCACCGTACAGCCACCGGTCAACGGCAGAACGATCCACTCGCTCCCACCGGTGACGAGCGTGTGGACTCCGCCGGGGGCGAGTTCCAGGATCCGCAGGCTCGACCGGTCCCAGCCGGCCCGCTCCGGGCCGATGTCCAGGGTGTACGAACCGTTCGCCGTGCTCCCGGCCTTCAGGTGGTACCGCGATCCGTCGTCCGTCGTCATGGCCGTTCCCCACTCGTTGTCCGGTCCGTTTCCGGCTCTCTCGGCTCCAGCAGCGAGACGGCCGTGTCGACGGCCGCGGTCACCTCTCCGTCGGCCGGGTAGAGCAGCGAACGCCCCACCACCAGACCCTGGACGGTGGGCAGTCGCAGCGCCGTGCGCCATTTCTCGAACGCCCCGTCCAGGTCGTCGCCCACCTCCCCGCCCAGCAGCACCGCGGGCAGCGTCGACGCCTCCATCACCCGGGCCATGTCGTCGGGGTTCTCGGTGACGGGGACCTTGAGCCAGGTGTACGCGGACGTCCCGGCCAGCCCGGACGCGATGGCGATCGAGGTGGTGACCGCCTCGGCGCCGAGGTCGTTGCGGACCTGGCCGTCGGTGCGGCGGCAGAGGAACGGCTCGACGAAGACCGGCAGCCGGTACGCGGCCATGGCGTCGATGGCGCGGGCGGTGGCGTGCATGGTGTCGAGCGAACCGGGGTCGTCGTAGTCGATCCGGAGCAGCAGTTTGCCCGCGTCGAAACGGAGCCGGGCGAGGTCCTCGGGGCGGTGGCCGGTGAACCGGTCGTCGAGCTCGAAGGCCGCGCCCGCGAGCCCGCCGCGGTTCATCGAGCCGATGACGACCTTGTCCTCCAACGCACCGAGGAGCAGCAGGTCGTCGAGGATGTCGGCGGTGGCGAGCACTCCGTCGACGCCGGGGCGGGAGAGCGCCAGCCGGAGCCGTTCCAGCAGCTCGAAGCGGTTGGCCATGGCCAGTGCGCGGTCGCCGACGGAGAGCGAGCCACGGGCCGGATGGTCGGCCGCGATGATCATCAGCCGTCCGCCGCTGCCGACCAGGGGGCGTCTGCGGCGTCGCGCGGCGGCTTCGGCGACGGCCTCGGGGTGGCGCATGCGCAGCTGGACGAGCTCGGAGACGGAGGAGGCCGGGGGTGTCATGGAGTGGCTCCGGTGGGGCGGGAGGTGACGGCGCCTTCGGTCAGGGCCGCTTCGACCTCGTACGGGAACGGCATGGCCGACGAGCAGGCGAGCCGGGAGGCGACGATGGCCCCGGCGGCGTTGGCGTACCGCATCACGCGGGTGATCCCCCAGCCCGCGAGGAGCCCGTGGCAGAGCGCCCCGCCGAAGGCGTCTCCGGCGCCGAGGCCGTTGACCACCTCGACGGGCAGTGGCGGCACCTCGGCCACCGTGCCGTCGCGGTGGACGGCGAGCACACCCCCGGGGCCCTGCTTGACGACGGCGAGTTCGACGCCCGCGCCGATCAGGGCGCGGGCGGCCGCGTGCGGTTCGCGCTCGCCGGTCGCGATCTCGCACTCGTCGAGGTTGCCGACGGCGACGGTGGCGAGGGCGAGGGCCTCGCGGTAGCGGGCTTCGGGGTCGTCCTCCTGGATGTTCCAGAACATCGGGCGCCAGTCGAGGTCGAAGACGGTGGTGCCGGAGCGGTCGCGGGCGCGCAGCGCGGCGAGGGTCGCGGTCCGGCTCGGTTCGGCGCACAGCCCGGTGCCGGTCATCCAGAAGACCCGGGCGGAGCGGACCGCTGCGAGGTCCAGCTCCGAGGCGTGGATCTCCAGATCGGGGGCCTTGGGCTGCCGGTAGAAGTAGAGGGGGAAGTCGTCGGGCGGGAAGATCTCGCAGAAGGTGACCGGTGTCGGATACGCGTCCACGGGCGTCACCCACCGGTCGTCCACCCCGAACTCCCGCAGCTGGTGGTGGAGATACTCGCCGAAGGCGTCCCGGCCGGTGCGCGTCACCACCGCCGTCCGCCGGCCGAGCCGGGCCGCCGCGACGGCGACGTTGGACGGTGAGCCGCCGAGGAACTTCCCGAAGCTTTCGACCCGGGCCAGTGGCAGACCGGTCTGGAGGGGGTAGAGATCCACACCGATGCGGCCCATGGTGATGACGTCGTACCGCTCCTCGGGCATGACCATCCCTTCGACCGCCGTCCGGGGTGACTGCCCCCAGGTCTAGCCCTCCCCCGGAACCGTGTCAATGCTTTGTCCGGACATACGGACGAATGATTGACACCCGCTCCCCCGGCCGGAACCCTGGACCGCATGACCTCCTCCGCAGTGGCCCCGGCCCGTATCCGTATCGGTTCGGCACCCGACTCGTGGGGGGTGTGGTTCCCCGACGATCCGCTCCAAGTGCCCTGGCAGCGCTTCCTCGACGAGGTCTCGGCGGCGGGTTACGAGTGGATCGAGCTGGGCCCGTACGGCTACCTCCCGACCGACCCGGTCCGCCTCGCCGACGAGACCCGACGCCGGGGGCTCTCGGTCTCGGCCGGGACCGTCTTCACCGGATTGCACCACGGGCCGGGCGTCTGGGACCGGACCTGGGCGCATGTCGCCGAGATCGCGGCACTCACCCGGGCGATGGGCGCCGGGCATCTGGTGGTCATCCCCTCGTTCTGGCGCGACGACCGGACGGGCGAGGTCCTGGAGGACCGCGGTCTCACCGCGGAGCAGTGGCGCGATCTCACCACCCAGACGGAGCGGCTGGGCCGCGAGGTGCTGGACCGCTTCGGGCTGCGCATCGTCGTCCACCCGCACGCCGACACCCACATCGACACCGAGGAGAACGTCGCCCGCTTCCTCGACGCCACCGATCCGGACCTCGTCTCGCTCTGCCTCGACACCGGGCACTACGCCTACTGCGGCGGCGACAGCGTCAAGCTGATCGAGACCTACGGCGAACGGATCGGCTATCTGCACCTCAAGCAGGTCGACCCGGAGATCCTGGCCCGGGTGGTGGCGGACGAGGTGCCGTTCGGCCCGGCCGTGGCGCGCGGCGTGATGTGCGAACCGCCGGGCGGGGTGCCCGCGTTGGAGCCCGTGCTGGCCGCCGCCCGCGGGCTGGATGTCGACCTGTTCGCCATCGTCGAGCAGGACATGTACCCGTGCCCGCCCGACAGGCCGTTCCCGATCGCCCGCCGCACCCGGGACTTCCTCCGCTCCTGCGGAGGTCCGGGGCAGGGGCCTTCCTCCGAAGGGCCGGGGCGGGGGCCGGACATGCCGAGCGGTCCGGGGACGTGACGTAGCGGCGGTGTGCGGTGTTGTCCTCGGTGAGGGGCCGGGGCGCGGCCCCGGTCGCGCCCCGCCGCCGTACGCCACACCACCGCACAAGGAGCAGCCCACCATGATCCGAAAGATGCCGCCGTCCCGCAGGACGGCCGCGGCCCCGGCACTGACCGCGGCCGCCCTGGCCACGGTCGCCCTGGTCGCCGCCCTCGCCCCGGCGCCGGGAGCCTCGGCCGACGGCACGGGCAACCCGGCACCGCCGCCCGGCTCCAGCCCGGTCTGCGCCTTCTACGACGGCGATCGGCCGACCGCCTTCGGCGAGCAGGGGGAGCGGGTCTCCCAGGCGCAGTGCCTGCTGGCCAACCGCCACTATCTGCGGTGGTCCGCGGTCGACGGGACGTTCGGGGCCGAGACGCTCGTCGCCGTGCAGCGCTTCCAGGCGGACCATCCGCCGCTGGTGCCGGACGGGCGGGTCGACGGGGCGACCTGGTCGGCGCTCTGGCACGCGGGACCGAACCGCGTGGCCCCACTGCCCTTCCCGTAACGCGCCCGCTCGCCCCGGCCCCGTACGGGGCGAGCACCCCGTACGGGGCACCTCTCGCCCGAATGCCGCACCACGCCACACCCCATAGAATTCGGACAAATTAGGAGATATGTACGATACGTAGAGGGAGCCCGCGTGAACTGGCACAGCGATCCCGGCAGCCCGCCACCCGCCGCCCCGCCCGCCCGGCAGCCACCGCCCGCTTCACCGGATCCCAGTCCCCGCCGGCACCGCCGCAGCCGCGTCCGGGCCTCTGGAAGCGGTGCCTGTGGGGCGGCATCGCCCTCTGGCTGCTGACCGCGGTCGTCACGTACACCACCCGGAACACCACCCTGCTGCCGATCCTCATCCTGCTCGGCAGCTTCCTGGTCCCGGCCGTCTTCGTGCTGTGGGCGTACGAGCGGCACGGCCGCGATCTCGGCGCGAGCCTCATCCCCGGCTGCTTCCTGACGGGCGGGATCCTGGGTGTGCTCGGCGCCTCCGCCATGGAGTCCTATCTGCTGCACCCGTCCCTCTGGGTGTTCCTGGGCGTCGGCCTGATCGAGGAGGCCGTGAAGCTCCTGGCGCTGATGTTCGTGCTCCGCCGCCACCCCGGCATCCACGGCATGCGGGCCGGGCTGGTGCTCGGCGCGACGGTCGGATTCGGGTTCGCCGCCTTCGAGAGCGCGGGCTACGCCTTCAACGCCGCCGTCACCATGAAGGGCATCGACCTGCGCGCACTGCTGGAGACCGAGGTGCTGCGCGGGGTGCTCGCACCGTTCGGGCACGGGCCCTGGACCGCGATCGCCGGTGGCGTACTGCTCTCGTTCCGGACGCCGAACGGGCGTTTCCGCCTCGCCGCGCCCGCGATCGGCACGTATCTCGGAGTCGCCGTGCTGCACTCGCTCTGGGACTCGATGCACGGCATCGCGATCTGGCTGGTGGCCAGGGTCACCGACACGGGCCTGAGCCGTGCGCTGTTCGCGCAGGGATACACCCCGGCCCCCACCGACGAGCAGCGGCACCTGTTCACCGTCTTCTCGATCGGCGGCATGGTCGTGATCACGCTCGTGGCGCTGGCCTGGCTGCGGTCACTGGCGCGCGGCACACGGGGCGCCGGCGCGGACGGACGGCCGGACGCTCGCATTCATACCCCCTAGGGGTATAGTGTGAAGTGTGTCGGGCGCACCGGGCTCCCGGGTTCCCGACGCACCAGCTTTCGCACTCGTCACCACCCTTTGTGCTCGTCGAAGAGGAGAACACCATGACCGCCGAGACCCAGCTCCCCCAGGCCACCGGCTCCTGCTGCTCGCCCAGCGGCTCCTGCCACGACGGAGCGGACACCGGCGCCCAGGAGGGCGGGGTGACCACCGTCTACCAGGTGTCCGGCATGACCTGTGGACACTGCGAGGGCGCCATCTCCGAGGAGGTCTCCGGCATCGAGGGTGTCACCTCGGTGAAGGCCGTGGCCTCCACCGGCCAGGTGACCGTCGTCTCCGCGGCCCTGCTGTCCGACGACGCCGTGCGCGCCGCCGTCGACGAGGCGGGCTACGAACTCGTCGGCCGCGCCTGAACACTGCCGGCGACACCCGATGCACCGGGCGCGCCCGCGTCCCCCCTTTGCCGCCGGGCCGGACCTGCCAGCAGATACTGGTGGAGTACGGCCCGGTCGGCATTTCAGGAGTTCGGACATGCACAGCACAGCAGAGGCCGAGGCCCGGACGGCGGAGGACTCGACCGCCGAGCTCACGATCGGCGGGATGACCTGCGCCTCCTGTGCGGCCCGCGTCGAGAAGAAGCTCAACCGGATGGACGGCGTCACCGCCACCGTCAATTACGCGACCGAGAAGGCTAGGGTCGCCTTCGGTCCGGGGACCGGCCTCGCGGATCTGATCGCCACGGTCGAGAAGACCGGCTACACCGCGCAGCCGGCACGCCGTCCCGAACCGCCCGCGCCCACCCCACCACCACCGCCGGCGACCGCGACGGCCGGAGCCCACGCCGACGACCGGGCCGCGCACAAGACCGATGCCGACGCCGGCGATGACACAGGCACCGGCACCGGCACCGGCGCTTCCGTACAGCAGGACGCCGACCCGGCTCTCGTCCCACTGCGGCAGCGGCTGATCGTCTCGGCCGTCCTCGCCGCCCCCGTCGTCCTGCTCGCGATGGTCCCGGCCCTCCAGTTCGACAACTGGCAGTGGCTCTCGCTCGCCCTCGCCGCTCCCGTCGTCGGCTGGGGCGGACTGCCCTTCCACCGCGCGACCTGGACCAACCTCCGGCACGGCGCGGCCACCATGGACACCCTGGTCTCGATCGGCACCCTCGCCGCCTTCGGCTGGTCCCTGTGGGCGCTCTTCCTCGGCGACGCGGGCATGACGGGGATGCGGCACGGCTTCGACTTCACCGTCTCGCGCGACGGTGCCTCCTCGACCATCTATCTGGAGGTCGCGGCCGGGGTCGTCACCTTCATCCTGCTGGGCCGCTATCTGGAGGCGAGGTCCAAGCGGAAGGCCGGTTCCGCCCTGCGTGCGCTGATGCACCTGGGCGCCAGGGACGTCTGCGTACTCCGGGACGGTACGGAGGTACGCATCCCCGTCGCCCGGCTCTCCGTCGGCGACCGCTTCGTGGTCCGCCCCGGCGAGAAGATCGCCACCGACGGCACCGTCGTCGAGGGCGCCTCGGCCGTGGACGCCTCGATGCTGACCGGGGAGTCCGTGCCCGTGGAGGCCGGCGTCGGCGACTCCGTCACCGGGGCCACCGTCAACACCTCCGGCCGGCTCGTCGTCGAGGCCACCCGGATCGGCGCCGACACCCAGCTCGCCAGGATGGCGAAGCTCGTCGAGGACGCGCAGAACGGCAAGGCCGAGGTGCAGCGCCTCGCGGACCGGATCTCCGCCGTCTTCGTACCCGTGGTGCTGCTGATCGCGCTCGTCACCCTCGTCGCGTGGCTGCTCGTCACGGACGACGCGACCGCCGCGTTCACCGCGGCCGTGGCCGTACTGATCATCGCCTGCCCCTGCGCCCTGGGCCTCGCCACCCCCACCGCCCTCATGGTCGGCACCGGACGCGGCGCCCAGCTCGGCATCCTGATCAAGGGCCCGGAGGTCCTGGAGACCACCCGCCGCGTCGACACGATCGTCCTCGACAAGACCGGCACCGTCACCACCGGCCGGATGACCCTCCTCGACGTCCACACCGCCGAAGGCACCGACGAAACCGACGTACTGCGGCTCGCGGGCGCACTGGAACACTCCTCCGAGCACCCCATCGCCCGGGCCGTCGCCGCCGGAGCCACCGAACGCACCGGCGCACCCCTGCCCACCCCCGAGGACTTCGCCAACATCGCCGGCCTCGGCGTCCAGGGCACCGTCGAGGGCCACGCCATCCTCGTCGGCCGTCCGCAACTGCTCGCCGACGCGGGTGTCGACGTCCCCGAGGCCCTGTCCGGTGCCGTCGCGGGCGCGGCGGCCGAGGGCCGTACCGCGGTCATGGTCGCCTGGGACGGGAAGGCGCGCGGCGTCCTCGCGGTGGCCGACAGGATCAAGGACTCCAGTGCGGAGGCCGTCGCCGAGTTCCGCGCGCTCGGGCTCCATCCCGTTCTGCTGACCGGTGACAACCGTGCCGTGGCCGAGGCCGTGGCCCGTGCCGTGGGGATCGACGAGGTCCACGCCGAGGTGCTCCCCGAGGAAAAGGTGCACGTCATCGAGGGACTGCGGGCCCGGGGGCGCTCCGTCGCCATGGTCGGGGACGGGGTCAACGACGCGGCCGCCCTCGCCACCGCAGACCTCGGACTGGCGATGGGGACCGGCACGGACGCCGCGATCGAGGCGAGCGATCTCACACTGGTTCGTGGAGATCTCAAGGTGGCCGTGGACGCGATCCGGCTCTCCAGGCGCACTCTGACCACGATCAAAGGCAACCTTTTCTGGGCATTCGGCTATAACACAGCCGCCCTGCCCCTTGCGGCATTTGGCCTGCTCAACCCTATGATTGCGGGAGCGGCGATGGCGTTCTCATCGGTCTTCGTCGTGACGAACAGCCTCCGGTTGCGCGCCTTCACGTAATTTCCACAAAGAGATCCAGATCACATGGATTTCGGGGTAACCATCCGGCGGGTTCGTGAGTCTAAGAGTGCGATGCCAAGGATGTCTTGGGGGACGTCCGTCGGAGCGTCTTGGGGGACGCTGCGGGGCAAGCGTTGGCCGGGGCACGTGCACCGGGGAGCTTTGAGCGGCCCTCCCGTGCGTACGTACCCCGGCAGACCGCACCGGAAGGACAACTGAAGAGCGCAGCAAACGCAGTGCGCAGTGGTTGAGGAACGCAGGAGCTTCGGCTCCCTCAGACGCCCGGCCGGATCCCGTGGGGGGAATCCGCTCCGGGACATGGGAAGCGCCTCGCTGTCGGCCCGTGGGGGGATCGATGGCGGGGCGCTTCTTTCTTCCGCTCGGCGGTGAACGGACCGCCGGGCACGCAAATCGCCCCGGACACCGCGCTCTGTGCGAAAGCGCGGTACGCGGGGCGAAGTCGACCGGCCTCGGTGGCCGGGGGGTGTTACGAGGTTCAGCGAGCCTCGACCGGGACGAAGTCGCGCAGGACCTCGCCGGTGTAGATCTGGCGCGGGCGGCCGATGCGGGAACCCGGCTCCTTGATCATCTCGTGCCACTGGGCGATCCAGCCCGGAAGCCGGCCGATCGCGAAGAGCACGGTGAACATCTCGCTCGGGAAGCCCATGGCCCGGTAGATCAGACCGGTGTAGAAGTCCACGTTGGGGTAAAGGTTGCGCGAGACGAAGTACTCGTCGTTGAGCGCGTGCTCCTCCAGCTTGAGCGCGATGTCGAGCAGCTCGTCGGACTTGCCGAGCGAGGACAGCACGTCGTGGGCCGCGGCCTTAATAATCTTGGCGCGCGGGTCGAAGGACTTGTACACCCGGTGGCCGAAGCCCATCAGGCGGACGCCGTCCTCCTTGTTCTTCACCTTCTGGATGAAGGAGTCGACGTCGCCGCCGTTGGCCTGGATGCCCTCAAGCATCTCCAGCACCGACTGGTTGGCGCCGCCGTGCAGGGGGCCCCACAGCGCCGAGATGCCGGCGGAGATCGAGGCGAACATGTTCGCCTGCGAGGAGCCGACCAGGCGCACGGTGGAGGTCGAACAGTTCTGCTCGTGGTCCGCGTGCAGGATGAGCAGCTTCTCCAGCGCCGAGACGACGACCGGGTCCGGCACGTACTCCTGGGCCGGGACCGAGAAGGTCATCCGCAGGAAGTTCTCGACGTAGCCGAGGTCGTTGCGCGGGTAGACGAAGGGGTGACCGATCGACTTCTTGTACGCGTACGCCGCGATCGTCGGCAGCTTGGCCAGCAGCCGGATCGTCGAGAGGTGGCGCTGCTCCTCGTCGAACGGGTTGTGGCTGTCCTGGTAGAACGTGGACAGCGCGCTGACGACCGAGGACAGCATGGCCATCGGGTGGGCGTCGCGCGGGAAGCCGTCGAAGAAACGCTTGACGTCTTCGTGCAGCAGCGTGTGCTGGGTGATCTCGTTCTTGAAGGCCGACAGCTCGTCGACCTTGGGAAGCTCGCCGTTGATGAGCGTGTACGCGACCTCCAGGAACGTCGAGCGCTCGGCGAGCTGCTCGATGGGGTAGCCGCGGTAGCGGAGGATGCCCTGCTCACCGTCGAGGTAGGTGATGGCGGATTTATAGGCTGCGGTGTTGCCGTATCCGCTGTCCAGTGTCACCAGACCGGTATTGGCCCGGAGCTTCCCGATGTCGAAGCCCTTGTCGCCGACGGTGCTGTCGATCACCGGGTAGGTGTACTCGCCGTCGCCGTACCGCAGTACTACAGAGTTGTCGCTCACGTCATCCCTCACCGACGTAGTGCCTCTTCTTCGAGGTTCCCTGACTGTCTCCACCCTCCCCCATTTGGCTCAGGAGAGTGCACTCGGGGTCGTCCATTGGACCTACTCGCGGCACTGAGTGCCGCGAACTTACTCATCCTGCCCCCTCGGTTCCGGTTCCGGAAGGGCTGCGTGATGTTTCCCACCGATTTGATCGATCATTTTTTCCGCCGATCCTCCGCCCGAGCCCCCCGACAGCCGGTAATCCAGCGCCGTACAGCGCCTGCCTGCGGAAACCGTGCGGACTGCCTGGCCGATCGCCTGCCGTGAGCCGACCAGCACGACGAGCTTCTTGGCCCTGGTCACGGCGGTGTACAGCAGGTTCCGCTGGAGCATCATCCAGGCGCTCTTCGTCACGGGGATGACGACGGCCGGGTACTCACTGCCCTGGGAACGGTGGATCGTCATGGCGTACGCGTGGGCCAGCTCGTCGAGCTCGTCGAAGTCGTAGCCGATCTCCTCGTCCTCGTCGGTGAGCACCGTCAGGGTCTGTTCGTCCAGGTCAAGGGCGGTGACGACGCCGACCGTGCCGTTGAAGACGCCGTTCTCCCCCTTGTCGTAGTTGTTGCGGATCTGGGTGACCTTGTCGCCGACCCGGAAGACCCGGCCGCCGAACCGCTTCTCGGGGAGGTTCGGGCGGGCCGGGGTGATGGCCTGCTGGAGCAGTCCGTTGAGCGTGCCCGCGCCGGCCGGGCCGCGGTGCATCGGGGCGAGGACCTGTACGTCCCGGCGCGCGTCCAGCCCGAACTTGGCCGGAATGCGGCGGGCGGCCACATCCACCGCGAGCACTCCGGCGTCCTCCGTCTCGTCCTCGACGAAGAGGAAGAAGTCCTTGAGGCCCTGAGTGAGCGGCGGCACACCGGAGTTGATCCGGTGGGCGTTGGTGACGACGCCGGACTGCTGGGCCTGGCGGAAGATGGTGGTGAGCCGGACCGCGGGAACGGGGCTGCCGTCGGCGAGCAGATCGCGCAGCACCTCCCCCGCGCCGACCGAGGGCAGCTGGTCGACGTCCCCGACGAGCAGCAGATGGGCACCGGGTGCCACGGCCTTCAGCAACTTGTTGGCCAGCAGCAGATCGAGCATCGACGCCTCGTCGACGACGACCAGATCGGCGTCCAGCGGACGGTCCCGGTCGTACGCGGCGTCGCCGCCCGGCTTCAGTTCGAGCAGCCGGTGGACGGTGGAGGCCTCGGCGCCGGTCAGCTCGGACAGCCGCTTGGCCGCCCGCCCGGTCGGCGCGGCCAGCACCACCTTGGCCTTCTTGGCCCGCGCCAGCTCCACGATCGACCGGACGGTGAACGACTTCCCGCAGCCGGGCCCGCCGGTCAGCACGGCGACCTTCCGGCTGAGCGCGAGCCGGACCGCCGCCTTCTGCTCAGGCGCCAGCTGCGCCCCCGTACGCGTGCCGAGCCAGGCCAGCGCCTTGTCCCAGTCCACGTCCGCGAAGGCCGGCATCCGCTCCTCGGGCGTCCGCAGCAGCCGCTGCACCTGGGCGGCGAGGGCGATCTCGGCGCGGTGGAAGGGCACCAGGTAGACGGCGGTGACGAACTCGCCGCCCTCGGGCGACGGCACCTTCTCCCGTACGACGCCCTCCGGGTCCTCGGCGAGTTCGGCGAGGCAGTCGATGACCAGGCCCGTGTCGACTTGGAGCAGCTTCACCCCGTCCGCGATCAGCCGCTCCTCGGGGAGGAAGCAGTGCCCCTGGTCGGTGGACTGCGACAGCGCGTACTGGAGCCCGGCCTTGACCCGTTCCGGACTGTCGTGCGGGATGCCGACGGCCTGGGCGATCTTGTCGGCGGTGAGGAAGCCGATGCCCCAGACGTCGGCGGCCAGCCGGTAGGGCTGGTTCTTCACGACGGAGATCGAGGCGTCCTCGTACTTCTTGTAGATGCGGACGGCGATGGAGGTGGAGACGCCGACGCCCTGGAGGAAGACCATCACCTCCTTGATCGCCTTCTGCTCCTCCCAGGCGGCCGCGATCATCTTGGTGCGCTTGGGGCCGAGGCCGGGGACCTCGACGAGCCGCTTCGGTTCGTTCTCGATGATGTCGAGGGTGTCGACGCCGAAGTGGGTGGTGATCCGGTCGGCCATCACCGGGCCGATGCCCTTGATCAGCCCGGAGCCGAGGTAGCGGCGGATGCCCTGGATGGTGGCGGGCAGGATCGTCGTGTAGTTCTCGACGGTGAACTGCTTGCCGTACTGCGAGTGCGAGCCCCAGCGCCCTTCCATCCGCAGCGACTCACCGGGCTGCGCACCGAGCAGCGAACCGACCACGGTCAGCAGATCATTGGCACCGCGACCGGTGTCGACGCGCGCGACCGTGTATCCGTTCTCCTCGTTGGCGTACGTGATGCGCTCCAGCACACCTTCGAGGACGGCCATGTTGGGCGTGGAGGAGGTCGTGGAGGACGTGGTGGCCATGCCCGTGACGGTACCGGGCGGTGCTGACATCGCGGGGCCGTACCCGAAGGGGCGACAGCCCTCACCGGGCCCGGGACACCCCGTAACACTTGGTGTTACCGTGACGACATGGCAACCGAGCGCTTTTCGATCAGCATGTCTGCCGAGGTCCGCGACCGGATCAGGGAGCACGCCGCAGACGCCGGACTCGATGTCTCCACGTTCCTCACGATCGCCGCACAGGCGCAGATGGACCAGCAGGACCGCGTCAGGAGGGTCTTCAAGTCGTTCGAGGAGGCACGCGCGGAGGCCGAGGATCAAGCGGGCACCGGCACCTGGGCGGGCGACGAGATCGAGCCGACCAAGGAGGAACGGGCGGAGGTCGAAGCGATCCTCGGCCGCCCCTCCCGCGGTGAGGCCGCCGCGTGAATGTCGTCGTCTACGACACGGGCATGCTGATGGCGCTGGTGAGCCAGGACCGGCGGGCACACACGCTGCACAAGGGCTTCGTCACAGCCGGCGGCCACCAGCCGATCGTTCCCGGCCCCGCCCTCTCGCAGGCCTGGCGAACGAGCCCGAAGACCGCCTATGCGTGGAAGCGCCTTCTCGCCGACATCGTCGTATATCCCGCAGCCAGGACCCGCCTCCCGGCGGACCAGGCAGCCCGCTGCCTTCCCTGCGCGGGGGGAATGACCATCGAAGACTGGAAAACGATCGGCGACATGATCGGCGCGGCCGCACTGCCCCCCAAGAAACGCCCCGACCCGGTGGATGCCCTGGCCGTCTTCGTCGCGGCCGCCCACGGCGGGGGCGCTGTGCTGACCTCCGACACCGACGACATCGAGGCATACGCCGCTACGCTGCCCGGAGCCGATGTCTCGGCCGTGGCCATGTGAACCGCGAGCCCACATGGTAGGGACCGAGGGCTCCGTCGTGCGGTGAACGCGCGGCCGTCCTTCAGTGGCGCGTTGCCCTTGGTCCCTGTCCGGATCTACTCGTCGAGCACGTGCGCCACGGCCAGAGCAACGCGGTCGATCCAGTTGATCGCATCCGTGACGTCGTGCTCGGTGATCGGTCGCCGCTGCTTCAGGTCTCCGTCCACCAGGTCCGCGTCGTGCGCGATCTTGTTGCGGCGAGTGGTGATGCTCATGAACTGCGCCTTCAACGTCTTGTCCGTGTATGCGGTACGGCCGCCCTGCCAGGTGTTGATCTGCGCGGCTGCGCCCTGCCAGATGTTCTTGTCGGTCACAAGCTTCAGCACATCGGAGATGACGCGTGGATTCTGAAGTGAGGCGTTGCCCCACCTGTCCTTGACGTGCTCGACAACGACCTCGGCCAGCGTGACGTCACCGCGCTGCACGGCCTCGACCCGGTGCAGCGGGATTTCGTAGTTGCGGAGCTGGAGCGGCATCTCCGGGCTGTCCTTGGCGGCCAGTTCGGCGACGCGGCGGAACAGCTCCTCGTGGAACCAGTGGTCGATCGCGGCCACGGCCTGCACCCAGGCGGCACGGTAGAAGTCGTCGACGTCGACCGCCCCCGGCTGGAAGGGGGCCAGACAGCGCCCGGCGTCCACCATCTTGCGGGCGTAGGCGATGTTCGTGGTGAAGGCCTCGAACTGGCTGGTGCTCGGCCTGGGAATGGCCATCCGTAAGCCCCCGCACTGTCACATGTTCGCTGCGCTGCGTGAACAGGTTGGGTGACAGTCCGGGGGCTCATCAAGCGGTTGGCCGACTCACCGGTTGTCGATGTCCGGTTCTCGAAGCTGCGGCCGGTTCCATTCCGGTTCGAGCCCTGTCGCATTCAGCCGCGAGCCCCTGCTCTCGGCGACGCGCTTGACCTCCAGCAACGACTCGCTCAGCCGACTGGCGAGGAAGTGGAGTTCCGCGCCGGTGACCTTTCGGTCAGCCAGAAGGCTGGCGGCGTGACCGAGCAGGTCGCCCGCCATACCGAGTTGGACGCTCTCGATACCGTCCGCCATCCGCGACACGTACCCGCTTCCGTCCCCGAGGACGTAGCACGGTTTGCCGTCCTGCCCCGCCCATGGCAGCAGTCTGATCACGTGGGCTTCGCGCTCCTTGCCCTTCACGCGGCTACCTCGACTCCGTGGAGGAACCGGGGCCCGACACCCACTCCGTGCACGGCAAGCCACAGCGTGCGCCGGCGAGCGCGCAGGCGCCGTTCCTCTGCGGCCACCCGGGCCGCCTCCTCGGCCAGTTGCCGCTCGTGCGCGACGAGGTACGGGCGGACGAGCGGGCTGTCCTCGCCGCGCGGGGGCCGCTCACCGGTGCGGTACGCGGTCGGCCCGCCTACGTAATCGCAGGAGTACGGGTACGAGTGGAGGTCCCTCTTCCTCTTCCGCCGGTGTCGGCACCACACCAGTGACTCAAGGAGTCGGGCGATAGCGCGCTTCATGTCAGCCTGCTCTCTCAGGGTGTCCATGCCCCCGGACCGTTCGCGTCGGTCGCGGTGGTCTTCCTCTCTCCATGGCGAGTTCGCCGCGTTCTGTAGCCAACCCATCACAGAGTGGGGTCGGAAGTGGCTACGCTTCCAGGGGTTGGGGGATGACAGCACGCTGGTCAGGTCCGGGAGTTGAGGCCGCATGGAGATGAGCCGAAAGCCGCGCACACCGCGCGAAAAGTACGGAGAAGAACTGAGGTTGCGGCGGATTACTGCCGGGCTGACTCAGGAGGCCCTGAGCGAGCAGGTGGTCTGCTCGCCCACGCTGATCAGCCATTGGGAGGCGGGGCGGCGCTTGCCGAAACCGGACGACGCTCAGCGCATCGATATCGCGCTGAACACTGACGGCTTCTTCGTCCGCTGGCTGGCCGACTTGGACTCGAAGTTCGCCCAGTACTTCGCAGCAGTAGCCGAGTTGGAGCGTGAGGCCACGGAAATTCGTCAGTACGGCGCGTCCCTCATCCCCGGCCTTCTGCAGACGGACGCATACGCTCGCGCAGTGTTCCAGGCATACCGTCCCAACTACTGTGCCGAGGAACTTGACGATTTCATTGTCAACCGCACGGAACGCGGCCGGTTGCTCACCCGGTCAGCAGCCCCGGTCACCTGGACGCTGCTCGACGAGGCCGCGCTCAGGCGCCGTATCGGCGGACCGCACGTCATGGCGGAGCAATTGCGAAAAGTCGTGGATATGGCGGAGTCCGGTCGCCTGCGTCTGCATGTGCTGCCTTTCGCGGCGGGGGCACACGCCCTCCTGGAGAGCATGCTCTACCTGCTGAAGTTCTCGGATGCCGCTCCACTCGCGTACGTCGAGGCTCTGCGTACTGGACGTCTGATGGATGATCCGGCGCTGGTGGAGGCCTGCCAGGGGTCCTACACTCTCGCCCTGAGCGAGGCCCTCTCGCAACGGAATTCGGTGGCCTTCGTCAGGGCTGTCGCAGAGGAGCACGAACATGCACAGCATCAACCACACCGTCGCTGATGCCGGGACGCTGACCGGTTGGTTCAAGTCCAGCTACAGCGGAGGCTCCAACGGCGAATGCCTCGAGGTGGCATACGGCTACGCATCCGTCCCCGTCCGCGACAGCAAGGATGCCGGCGGCCCGGCCGTCATCTTCTCCCGCGTCGGCTGGTCGTCGTTCGTCAGGGCGGTCAAGGACGGCGACCTCACCACCTGATCGCGCTCGATGCCCGACAGGGCGGGGCGCTCACTCCCGGCCGGCTGATTGCCGGGAGTGAGCACCCCGCCCTCGGGTATGGCGGTGTTCAGCGCTTGGTGCTGCCGTTGAAGAGCGAGCGCGACCAGAGGTAGCCGACCAGGGTGATACCGGCGCACCAGGCGAGGGAGATCCAGCCGCTGTTGCCGATCGCCGAGCCGGTGAGCAGGCCGCGCAGGGTCTCGGTCATCGGCGTGAACGGCTGGTACTCGGCGAACCAGCGCAGGCCGGGCGCCATCGAACCGGCCGGCACGAACGCCGAGCCGAGGAACGGCAGGAACTGGATGAGCAGCGGCTTGTTGCTCGCGGACTCGACCGTCTTGGAGATCAGGCCGAGCGCCGCCGACAGCCAGGCCACGGCGAAGGCGATGGCCGCGATCAGCCCGGCCGCGGCCAGCCACTCCAGCGGGTTCGCGTCAGGGCGGAAGCCGAGCGCGAGGGCCACGCCCACCACCATGACCAGGCTCACCACCGTGGTGATGACGGAGCCGATGACATGGCCCGTCATGAACGACGAGCGTGTGATGTTCATGGTTCGGAAGCGGTTGATGATGCCCTCGGTCATGTCCTGGCAGACCGCGATCGAGGTCGACATGGCCCCGGCGGCCACGCCCATGATGATGACGCCGGGCGTCAGATACTCCAGATACGCGTCCCGGCCGCCGGAGCCCGGCAGACCGGCACCGATCGAGTCCCCGAAGGCGTACACGAAGAGCAGCAGCATCAGGATGGGCATCATGGCCGGGCCGAGCGAGACGGCCGGGTAGCGCAGCGCGTGCTTGAGGTTGCGCCGCAGCATCGTCATCGAGTCGTGCACGGCGTACGTGAGGGTGCTCATCGCAGGGTCTCCTTGACGTGGAGCGGAGTGGCGTCGGTGCCGTCGCCGGTCAGGGCGAGAAACACGTCGTCGAGGTCGGGGGTGTGCACGGAGAAGTCGGCGGCCCGCACTCCGGCCGCGTCCAGCTGGTCGAACAGGGCGCGCAGCGCCTCCATGCCGGCGTCGCTCGCCACCCGCAGGGAGAGGTTCTCGTCGTCGCGGGCGGCACCGGGGAAGGCGGCGGCCGCGCGCTCGAACTCGTCGACGGCGTCGAACCGCAGCCGCACATGGCTGCCGGGGATCTGTGCCTTGAGCTCGGCGGCGGTGCCTTCGGCGACGATCCGGCCGCCGTCGAGAACCGCGATCCGGTCCGCCAGCTGGTCGGCCTCCTCCAGGTACTGCGTGGTGAGGAAGACGGTGACGCCGCCCTCGACCAGCGTGCGCACCGTGTCCCACATCGTGCGGCGGCTGCGCGGGTCCAGGCCGGTCGTCGGCTCGTCCAGGAAGATCACCTTCGGGTCGCCGACCAGCGTCATCGCGAGGTCGAGACGGCGCCGCATGCCGCCGGAGAAGGTCGCGGCACGGTTCTTGGCGACGTCCGCGATGCCGAACCGCTCCAGCAACTCCTCGGCCCGCCTGCGCCCTTCGCGCTTGCCGAGGCGCAGCAGGTCGGCCATGAGGAGCAGGTTCTCCTCGGCGGTGAGCAGATCGTCGAGCGCGGCGAACTGTCCGGTGACGCCGATCGCGGCGCGCACCCCGTCCGGCGACGTGGCGACGTCGTGGCCCGCGACCTGGGCCCGCCCGCCGTCGGCGGCGATGAGTGTGGACAGGATCTGCACGGTGGTGGTCTTGCCGGCGCCGTTCGGCCCGAGCAGGGCGAACACGGTGCCGGAGGGGATCCGCAGATCGATGCCGTCGAGGACGGTCTTGTCGCCGTACGACTTGCGCAGATCGGCGGTGGAGACGGCGAGGGCGGGCGGCTGCGCGCCGTCGTTCCTTGGTGTGGGCATGACAGAATTAAGCATGGGGTCCTCCCCCTGGAAGGCGTGCTGAGCGGTGAAGTGGAGCGATCTGCCGACTGCTTGAGCGGGTCAGGCCTTGGCGCGGACGATGTCGATGTTGCCCCAGTTGGTCCGGGCGCGGACCTTGACGGAGTCCTCGGCCCGCTCGGGGGCACCGGACGCGGCGAGCGAGTTGCGCACCTGTCCCCGGTTGGAGCTGACGTCGAGCCAGGCGGCGGCGCCCTCGCGGATGCCGATCTCGATGGAGCCGTTGGAGGTCTCCAGCTGGACTTCGCCGCGGGTGACGTCGGCGACGCGCAGGAGTCCGTTGGTCGCGGTGCCGGTGACCGACGCCTCGGCATGCGCGATGTCGATGCTGCCGTTGGCGCCGCCCACCCGCAGTTCGCCGGTCACGGTGCCGACGGTGGTGGTGCCGTTCGAGTTCTTCAGGACGGCGGGGCCGTCCACGAAGCCGACGCGCACATTGCCGGTGCTGGTGGTGACCTCGGCCCGGCCCTCGACCCGGTCCACGGCGATCGAGCCGTGCGACGTGGCAAGCGTCAGCGGGCCGGTGGTGTCGAGGCGGACATCCCCCACGGAGGTCTTCACCCGGACCTCGCCGAGCCGGCCCTCGCCCTGCACCTGGGCCCAGGAACCGGTCACCTCCACCTGCGAGCCCGCGGGCAGTTCGACCGTCACGTCGACGGCGCCGGAGGGTCCGAGGAGGCGGCGCCCCTTGGGTGTCCTGACGGTCAACAGGCCGCTCGCGTAGCCGGCTTCGGTCTGCTCGGCCGCCCGCACGTCCTGGTCCTTCTTCGGGTCGCGGGGCCGCGCCTCGACGACGGTGTCGGGCCGGTCGGTGGCGACGAACCGGATGGATCCGGCCTCCACGTTGGCGGTAACGGAGATCGGCTGGGGAGTGTTGAAAGAAGGCATGGCTGTCCCGTCCTCTTGGGTCTCAGGGTGAAATTCCGGGTGAATCCGGGCAGGGTCCGGTGCGCGCTCAGCGCACCCAGCCCGTGAAGCTCTGTCCGTAACTGCGGGCGGTGCGGGTCTTCTCCGTAGCAGGCGGCCGGGCTCCGCCGTCGACCGCGGCCGACACGGCTCGAACCAGCCACGCGTTGACCGACAGGCCCTCGCGGGTCGCGGCCTCCTCGGCGCGCGCCTTGAGGTGGGCGGGCAGGCGCAGATTGACGCGGGCGGTGCCGCCCTCGTCACCGTCGGCGGGCGCCGGGGCCGGGGCCCTGAGCGGCTCGGCGAGCGCGCTCCGCTCCTCGGACACCTCCTCGGACGCCGGCCTCGTCACCACGAAGTCGGGGTCGAGCCCGCGCAGCCGTACGTCGACCGAGCCGGGGGCGAGTTCACGGGTGATCTCGTCCATCGCGGCGGAGAGCACATTGAGCATCGTCAGGCGGGTCGCCGACTCCAGCGGAGCGGTGAGCCGCTCGGCCAGCTCGCGGGCTTCTTCGCCGCCGGCTTCGGCGGCCACCGCGAGTTCGCGGCGGAGGTTGTCGACATACGGCGTGAGGTCCATGACGCCATAGTGGCACCACGATGGCGCCACATGCAAGTCCACAAGGGAGGGAATCGCGCGACGGTGACAGCACAACCCTCGTGACCTGCGAAAATGTTCTGACATCACATTGCATCAATGCGGCACCACACGGAATCTCGGCCCCGCTGACACCTCCGGTGGCACCACGTGGCACCGCGTGATGCCGCGCGATGCCACGCGGTGCCGGCACGGTGGACGTATCCGTGCCAGTCACCGGGCGGGCACGTCAGCCCGTGCCGGATGCGGTCAGGCCGCGACCGCGGTCAGCGAGCGATGGTGCTTCGGGCTCTCGATCTCGTCGATCAGCGCCACCGCCAGGTCCGCGTAGGAGAAGGAGGTCGCACCGTCGACGGCGGGCAGCACCCGGTTGTCTCCCGTCCGGTACCGGCCGGTCCGTGGGGCCTCGTCGTCCAGGACGACGGGCGGCGGGGCGATGACGAGCCAGTCGATGTCCGTCTCCGCGGCGCGCAGCACGTCGAGTTCCGCGGTGTGTCCCAGCGAGAAGGCCCGTGCCTCCTCGGGGAAGCCGGGGGCGTCATGGACCACCACCCCGGGTGCGGTCTCCAGCGTGGATCCGATCCCGATGAGGACCAGCCGGCCGACCCCGGCCCCGGCCAAGCCGTCCAGCAGCGCGTGGGCCGCGCTGCTGTAGAACTCCGCCGACGGCATGTCGAGCCGGCCGGCCGCGCAGATCGCCGCATCGTGCCCCGCCGCGACCTCCGCGACGCTGTCCGCCCGGGTCACATCACCGGCTACCACGCTCACGCCTTCACCGGCCAGATCCCGGTACTTGTCCGTGTCCCGCACCACCGCGGTGACCCGGTGCCCGCGGGCCACCGCCTCGGCGACCGCGCGCCGTCCGGCCCGCCCGCCGGCTCCGAAGACGACGATCCTGCTGCTCATGAGGGTTCCCCTCGTCAAAGCCCGCGGATTTGCGGGCAGTTGAGCCGGACGCTAGCCCCGCACCCCATGGTTTCCGCAACGATAGTTACGTACGCTCGCCAGGGTGAGCCAACCACTTGATCCCGAAATGTTCACCGGCTGCTCCCATGTCACCTCGCCGTTCCGGATCGGCGGCAAATGGACCCCGAAGATCATCAGGTGCCTGGAGGCCGGCCCGCGGCGTTTCAGCGAGCTGGCGGTCCCGCTGCGCGGCATCACGCCGAAGGTGCTGACCGAGACGCTCCGGTCGATGGAGCGGGACGGCCTCGTCACCCGTACCGTCCATGGCGGAATCCCCCCACGGGTGGACTACGAACTGAGCGCACTGGGCCGCACCCTGCTCGCCCCGATGGCCGCCTGCTGCGCGTGGGCGGCGGCGCATCTGCCGGAACTACGGGACGCGAGGGACGCGCACGGGAGCCCCGATCCGGCGCCCGCCCTCGCCCGGACACACGAAACGGGGCCCGGTCGCAAGACCGGGCCCCCCTCGCTTTCCCCCAACGTCGAGGCTTCCTGATCCCCCCAGATCCCTCCCCGGAAGCACCCGACGCCAGATACGACTCGGTCGGGTGCCAAACGGTTGCACGCCTTGACGATCTCTTTGCCTTGATGGCAAAGAGCCTTGTCAGCAGGCGTGCTCGGCGTACCGGGCGGCCACCTCCGCGAGGACTTCGGCGCCGTCCCGGGCCCAGAGGGCCTCGTTGAAGATCTCCACCTCGATCGGGCCGTCGAAGCCGGTGGCCTCGACCAGGGAGCGGAAGGCGCGGAAGTCCACCGCACCGTCGCCGAGTTGGCCCCGGCCGAGCAGAACGCCCGCCGGGAGCGGGGTGATCCAGTCGGCCAGCTGGAAGGAGTGGATCCGGCCGCCCGCACCGGCGCGGGCGATCTGCGCGGGCGCCTGGTCGTCCCACCAGATGTGGTACGTGTCGACGACCACGCCCACCTGGTCGGCCGGGAAGCGTTCCGCGATGTCCAGCGCCTGGGAGAGCGTGGAGACGACACAGCGGTCCGAGGCGAACATCGGGTGCAGCGGTTCGATTGCCAGGCGTACGCCGCGTTCGGCAGCGTACGGGGCCAGTTCGGCGAGCGCGTCGGCGATCCGCTCACGGGCGCCGTGCAGGTCCTTGCTGCCCTCGGGGAGGCCGCCGGAGACCAGGACCAGGGTGTCGGTGGACAGGCCCGCCGCCTCGTCGAGTGCGGCGCGGTTGTCGTCCAGGGCGCGGGCCCGTTCCGCCGGGTCCAGGGCGGTGAAGAAGCCGCCGCGGCACAGGCTGGTGACGGAGAGTCCGGAGTCGGCGAGCAGCCGGGCGGTGCGCTCGACGCCGTACGACTGGACGGGGGCGCGCCACAGGCCCACCTTGTCGATGCCCGCCTTGGCGCAGCCCTCGGCCAGCTCGGGCAGCGACCACTGCTTGATGGTCTCCTGGTTGATGGAGAGTCGGCCGTCGCTCATCGGGTGCCTCCATTGACGGCGAGCAGGGCGCGCATCCGGGATTCGGCCAGCTCCGGGTCGGGGAACAGGCCCAGCCGGTCCGCGAGTTCGTACGCCTTCGCCAGGTGCGGCAGCGAACGGGCGGACTGGAGCCCGCCGACCATCGTGAAGTGGTCCTGGTGGCCGGCCAGCCAGGCGAGGAACACCACGCCCGTCTTGTAGAACCGGGTGGGCGCCTGGAAGAGGTGCCGGGACAGCTCGACCGTGGGGTCGAGGAGGTCGCGGAAGCCCTGGATGTCACCCGTGTCGAGGACCCGTACCGCGTGCGCGGCCAGCGGGCCCAGCGGGTCGAAGATGCCGAGCAGGGCGTGGCTGAAGCCCTGGTCGTCGCCCGCGATCAGCTCGGGGTAGTTGAAGTCGTCGCCGGTGTAGCAGCGCACCCCGCTCGGCAGCCGGCGTCGGACGTCGATCTCGCGCTCCGCGTCGAGGAGGGAGATCTTGATGCCGTCGACCTTGTCCGGGTGTTCCGCGATGACCTTCAGGAACGTGTCGGTGGCGGTGTCGAGGTCCGAGGAGCCCCAGTAGCCGTCCAGCGCGGGGTCGAACATCGGGCCCAGCCAGTGCAGGACGACCGGCTCCGACGCCTGGCGCAGCAGGTGCGCGTACGTCTCCAGGTAGTCCTCGGGCCCCTTCGCCGCCGCGGCGAGCGCGCGGGAGGCCATCAGGATGGCCTGGGCGCCGCTCTCCTCGACGAGCGCGAGCTGCTCCTCGTACGCGGCGCGGACCTCGGCGAGGGTGGCGGGGCCGGTGAGCTGGTCGGTGCCGACGCCACAGGCGATGCGGCCGCCGACCGACTTCGCCTCGGCGGCGGAGCGGCGGATCAGCTCGGCGGCGCCGGCCCAGTCCAGGCCCATGCCGCGCTGGGCGGTGTCCATCGCCTCCGCCACGCCGAGGCCGTGCGACCAGAGGTGGCGGCGGAAGGCGAGGGTGGCGTCCCAGTCGACGGCGGCCGGCGAGTCGGGGCTGATGTCGGCGTACGGGTCGGCGACGACATGGGCCGCCGAGAAGACCGTGCGGGAGGCGAGCGGGCTGCCGCCGGGCGCGAGGCCGAGCGGGGTGGTACGGGGTTCGTACGGGCCCTGCGGGAGGTGGATGGTCAACTCAGATCAGCTCCGATGCGCCATACGTGTACGGGGTGGGCGGTCACAGGGACAGCTCCGGGACGTCGAGGCGGCGACCCTCCGCGTGGGACTTCAGGCCCAGCTCGGCGAGCTGCACGCCGCGGGCGCCGGCCATCAGGTCCCAGGTGTACGGCTCGTCGAGGACGATGTGGCGCAGGAAGAGCTCCCACTGGGCCTTGAAGCCGTTGTCGAAGACCGCGTTGTCGGGGACTTCCTGCCACTGGTCGCGGAAGGACTCGGTGACCGGGAGGTCGGGGTTCCAGACCGGCTTGGGGGTGGCCGAGCGGTGCTGGACCCGGCAGTTGCGCAGGCCGGCGACGGCGGAGCCGTGCGTTCCGTCCACCTGGAACTCGACCAGCTCGTCGCGGTTGACCCGGACCGTCCAGGAGGAGTTGATCTGTGCGACCGCGCCGCTCTCCAGCTGGAAGATGCCGTACGCGGCGTCGTCGGCGGTCGCGGCGTAGGGCTTGCCCTGCTCGTCCCAGCGCTGCGGGATGTGTGTCTGGACGTGCGCCTGGACGGTGGAGACCCGGCCGAACAGCTCGTGGAGCACGTACTCCCAGTGCGGGAACATGTCGACGACGATGCCGCCGCCGTCCTGCGCGCGGTAGTTCCAGGACGGGCGCTGGGCCTCCTGCCAGTCGCCCTCGAAGACCCAGTAGCCGAACTCGCCGCGCACGGAGAGGATCTCGCCGAAGAAGCCGCCGTCGATGAGGCGCTTCAGCTTCAGCAGGCCCGGCAGGAAGATCTTGTCCTGGACGACGCCGTGCTTGATCCCGGCCTCACGGGCCAGCCGGGCCAGCTCCAGGGCGCCCTCGACGTCGGTGGCGGTGGGCTTCTCGGTGTAGATGTGCTTGCCCGCCGCGATCGCCTTCTTGATCGCGTCCACCCGGGCCGAGGTGACCTGGGCGTCGAAGTAGATGTCGATGGTGTCGTCGGCGAGGACCGCGTCGAGGTCGGTCGACCACTCGGTCAGGCCGTGCTGCGCGGCGAGCTCCTCCAGCGCATGGGCGCGGCGGCCGACCAGCACGGGTTCGGGCCACAGCACGTCCCCGTCGCCGAGGTCGAGGCCGCCCTGCTCGCGGATCGCGAGGATCGAGCGCACCAGGTGCTGCCGGTATCCCATGCGACCCGTGACGCCGTTCATGGCGATGCGCACTGTCCTGCGTGTCACGAAACTTCCTCCATACAGCCGTAGCAAGCGCTTTCTACGAGGTATGACGCTAGCCTGCCGACAGCGGCCCGGACAAGAGGGGGCGCGCTGCCAAACTCCACTCACTCCTCGTCACTCCTCGGAGGAAAGCGATGACAGTCACCCTGGCGGATGTGGCGGCCCGCGCCCGGGTGTCGCCGGCCACCGTCTCCCGCGTGCTCAACGGCAACTACCCGGTGGCCGCGTCCACCCGCGAACGGGTGCTGCGCGCGGTGGACGACCTGGACTATGTGCTCAACGGGCCGGCCAGCTCGCTCGCGGCGGCCACCTCCGACCTGGTCGGCATCCTGGTCAACGACATCGCGGACCCGTTCTTCGGGATCATGGCGGGCGCGGCGCAGACCGAGATCGGCGGGCCGGGCGACGGTTCGGGCCGGGCGGGCGGCGAGAAGCTCGCGGTGGTCTGCAACACCGGCGGCTCCCCCGAGCGCGAGCTGACCTATCTCACCCTGCTCCAGCGCCAGCGCGCCGCGGCCGTCGTCCTGACCGGCGGCGCGGTGGAGGACCCGGTGCACCAGGCCGCGGTCTCCGCCAAGCTGGCCAAGCTCGCGGACGCGGGCACCCGGGTGGTGCTGTGCGGGCGGCCCCCTCTGCCGGACGGCGAGGCGGTCGTGGCCGCGCTGGCCTTCGACAACCGGGGCGGCGGCCGTCGCCTCACCGAGCACCTGCTCTCGCTCGGCCACCGGCGGATCGGCTATGTCGCGGGCCCGCTGGAGCGGACGACGACCCGCCACCGGCTGGAGGGCCACCGCGACGCGATGCGGGCGGCGGGGCTCCTCGGCGGCGGTACGGGAGCGGCGGGGCGCCCCGGCGGCGGTACGGGAGCGGCGGGGCTTCCCGCCGACGGGTACGACGAGGAGCGCCTCACCGTCCACGGCCCCTACGACCGTCGCTCCGGGTACGACGCCACCCTCGAACTCCTGCGCCGCGAACCGGAGGTGACGGCGATCGTCGCGGCCAACGACACGGTGGCGCTGGGCGCGTGCGCGGCCGTCCGGGACCGGGGGCTGCGCATCCCCGAGGACATCTCGGTGGCGGGCTTCGACGACCTGCCGTTCTCGGTGGACGCGGTCCCGGCTCTGACGACCGTACGGCTGCCGCTCTTCGAGGCGGGCGCCCGCGCGGGCCGGCTCGCGATGGGCAAGGAGACCCCGCCGCCCGGGGGCATCGCGACGATCGCGGCGGAGCTGATGGTGCGAGGGTCGACGGCACCGCCGCGGGCCTGAGCCACGACCTGTGACCCGGCCTCGCCCCGGCCTCGCTCCGGCCTCGCTCCGGCCTCCGGCCGGGGTGCGAACCGGGGTGCGAACCGAGGGCGAACCGGGGCCCGTTCCGGTTCCCGTTCGGGTCACGGGCAGAAAGATGGGGGCGTTGCCCCCATGTCCACCGGAGGCGTCGCCGGAAGTATGGGGCGTGGCGGACCGGTGGTACCGGCGCCGGACCGAGGAGGCGCGATGACGGAGATCCATACGGACGGCGGCGGACGACCGGGCGTTTCTTCCGCGTCACGTCCGGCTGCGGCAGCGGGTTCCTCCGCCGATGCGGTCAGCCTGCTGGAGGCCGACCGGCCGACGGCGGACGCGGCTCCCTGGGCCGCAGGTTCGTGGTGGCGGCCGGCGCTGACCGGCGATGCGGTGCGCGGTGATGCCCTGACCGGCGATGCGGTGGCCGGTGATGCGGTGCGCGGCGACGCACCGACCGGCGATGCACTCCCCGAACGCGCCCCGGACTGGGCGGTGTTCGTCCAGGACGCTATCGACGCGGCGCCCGAACGGGCGGCGATCGGCGACCGGGAGGACCTGCCGGGGCTGCGTGGATTCGAGCGTGTCCTCGCCCCGTTCACCGCCTGTGCGGCGCTGCGGATGCGGGACGGTCTGCCGCCGCGGCTGAGCCGGTGCGTCGATCTGGACTCCGTACGGGACGACTTCGAGCGGCATCTGTCCCGGCGGCTCGCGCGGCTCGCCGCCCGGACCCTGGTCCTGGAGCTGCACACGGCGCGGCGGGACGGGCGGCTGGCCGGGGACGGCCCCGAGGACCGGTTCACCGGCTTCCTGCGGCTGACCGGCGCCCGGTCCGGGCTGGCCGCGCTCTGCACCACGTACCCCGTGCTGGCCCGGATCCTGGCGCGTACCGCGCTCGACGCCGCCGCCGCGCTGGCCGAGATGCTCGTCCGGTTCGCCGCGGACCGGCCGGCGCTGCCGGGCGTCCACGAGTCCGGGGGCGAAGAGGCCGGAGGCGAAGAGGCAGGCGGCGGGCGGCTGGTGGGGGTCGAACCCGGTGCCGGGGACGGCCACCGGGGCGGGCGGACCGTGATGCTGCTCCGGTTCGAGGACGGCGCCCGGCTGGTCTACAAGCCGCGCCCGCTCGCCGCGCACCAGCACTTCAACGAACTGGTCCAGTGGTTCAACGCGCTGCCCGGCACTCCCGGGCTCCGTACGCTCGCCCTGCTGGACCGGGGGGCGTACGGCTGGGTGGAGTTCGTCGCGGAACGGCCCTGCCGCTCGGGCCGCGAGGTCGAGACCTTCTACCGGCGCCAGGGCGCGCTGCTGGCCCTGCTGCACGCGCTGGACGGCACCGACCTGCACCACGAGAACCTGATCGCGGACGGGGAGTACCCGGTACTCGTCGACGTGGAGACGCTGTTCCACCCGCCGCTGCGCACCGCGGGTTCGGACGATCCGGCGGCCCGCGCCCTGCACGACTCGGTGCACCGGGTGGGACTGCTGCCGCAGCTGCTCGTCGGGGACGAGTCGGCGCTCGACATGTCCGGGATCGGCGGTGGGCAGGCGGCCGATTCCCCGGTGCGCAGCGTGGGCTGGGCGGACGCGGGGACCGACCGGATGCGGCTGGTGCGGCGGACGGCCCGGTTCGGCGGTTCGGCGAACCGGCCCCGGCTGACCGGAACGCCCGCCGACCCGTCCGCCTTCACCCGGGCGCTGTGTGCCGGATTCCGCGCCGGTTACAACGCGATCAAGGAGGCCCGCGCCGAACTCCTGTGCACCGGTGGCCTGTTGGACCGGTTCGCCTGCGACGAGGTGCGGGTCGTGGTGCGGCCCACCTGGATCTACGCCTCGCTCCTGGACGAGTCCACGCACCCGGACCTGATGAAGGACGCCGCCGAACGGCACGAGGTGCTCGCGCTGCTGGGCACCGACACCCTGGGATCCGCCGCGCTGCCGGGCCTGCTGGACGAGGAGATCGCCCAGCTCTGGTCGGGCGACGTGCCCCTGTTCACCACCCTGCCCGAACGTACCGACCTGTGGAGCGGGACCGGCCGGCTGCTGCCCGGAACGCTCGCCCGGACCGGGCTGTCCCTGGTCCGCGCGAAGCTGGCGGCCATGGGCGCGGTGGACCGCAAGGACCAGGAACGGATCATCCGCGCCGCGATGGTGACCACCTCGCGCGAGCCCGCCCACGAGCCCCGGCCCGGCCCGCGCCGGGTCCGTACGGCCGCGACCGCGCCGGATCCGGACCAGCTGCTCGCGGCGGCCCGGTCGGTCGGCGACGGGCTGGTGTCCCAGGCCTACTCCGGGCCCACCCGGCTGAACTGGATCGGCCTGGAGCTGCTCGACGAGCGCTACTGGCGGCTGGGCCCGATGGCCGCCGATCTGGCCGGCGGCTACACCGGTACGGCGTGCTTCCTGGCCCAGCTCGCCGCGCTCACCGGGGCGGACCGGTACGCTGCGGCCGCCCGGGACGCGCTGGCACCCCTCGCCGGACTGCTGGACGTGCTGCACTCGCGCCCGGACGACCTGGGCCCGGTGGGCTCGGGTGCGTTCGCCGGGATCGGCGGGATCGCGTACGCACTGACCCAGGTCGCGGACGCGCTGGACGACCCGCGCCTCGGTGGACTGGTACTGCCCGCACTGCGGTTGACCGGTGCGGCGGCCGTCGCCGAGAGCGAGTACGGGGTGCGTGGGGGTACGGCCGGCGGGCTGGCCGGACTGCTCGCCGGGTACCGGGTCACCGGACGGGCCGATGTGTGGCATGCGGCGGAGCGCTGCGCCGGGCTGCTGCGCGAGGCGCCGCTGCCGGACACACCGGGGTTCGCCGACGGGTCCGCCGGGATCGGCTGGGCGCTGCTGCGCTTCGCCGAGGCGGGTGGCGGTGAGCCGTACCGTGCCCCGGGGCTCGCCGCGCTGCGGGCCGCGACCGGTTCCGTGGACCGCGACATCTCCTGGTGCCGGGGCCGGACGGGCGTGGCGCTGGCCGTACTGGACAGCCCGGCGGCGCAGGCCGACCCGCTGCTGTCCGCCTGGGCGCACGAGGCGGCGGCGGACATCGCACGCGCCGAACCGCCGCCGGACGACAGCCTGTGCCACGGCGAACTCGGCGTCCTCGAACTGCTGCGCCGGGGCGAGCCATCGGGTGCCCGCACCCGATGGGTGGAGCGGGCCGGAGCGCTGCTCGCGGCGGCCGACCGGACGAAGCCGCGCTGCGGAACGCCCGGCCAGGTGTCGCATCCGGGGCTGCTGACCGGCCTCGCGGGGATCGGGCACGGGCTGCTGCGGGCCGGATTCCCCGACCGGGTGCCGTCGATGCTGCTGCTCGCCGGGCCCACCATGTCGGCGGCGCCCGGCTGAGCGGTCACGCCCTCCCCGCACCCCGCACCCCGCACGTAACACCCGTACCGGAGCGTGTACTTACTCCTCATTCACGTACCACCGCGTCGTACATGTCGCGTAGCCCACGCAACGACAACCTCCCACGAGAGAAGAGGCAGACCATGCAGAGGACCACGCAGACCACCGGAGCTTCCGCCTTCCGCGCCGCCGAGTCCGACAGCGCCGCGGACGAGCACCCCGTCGGCCGAATCGCCCTGGGTGCGGGTGGCAGACTGGGGTTGCGCAGCAGAATCCTCGGCGCCGCGGACAGCGGTATCGACTGCACCGGGGACCTGCCGTGGACCACGATGACCTGGAACTGAGTCAATTCCTTTTGGGATCAAGCGATTTGCCGCACTGACCGGTGGGTAGTGGCTCAAGTAGCCTGCGTCCATGCGTGCCACTTCGTCAGTGATTGTCGGGCGTGTCGCTGAGACCGACCTGCTGAGCAATGCCCTGGACACCGCGTCGCGGTGTTCGGGGCGTGCGGTCTTCTTCGTCGGCGACGCGGGCATCGGCAAATCCCGGCTGGCCGGTGAGTGCGCCTACCGGGCGTACGAGCGGGGCATGCCGGTGCTGCGCGGCAGGGCCACGTCGACCGGGCTCGTGGTGCCGTTCCGCCCGCTGATCGAGGCGCTGTCCTCGCGGTTCCGGGCGGCCGGTACGCCCACCGACCCGGAGCTGGACCCGTACCGTCCGGCGCTGGCCCGGCTGGTGCCGGAGTGGCGCCGGGGTTCCGCCCCCGGCTATCCGGAGACCGTGGTCGAGCTGGCCGAGGCGCTGCTGCGGCTGCTGTCGGTGCTCGGCCAGGAGCGCGGCTGCGTGATCCTGCTGGAGGATCTGCACGACTCCGACACCGAGACGATCGCGGTGGTGGAGTACGTCATCGACAACGTGGCGGACCTGCCGGTGCTGCTGCTGGGGACGCTGCGTCCGGAGCCCGGTGTCGCACTCGATCTGGTGCGCTCGGCGGAGCGGCGGCAGGTCGCCACGGTGAGCGAGCTGGCGCCGCTCGGGGACGCGGACGTGCGGGAGATGACCGCCTCGTGTCTGGAGGCCGCCCCGGACGAGGTGCCGCAGGCCACCCACCAACGGCTGGTCGGCCGGGCCGGCGGCAATCCTTACCTGGTCGAGGTGCTGCTCGCCGATCTGCTCGACTCCGGCCAGCTGCGCCGGGCCGGCGGCCGGTGGGAGGAGCACGTCAACCCGGACGCGTCGGTGCCGACCGGAGTGGTGCGCAGCTGGTCGCGGCGGCTGGACCGGTTCGACGAGCCGGTGCGCGAGCTGCTCCTGTGCGCGGCCACGCTGGGCAGCCGGTTCTCGGTCACCGTGCTCCAGACGGTCACCGGGTTCGACGACCGTACGCTCTTCAGTCATCTGCGCTCCGCCGTGGAGGCGAACATCATCGCCCCCGACGGGGCTGACCCCGACCGCTACACCTTCCGGCACGCGCTGACCGCCGAGGCGCTGGTGGCCTCGCTGGCACCGGCGGAGCGGGCCGCGACGGCCCGCCGCGCGGCGCTCTCCCTGGCCGCCACCGAGCATCACCTCGGCGATGAGCAACGGCAGTTGATGGCGACGCTGCAACTGGCCGGGGGCGACCGGCACGGCGCGGCCCGTCAGTTCGCCGACGTCGGCCGCCGGATGCTGGCCGCGGGCGCGTCCGGTTCGGCCGTCATCCTGCTGGAACGGGCCCGCTCGCTCGCCCACGAGCGCGATCTGCGGAGCATCACGGAGTCGCTCGCCGTCTCCCACGCCGAGGCCGGTGAGCTGGACACGGCGCTGGCGCTGACCGCGGAGCTTCCCCCGGTGCCGCCGCGCTCCGACGCCTCCGAGCAGCGCGGGGAGACCCACATCCGGATCGCCTGGGCGGCCGTGATGGCGGAGCGCGTGGACGAGGCGGCCGGGCAGATCCGGACCGCGCGGAGCGTGCTCGGTACGGCCGTCCGCCCTGAGCAGGAGGCGGCGCTCGACGTGGTGGACGGTCATCTGGCGCTGCTGCCCGGCCAGGAGAGCCACGGGCGGCGGGAGTCCGCGCAGGACGCCGCGCGCCGGGCCGCCGCCGTGGCGGAGGAACGCAATCTCCCCGTGGTCGCCTGCCAGGCCTGGCAGTTACTGGCGCTGCTCTCCCGGGAGCGCGGCTTCGACGAGGCCGACGCGTGCCTGGAGCGGATGCTCGCGGTCTCCGAGCAGCACGCCCTGCCGGTGTGGCGGGTGGAGGCGCTGGTCCGGCTCGGCGCCAACACGTTCATGCGCACCGGTGACCCGGCCGGGCTGGAGACGGCCCGGACCGCCGCCCAGTCGCTGGGCGCGCTGGTGCCGACGCAGACCGTGGACGGGCTGCTCGCCATGAACGCGGTGATGCGGAGCGAGTGGGACGGGGCGCACGAGATCATCGAGCGGTCGGTGGCCGCCAGCGCGCGGGTCCGCAATCTGGGGGCGCACCGCTATCTGCTGCTGGCCTCGGCGACGCTCGCCGCGCACCGGGGCCGAAGACGGGACCTGGACCGGGCGATGGTCCGGTTCCGCCGGGCGGGCGGCGAGGAGTCCTTACTGGTCCCGCTGCAACTGGGGCTCTGCCGCGCCTTCTCGGCGCTGCTGGAGGAGGACCGCGAGAGCGCGCTGGCCGACCTGGACGCCTCGCTGGCCTGGGAGCGCGAGCACCCCAGTTTCTTCTACCTGAGCGGGCGTTACGGTCTGCGTCCGCTGTTGCGGATACTCGACGGCCGGGACGGCCGGGCGGAGCTCGACAGGATCCTGGAGAGCCCCGGCGCGGACCTGGCGTGGAACCAGCTGTTCCTGCGACTGGCCGATGGCGTGCTGCACGGCCGTGCGGGCGACGCGGACCGGGCTGCCCGGTCGGTCGGGGCGGCCCTCAACGACGCCGCCGCCTTTCCGCTCGCCCGCCATCTGGGGCTGCGGCTGGTCGCCGGCGCGGCGCTCACCGAGCAGTGGGGTGAGCCGGTGAGCTGGCTGCGGGCGTCGGAGGAGTACTTCTACGGGGCGGGCATCCAGCCGGTCGCCGCCGCGTGCCGGGCGGCGCTGCGGCAGGCGGGGGCCAGCGTCGGGCAGCACCGGGGCGGCTGGGACCGTATCCCTGCCGTGCTGCGGACGAACGGGGTGACGCCGCGCGAGTACGAGGTATTCGTGCTGCTGACGGAGCGGCCCGGCAATCAGCAGATCGCCCGGCGGCTTTCCATATCGCCGCGCACGGTGGAGAAGCACATGGCGAGTCTGCTGAGCAAGACGGGGCGTGCGGACCGCGCGGCACTGTGCGAGTTCTCCGCCGAGTGCGCGGCCGAACGCGACTGACCGGGGGCCGGGCGGGGCGGGGTGGGTCGAGTCCGGGCAGGTCCGGGCCGGGCGCGTCCGCCCGCTGCCGGGCCCCCGGCAGCGGGCGGGCGTGCCGAGGCTGCTGGATAGTCTGGGGCGGCTGCTCCGGGAACCCTGCCGAGGCCGGGCCGGAAGGGCGGCCGGACGACGACGGAAGGACACGTACGTGAAGCTCGCTTTCTCGACCCTCGGAGTCCCGGGGATGCCGGTCGCCGATGTCGTCCGGCTCGCCGCCGGGCACGGCTACCAGGGGGTGGAGCTGCGCGCCCATCCCGAGGAGCCGGTGCACCCGGGCCTCTCCGCGCCCGAACGGGCCGCCGTCGTCCAGGAGTTCAAGGCGGGCGGCGTCGAGATCCTGACCGTCGCCGGTTACGTCCGGGCCGCCGCCGAGGGCGACGACGCACCGGCGCTGGACGAGCTGGCCGGGCTGGTGGACCTGGCGCACGACCTGGGCGCGCAGAACGTCCGGGTCTTCCCGGGCGGCGGCGGCCAGGACTCCGCCGTGGCCGACGCGACCGCCGCCCGCCGGCTGGCCGCCGCCGCCCCGCACGCCACCGACCAGGGCGTACGCATCCTGCTGGAGACCCACGACTCGCACCGGGCCGGCGCCGATGTGGCCCGGGTCGTCGGAACGGTCGGGCACCGGCAGATCGGCGCGCTCTGGGACATCATGCACACCTGGCTGGCGGGCGAGGACCCGGACGCCAGCCATGCGGTGCTGGCCCCGCACCTGGGCTACGTACAGGTGAAGGACATCGCGTCGGCCGAGGACACCGAACCGTTGGCGCTGGGCGCCGGGGTGCTGCCGCTGGGGGCCTGCCTGGACACGCTGGACCCGGACAGCTGGGTCTGCTGGGAGTACGAGAAGCGCTGGCACCCGGACGCGGCGGAGCTGCCGGGGCTGCTGGCCGCCGGGCGGGAGCACCTGCTGCGGCTGGGGGCGCGCGAGCGGTAGGCGGCGCCCACTGCCCGGAACGGGCGCGGCCCGCGCGTTCAGGCGGCCCGCGCCACCTCCGGTTCCGGCTCGGGTTCCGGGGACCCGGGTGTCCCGTCGCGCGGCCGCCGCGCCCCCGCCAGCGACGTGAGCGCCACCCCGCCCACCAGCAGCGCCGCCGCGCACCACCGCAGCGGGCTCACCGACTCGTCCAGCAGCAGTGCGGCCGAGGACATCCCGAAGACCGGGACGAGCAGGGTGAAGGGGGCCACCGAGGAGGCCGGGTGGTGGCGCAGCAGGAAGCCCCAGGCGCCGAAGCCGAAGACGGTGGTGATCCAGGCGACGTAGACGATGATCCCGGCGCCGCTCCAGTCGAGCCCGGCCAGCGCCTGCGCGTCGCGGTCCCAGCCCTCGAAGAGGAGGGAGAGGCCGAGCAGGGGAAGTACGGGCACGGTCGAGACCCAGACCATGAAGTTGAGCGAGTCGGGCGGGGCGGCCCTGCGGGTCAGCACGTTGGACACGCCCCAGCAGGCCGCCGCCGCGATCACCAGGACGAAGGCGAGCACGGGCCCGCCCGCCCCTTCGTCGACCGCGGCGACCCCGATCCCCGCGAGCGCCACCCCCATTCCCAACACCCTTGTCCTGCCCGGTCGTTCGCCGAGCGCCACGGCGGCGAACAGGGCGGTGAAGACCGCCTGGACCTGGAGCACCAGGGAGGAGAGACCGGCGGGCATCCCCCGGTCCATGCCGATGAAGAGCAGGCCGAACTTCGCCACTCCGAGGACCAGCCCGACGCCCACGATCCACTTCCAGGCGACCTTGGGCCGGCCGACGAGGAAGACCGCGGGCACTGCGGCGACCAGGAAGCGCAGGGCCGAGAAGAGCAGCGGCGGGAAGTGCCCGAGACCGACCTCGATGACGACGAAATTGACACCCCAGACGGCTGCCACCAGGGCGGCCAGGGCGATGTGGAGGGGACGCATGCACCGAGGATCACCCGCAACGACCATGTAGCACCAGCGCGGATTTCTTCATGGTGAAATTGAGTGTCGCTAATGAATCACGTGAGGGCCGGCCGAATGGACCACGTGACGGCCGGCTGATGGACCGGCCGGTGCGTCGGCCGGCGCATCACCGAGGTCCGGGAGGTTCCGGTGCTCGATCTGGCCCGGCTGCGCGCCCTGCACGCCGTCTCCGTCCACGGCTCCGTCGCGGGCGCCGCCGCCGCGCTCGGCTACACCCCGTCGGCGGTCTCGCAGCAGATCACCAAGCTGGAACGGGAGACCCGTACGACGCTGCTCGAACGGCGCGGGCGCGGGATCGCGCTGACGGAGGAGGCGCTCCATCTGGCCGCGACGGCCCAGCAGCTGCTGGCGATCGTGGAGCGCGCGGAGACCACGCTGGAGGAGCGCAGGGGGCTGCCGACGGGGCGGCTGTCGATCGGCGCGTTCGCGTCCGCGGCACGCGGGCTGCTGCCCGGGGTGCTGGCCGGGCTGGACCGGGACCACCCGGCGCTGGAGGTCCGGATGACCGAGGTCGATCCGCACCTCTCGGTCGACCTGGTGGCCAAGGGGGTGATCGATCTGGCGGTCGCGCACGACTGGGACATCGCCCCGCTGCCCGCCCCGGAGGGCGTGGCCCAGGCGGTGATCGGGGACGACCGCTGCGATCTGCTGGTGCCCGAGGGGCACCGCCTCGCCGGGCGGGACGCGGTGCGGCGCGAGGAGCTGGCGAAGGAGCGGTGGATCTGCCAGCCGCCGGGGACGGTCTGCCACGACTGGCTCGTACGGACGTTGCGGGCGGCGGGTTACGAGCCGGACATCCGGCACCAGGCGGAGGAGAACCACACCCAGCTGGCCCTGCTCGCGGCCGGCCTCGGGGTCGCGATGATCCCGCGCCTGGGGCGGGGGCAGCTGCCGCCGGGGGTGGTGGCGGTGCCACTCGATCCCGTACCGGTGCGGCGGCTGTACGCGCTGTGGCGTACGGAGGCGGCGCGGCGGCCCGCGATCACGGCGGCGGTGTCCGCGCTGCGGGCCCACGGGGCAGCGGTGGGGCTGGGCTGAGCAGGGCCTCCGGTCGCCGGGCGGGGGCGTGTCCGTTGCCACGCCGACGGGCTCAAATCGGTCCGGACCCTTGACCGGAAGTTATTTTCTGGATATCCGTGCTCCTTGGAAGTTTCTTTCACCAGTTCTCACCACCTCTCGTCCCCGAGTACGGCCGAAGGAGCTCACGTGCACCACCGCACCTCCAGACGCACCCTCCTCACCGCCACCGCCGCGACGGCAGTCGCCGCCGTCACGGGCGCGGGCCTCGCCCCCGGCGCGGTCGCCGCCCAGCGGTCCGCGAGCAGCGGACAGCACCATTCAGCCGCCACGACCAAGCGCCTCAAGCGGATCATCTCCGGGATGTCCCTGGAGGAGAAGGTCGGGCAGCTCTTCGTGATGCGGGTGTACGGGCACTCCGCCACCGACCCCGACCAGGCCGACATCGACGCCAACATGGCCGAGATCGGGGTCCGCACCGCCGCCGAGATGATCGACAGGTACCACGTCGGCGGGATCATCTACTTCACCTGGGCGCACAACACCCGCGACCCGCACCAGATCGCCGAACTCTCCAACGGCATCCAGCGCGCCGGTCTGGCCGGCCCCACTCCCCTGCCGCTCCTCGTCTCCACCGACCAGGAGCACGGCATCGTCTGCCGGGTCGGCGAACCGGCCACCCTGATGCCGGGCGCGATGGCGCTCGGCGCGGGGGGTTCGCGCTCCGACGCCCGCCGGGCCGGGCAGATCGCGGGCGCCGAACTGGCCGCGATCGGCATCAACCAGAACTACGCCCCGGACGCGGACGTCAACGTCAACCCGGCCAACCCGGTGATCGGCGTACGCTCCTTCGGCTCCGACCCGCAGTCCGTGGCCGCCATGGTCGCCGCGCAGGTGAAGGGGTACCAGAGCAGCGGGATCGCCTCGACGGCCAAGCACTTCCCGGGCCACGGCGACACCAGCACCGACAGCCACACCGGGCTGCCCGTCATCACCCACACCCGGGAGCAGTGGGCGGAGCTGGACGAACCGCCGTTCCGGGCCGCGATCGCCGCGGGCATCGACTCGATCATGACCGCGCACATCGTGGTGCCTGCCCTGGACCCGGCCGAGGACCCGGCGACACTGTCCCACCCGATCCTCACCGGCATCCTGCGCGAGGAGCTCGGCTACGACGGGGTCGTGGTGACCGACTCGCTCGGCATGGAGGGAGTGCGGACGAAGTACGGCGACGAGCGCGTGCCGGTACTCGCTCTCCAGGCAGGCGTCGACCAGCTGCTGAACCCGCCGAGCCTGGACGTCTCCTGGAACGCCGTGCTGGAGGCCGTGAAGAGCGGTGAGATCAGCGAGGCCCGGATTGATGAATCGATCCTGCGCATCCTGCGGCTGAAGGCGAAGCTCGGGCTGTTCGACGACCCGTTCGTCAGCCGCTCGGGGGTGGACCGCACCGTGGGCACCCGCTCGCACCTCGCCGCCGCCGACCGGATCGCCGAGCGCACCACCACGCTGCTCGCCAACGACGGGGCGCTGCTGCCGCTCTCCCGCCGCTCGCACCGCGACCTGCTGGTGGTTGGCGCCGATCCCGCCTCCCCGTCCGGCACCACCGGACCGCCGACCACCACCCTGGCCACGGCGTTCGGCGAACTCGGCTACGCGGCGACCGCGCTGTCCACCGGCACCGCCCCCACCGCGGCGAAGATCGCCGCGGCGGTGGCCGCCGCACAGGGCAAGGACGCGGTGGTCGTGGCGACGTACAACGTCTCGGCGACCAGCTCGCAGCGCACCCTGGTGAGCGAACTGGCGGCGACCGGCGTCCCGGTGATCACGGTGGCGGTCCGCAATCCGTACGACATCGCCCAGCTGGCCGGGACCGGATTCGCGGCCAACCTGGCCACGTACTCCTGGACCGATGTCGAACTGCGCGCCGCCGCCCGGGTGATCGCGGGCCGCGCCGAACCGGAGGGCACCCTGCCGGTCCCGGTGCAGCGCGCGGACGACCCGGCCGTGGTGCTGCACCCGGTGGGTTACGGGCTGAGGTACTGACGGAACGGGGAGGGGCCGTGCCATTCGCCGGAAGAGTCGCGATGCGCGGCCCCTCCCCGTCACGGGTGACGGCCCGGCCCTACGGCCGCGTCCTGCGCTCGTTCATCACGTCCTGCCGGTCGAGCCGCGCGTCGAACTTAGCGAGCGGCTTCGCCTTCGACGGATCGTCCCGCACGGCGGCCGGGGCGACGCCCGCCCAGCGCAGGATGGCCGCGGTGGCCTTCGCGCTGTCGTTCTCGGCGAGCCCGGCCACGCTGGCGCCGTGGTTGCCGCCGGGCTCGGTCATGACGTAGCTGTCACGGGAGCCCGCGCCGACCCGGAAGCGCTCCGCGCCCCACGGGTCGTTCTCCCCGTACACGTACAGCATCCGGTCGGCGTGGTGCTTCACCCAGTTGTCGACGTCGCGCATCACCGACGGCTGGAACTTCATCGGGATGGAACGCGGCACGAAGGTGCGCGGCGGCTGGTACCCGTACCGGCTGAGACCGCCGACCCACGGCTGGCGGATGTCGGGCGAACCGAGCTGGGTGCCCGCCTGGTAGTAGTACGGGGTGTACCGCTCCAGGCTCTGGTCGGTGTAGGTGGAGAAGCCGGAGACCGAGTCGATGGAGTCCCAGATCGCCTGGTCGGTGGCGGACCCGGCGCCGGCCGGGACGGTGTCGCAGTCGGACTCCAGGCTGTACTGCCAGTACGCCCAGACGTAGTCCATGACGACGGCCTCGTACGCCTTGTCGAGCGAGCCGGTGGTGTCGAAGGTGTAGCCGTTCGCGGCGGCGTACTCCCGGTACTTCTGCTCCAGCGGCTCGCGGCGGACCAGCGCCTCGCGCTGGACCCCGTTCAGCCGGTCGCGGCACTCCTTGGTGCCGACGTTCTCGAGGAACCGGTCGTAGGCCGAATCCTCCTTGTCCACCACGTCGTTGGGCGCGACGTACGCGACGACGCCGTCCATGTCCCCGGGGTGGAAGCGCTCGTAGTAGGTGGCCGTCATGCCGCCCTTGGAGGCGCCGGTGGTGAGCCACTTCTTGGTGTAGATCCGCTTCAGCGCGGTGAAGACGCGGTGCTGGTCGTCGGCGGCCTGCCGGATGTCGAGCTTGGACCAGTCCGCGGGGGCCGGCCGGGACGGGGTGAAGTAGCGGTACTCCAGGGAGACCTGGTTGCCGTCGATGATCCGGGTCGGCTCGGCGCGGCCGGGACTCGTGGAGACGTTGTATCCGCTGGTGGAGAAGACCGTCGGGCGGGAGGTGTCCTTGTGCAGCACGGTGACGCGCTGCTGGAAGGTGCCCCTGGACGGGTGCCGGTGGTCGACCGGCTGGGTGTAGTTGAGGACGAAGTAGCGGTAGCCCGCGTAGGGCTTCTCCTCGATGAGGCTCATCCCCGGGATGGCCAGGATGCGGTCCTTGATGTCCGTGCCGGTGCCGTTCTCCGCGGCGGGGCCGGTCCGGATCGTGGCCGGTTCCGCGGCGGTGGCCGCCCCGGCCGAGGCACCCGTCACGCCCACCGTGCCGATGAGCACCGCGAGCGACAGGAACCCTCTGAACGCCTTGCGCATACGCCCTCCCAGGAGTCACAACAGTCGCCGTGAACCTAGCGGGGGCAACACCCGTGCCGCCAGACCCGGTCGACACGGAGCGGCCGCGGGTCGGGGCCGGTCGGCAGAGAATCCGGCCGGGAATCCGGCCTGGGAATCGGCCGGGAGTTCAGCAGAGGATCCAGCCCGTGGAGCCCGACTTTCCCGCGATGGTGGCCGAGGCCCTGACGCACCGGTTCAGCGCATGGACCGTCACCGGGCCGGCCTGTTTGGTGTACCGGCCCCGGTCGACGACGGGGCTGCCGCCGCGCGCCTGGAGCGTCACGGACATGGCGCGGCGCGGGCCGGACTTCTTGGCGACCGCGATCGCGCAGGCGTAGGAACGGCTCTTGTAGACGCGCAGCTCGCCGGTCTTGAACGAGACCGTCTTGGCGGGGCGGCCGGCGCAGGGCGACGCGGCGTCGGCGCGGCCGGCCGAGGGGCCGCCGAGCACCAGGCCGAGGGCGGCCACCAGCGGCAGGACGGCCGAACACACCATCATCCGACGGGTGCGAGGACTCCCGTCTCTGCCTCTGCCGTCACCCTCGTCGGAAATTTCGACCTTTCCGGACTTTCGCGTCCCTCTGATCACCAGCAACTCCATCGCCATTCGAACACCTACGCCCCTGCGCGGCGCATGCGCATACATGCGTACGACGCAGGAGGCCATCCGGAGGTTGCGTGTGGCGTGCTCCTCACCTTGGGCAACCGAATCGCCACAGCATGACTCCAACAGGACAGAGCCATACGAAAGGCAGGAACTGTCATGCTTCAGCTCCGCAACGCACAGGGCCCCCGCGCCCGGCGCCTCATCGGCCGGACGCTGCTCGCCTCCGCTCTCCTCACCGCCGTCGCCGCTCTCCCGGCAGCGGCGGCGGCCCCGCAGTCCCCGGCGACCCCGGCGTCGGTACGCAGTGGTCTCTCCACCCCGGCCCACCAGCAGGTCGCCCACTTCTACGGCGCCTACATCGACGCCGTCTCCGCCGAGGACGGCGGACGGCTCGCCACCACCCTGCGCACCTTCTATCTGACCCCTCGCCTGCGCTCCGAGCTGAACACCTGGGAGCAGCGCAACCACGCGGATGGTGTGCTCCGCGCCCAGAACACCCCGCTCGCCTTCCGGGTCACCCCGGGTGACAGCGCCGCCGGCCACACCTGGTCGACGGTCCGGCTCACCTGGAGCGGCGGCAAGCACCCGACGTACTCGTATCTGACCGTCCGCTCGGATCTGGGCACCGGAAAGATCTCCGGAATCGGCGACTGACCCGGAACGGGCCGGGGCGGGCCCGCTTCTCACACCTGTGCGGGCTCGTCCTCCCCGATGAACGTGCGCCACAGCACGGCGTAGTGCCCCTCCCTGGCCAGGAGTTCGTCGTGGGTGCCGTCCTCGACGACCCGGCCGTGGTCCATCACCACGACCCGGTCGGCGCGGGCCGCCGTGGTCAGCCGGTGGGCGACGACCAGGGTGGTGCGGCGGCCGGTGAGCCGGTCGGTGGCCTGGTTGACCAGGGCCTCGCTGGCCAGGTCCAGTGAGGCGGTCGCCTCGTCGAGCAGCAGGACGTCCGGGTCGACGAGTTCGGCGCGGGCGAGCGCGATCAGCTGGCGCTGGCCCGCCGAGAGGTTGCGGCCCCGCTCGGCGACCTCGTGCAGATAGCCGCCGTCCAGGGTGGCGATCATGTCGTGGGCGCCGACCGCCCGCGCCGCCGACTCCACCTCGGCGTCGGTGGCCTCGGGCCGCCCGTAGGCGATGGCGTCCCGGACCGTGCCCTCGAAGAGGTACGCCTCCTGCGGTACGACGCCGAGCCGGTGCCGGTACGCGGTGAGGTCGAGGCGGCGCAGATCGGTGCCGTCCGCCGTGACCCGGCCGCCCGTGGGGTCGTAGAAGCGGGCGACGAGCTTGACGAGGGTGGACTTGCCGGCGCCGGTCTCGCCGACGAAGGCGACCGTCTGCCCGGCCGGTATCCGCAGGTCGACCCCGACGAGGGCCTCCTCGGCGCCGTCGCCGGAGCCGTACGCGAAGGACACGTCCTCGAAGGCGATCTCGCCGCGCAGCGACAGCACGTCCAGCGGTTCGTCCGCGGCGTCGGTGGAGGTCGGCTCGCGCAGCAGCTCCTGGATGCGGCCCAGCGAGACGGTGGCCTGCTGGTAGCCGTCGAAGACCTGGGAGAGCTGCTGGACCGGGGCGAAGAACAGATCGATGTAGAGCAGGTAGGCGACCAGCGCACCGGTGGTGAGCGTGCCGTTGTCGACCCGGCCCGCGCCGACGATCAGGACGGCGGCCGCGGCCACCGAGGACAGCAGCTGCACGAACGGGAAGTAGACCGAGATCAGCCACTGGCCCCGGACCCGGGCCTCGCGGTAGTGGTCGCTGCGCTCCGCGAACCGCTGCGTGCCGTCGTGCTCGCGGCGGAACGCCTGCACGATCCGCAGTCCGGAGACGGACTCCTGGAGGTCGGCGTTGACGGCGCTGATGCGCTCGCGGGCCAGCTCGTACGCCTTGACGCTCTTGCGGCGGAAGAAGAACGTACCGACGACCAGCACCGGCAGCGTCGCGAAGACCACGAGGGCCAGCTGCACGTCGAGGACCAGCAGCGCGACCATGATGCCGAAGAAGGTGACGACGGAGACGAAGGCGGTGACCAGACCGGTCTGCAGGAACGTCGACAGCGCGTCCACGTCCGTCGTCATCCGGGTCATGATGCGGCCGGTCAGCTCGCGCTCGTAGTAGTCCAGGCCGAGCCGCTGGAGCTGCGCGAAGATCTTCAGCCGCAGTGAGTACAGCACCCGCTCGCCGGTGCGGCCGGTCATCCGGGTCTCGCCGATCTGGGCGGCCCACTGCACGAGGACCACCACCAGGGCCAGCGCGGACGCCGCCCAGACCGCGCCGAGCGCGAGCTGCGAGACGCCCTGGTCGATGCCGTGCCGGATCAGCACCGGCAGCAGCAGACCGGCGCCCGCGTCGACCGCGACCAGCGCCAGGCTCACCAGCAGCGGCAGCCCGAAGCCGCGCAGCAGCCTGCGCAGCCCGTACGCATCCTCGGCGCGGACGGCCCGCGCCTCGTCGATGTCGGGGGTGTCGGTGGCGGGCGCCAGCGCCTCGACCTGGGCGAGCAGCTCGGGGGTGGCGGGCATGCCGGCCGCGTCGGTGTCGCGCCGCTCCTCCTTGCGTATCCACAGGTGGGGGCTGATGCCGCGCTCGGCGTCGAACTCGGCGTCCAGCTCCTCCTGGAGCGCGCGGTCGTCCTCGGGGGTGGTGTCGGCCGGGGCGGCCGCCGGCCGGTGTCCGGGCGAGGTGCCGCCCAGCTCGTCCGGGTCGGTGAGCAGCCGCCGGTAGAGCGGGGAGCGGCGCTCCAGCTCCTCGTGGGTGCCGATGTCGGCGAGCCGGCCGTGTTCCAGGACGGCGATCCGGTCGGCGAGGCCGAGGGTGGAGCGGCGGTGGGCGATCAGCAGGGTGGTGCGGCCTGCCATCACCTGGCGCAGCGCCTCGTGGATCTCGTGCTCGACCCGGGCGTCGACGGCGGAGGTGGCGTCGTCGAGGAGGAGCAGCCGGGGGTCGGCGAGGATGGCGCGGGCGAGCGCGACGCGCTGGCGCTGGCCGCCGGAGAGGGTGAGCCCGTGCTCGCCGACCTTGGTGTCGTAGCCCTCGGGCAGTTCCGCGATGAACCGGTCGGCCTGGGCGGCGCGGGCCGCCTCCTCGATCTGTTCCCGGGTGGCGTCGGGGAATCCGTAGGCGATGTTGGCGCGGACGGTGTCGGAGAACAGGAAGCTGTCCTCCGGTACGAGGCCGATGGCGGCGCGCAGCGATGCGTGGGTCAGTTCGCGGACGTCGTGGCCGCCGACCAGGACGGCGCCGTGCGTCACGTCGTAGAAGCGGGGCAGCAGCAGCGAGACGGTGGACTTCCCGCTGCCGGACGCGCCGACGACGGCGACGGTCTCGCCGGGCTCGATGGTCAGCGAGAACCCGTCGAGGACGGGGCGGTCCTCGTCGTAGCCGAACCGTACGTCGTCGAACTCGACGCTCGCGGGGGCGTCCGCCGGGAGGTCCTTGGTGCCGTCCTTCATGGTCGGCTCGGTGTCGATCAGCTCCAGTACGCGTTCGACGCCGGCCCGGGCCTGCTGGCCGACGGTGAGGACCATGGCGAGCATCCGGACCGGCCCGACGAGCTGGGCGAGATAGGCGGAGAACGCCACGAACGTACCGAGGGTGATCTCGCCCCGGGTGGCGAGCCAGCCACCGAGCGCCAGCATCGCGACCTGGCCGAGCGCGGGGACGGCCTGGAGGGCGGGGGTGTAGCGGGAGTTCAGCCGGATGGTCCGCAGCCGTCCGGCGAACAGCTTCCGCCCCACCTCGCGCAGCTTGCCGGTCTCCTGCTCCTCCTGCCCGAACCCCTTGACGACCCGGACCCCGGAGACTGCCCCGTCGACCACTCCGGCGACGGCGGCGGCCTGCCCCTGGGCGTACCAGGTGGCGGGGAAGAGCCGGGCGCGGGAGCGGCGGGCGATGAACCAGAGGGCGGGGGCGACGGCGATCGCGACCAGGGTGAGCAGCGGCGAGAGCCACGCCATGATCACCAGGGATATGAGGAAGAGCAGTACGTTCCCGATGGTCATCGGGAGCATGAACAGCAGCCCCTGGATCAGCTGGAGGTCGCTGGTGGCGCGCCCGACGACCTGGCCGGTGGACAGCTCGTCCTGCCGCTTCCCGTCGAGCCGGGTGATCGTCCCGTACATCTCGGTACGGAGGTCGTGCTGCACGTCGAGGGCGAGCCGGCCGCCGTAGTACCGGCGGATGTACGTGGCTATGTACACGAGCCCGGCGGCGGCTATGAGGAGCCCGGTCCAGACGGCGAGGGACCGGGTGTGGCCGACCACGACGTCGTCGATGATCACCTTGGTGATCAGCGGGACGAGCGCCATCACCGCCATACCGGCGAGCGACGAGCCGAGCGCCAGCAGCACATTGCGCCGGTAGCGCCATGCGTACCCGCACAGCCGCCGGGCCCATCCCGGGGCCTGCGCCGCGCCCTGTACGTCCTCTGCGTCCGTCACCGGTGCCTCCCCGTCCGACCTGCTCTACCGGAAGACACCAACGCGGTGGGCAGCGGTTTTCATCCCGCTGTCACAAAGACGGGCCGTTCGCAGTAGCGGGGGTCCGCCGAAGGCCCTACGCCCGCCGACCGCCCCGGCCACCGGACGGGCATGTCCGGTCCGGTGGCAGGGGCGGCTTCGGGCGGGCGGGGCGCTACGGCCGCGGCGTCGCGGTGAGCATCCGTACGGCCGGGGCCTCCGGCACCGCGGGCACCGCCTCCTGCGGGGCGGCGGGCGGCGCGATGGTCGAGGTCGTCTTCGCGGCGACGGCCGGGTTGAGGTCCTTGTGGACGGCGCGGGCGACGGCCTGGATGGTGTTGATGCCGTCGTTCATCGTCTTGTTGTCCTGGGTGAGCACGGTGATCCCGTAGTCGTGCCCCTTGCCGGTGAACGCGCCGATGCTGTGCACCCGCCAGCCGTGGGTGGCGCGCGGCAGCCAGCCGTTCTTGACCTGGACGGTCGTCCCGGACGGCGCCCCGGCGGGGGTGCCCCAGCGCTGCGAGGAGACGACCTTGCGCATCAGGCCCAGCTCGTAGGCGCGCGCGTTGTCGCTCAGTACGGAGTTCTTGGCGGTCAGCAGGGTCAGCAGCCGCAGCTCGTCCTGGGCGGTGATCTGGGTCAGTCCCCAGTAGCCGCCGGAGCCGGGCACGGTGTGCGTCATCCCGGCGGCCTTGAGGAACGCCTTGACCTTGGTCACCCCGAGCTGCTTCCACAGGCTGGTGGTCGCGTTGTTGTCGGACTTGGTGATCATGGCGGTGGCGAGGTTGATCTCGCGCTGGGTGAGGTAGCGGTTGTGCTTCTTGTTGTCCCAGAGCAGCGTCGCCAGCACGGTCGCCTTCACGACGCTGGCGGAGTCGTACTTCGTCGTCGCCCGCAGGGTGCAGTTGGTCTTGGTCCTGCGGTCATAGAGCGCCACGGCCGTCGTGGACTTCCGGCCCTTGAGCGCGGCGGTGATGTCCTTCGTCAGCTTCGCGGCGAGCCCGGCCTTGCCGGACGTGCAGCTCACCGTCGGCGTCGCCGCCGCGGCGGGCGCGGCGCCGAGCGCCACGGGTGCGAGCACGCCCGCGGCGAGCGCGACGGAGAGCGCGGCCTTGGCGCGACGGGATATGCAGGGCTGTTCTTTCATACGGCTGGTCCCCCATGAGTGGATCGGTACGGTGCGCTCCCGGCGCACCCGGGAGTAACGACACACGGATGCGCCGGAAAGTTGCGCTTTGCGGGCTGTGTGATTCGCCGCTCGCCGCGCGGGTATCGGTCACCGGGTGCGACCCGGCACATCGACCGAGGGGGAACCTTGACGAGCGCTCAGCCGGTCCGGCACGCCGAGGCATACCGCTGCGGCCGGCTCTTCGCGGCGGTCGCGGCCCTGCAGAGGCTCGCGCAGAACGAACACCATGGGCTGGGACAGTCGGGAGTCGCGGAGAAGGCCGCCGCACGGCCGGAACCCCATCTGCGGGAGCCCCTGCGGGAGATCGTCCACTACCTGTTGCAGGCCCGGACCCGCGGTCATGGGGTGGCGGCGGACCCGGTCTTCCGGTCGCTGACCGATTTCCTGCCACCGGCGAAGACCGTGCCCACCAGCCTCAGTCCCGACGAGCGGCCGGACTTCCACCGGGGCAGGGAGGAGCAGATGGCGCTCATCGCGAAGGAGTACCCGCCCCTCGGATGAGCCCGCCGAACCCGCCCGCGCGCCCGGAACCGGGTACGCGGGCGGGCGGCGGGCCGACGCCTGCGGGCAAGCGGGCCGACGCCTACAGGTGCGTCGGCTCGAACATCCTCAGCAGGGCCGGGAGCACGACCACCGAGGGGCCGGGCGCCGCGAGGGACGCGGCCAGGTCGGCGGCGAGTGTTTCCGGGGTGGTGCGGGTCGCCGGGACGCCGAAGGACTCGGCGAGGGCCACGAAGTCGGGGCGGGCCAGCTCCGTCGCCGTGGCCTCGCCGAAGGCGCCCGTCATGTATTCGCGCAGGATGCCGTAGCCGCCGTCGTCGACGATCAGCCAGGTGACCGGGAGGCCGTACTGGCGGGCCGTGGCCAGTTCCGCGATCGAGTACATCGCGCCGCCGTCGCCGGAGACCGCGAGGACCGGCCGCGTACGGTCGGCCGCCGCCGCGCCGAGGGCGGCCGGGAAGCCGTAGCCGAGTCCGCCCGCGCCCTGGGCCGAGTGCATCGTGTTGGGGTGGCGGGCGTCGAAGGCGGACCAGGCCCAGTAGGCGAGGATCGTCATGTCCCAGAAGCTGGGGGACGTGTCGGGCAGCGCCTCGCGGACCGAGGCGATCAGCCGCTGTTCCAGGGTGAGTCCCTGGGCGGCGATCCGCTCCCGTACCGCGTCGAGGACCGTACGGACCCGGTCCGGCGCCGACGGGTCCTCGCGGCGGCCGACCGCTTCGAGGAGGTCGGACAGTGCCTCGCGGGCGTCGGCGTGGATGCCGAGCGCGGGGTGGTTGGACTCCAGCTTCCCGGCGTCCGCCTCGATCTGGATCACCCGGCCGCGCGGGGCGAACGTGTGGTAGTTCGAGGAGAGTTCGCCGAGTCCGGAGCCGACGACCAGCAGCACGTCGGCGGACTCCAGGAAGTCCGTGGTGTGTCGGTCCTCCAGCCAGGACTGGAGAGACAGCGGGTGCTCCCACGGGAAGGCGCCCTTGCCGCCGAAGGTGGTGACGACGGGGGCGTCGAGCTTCTCCGCGAGTGCCCGCAGCTTGCCGGACGCGTCGGACCGTACGACTCCGCCGCCCGCGATGATCGCCGGGCGCTCGGCCTTGGACAGCAGGTCGGCCGCCACGGCGGTCAGTTCGGGGCGGGCGTGCAGCTCGCGCGGGGTGGCGTCCATCGCCGTGACGGCCGGGAGCGTGGTCTCGGCCAGGAGCACGTCCTGCGGGATCTCGATCCAGACCGGGCCGTGCGGGGCGGTCAGCGCGGACTCCCAGGCGGCGGCGATCGCCGACGGGATCTGGGAGGCGGTGCGGACGGTGTGGACGGACTTCACGACGTCGCGGAACGACGCCTTCTGGTCGCGCAGTTCGTGCAGGTAGCCGTGGCGTCCGCCGCCCAGGCCCGCCACCGGGATCTGGCTGGAGATGGCCAGCACGGGGGCGGAGGCGGCCGCCGCCTCCTGGAGCGCGGCGAGGGAGGTGAGGGCGCCCGGCCCGGTGGAGAGCAGCAGGGGCGCCACTTCCCCGGTGATCCGGCCGTACGCGTCCGCGGCGAAGCCCGCGTTGTTCTCGACGCGCAGCCCGATGTACGTCAGACAGGAACGGCGCAGCGCGTCGAACATGCCGAGCGCGTGCTGGCCGGGCAGGCCGAAGACGGTGGTCGCGCCGAGGCCCTGGAGGGTCTCGACGACGAGGTCGCCGCCGTTGCGGCCGGCCGGGGGGTTCAGGGCGGCCGCGATCTGCTCGGGGGTGAGCCGCGGCCGCTCGTCGTGGTGGTCGTGGCTCACTTCGTACGGGCCTCTGCGATCTGGCGGGCCATGATCGTGGTCAGCTCGTACGCCGTGTGGGAGGCGGCGACGGAGGTGATCTCGGCGTGGTCGTACGCGGGGGCGACCTCGACCAGGTCGGCGGAGACCAGGTTGCAGGAGGACAGCCCGCGGACGATCTCCAGGAGCTCGCGGGAGGTCAGGCCGCCGGCCTCGGGGGTGCCGGTACCGGGGGCGTGCGCCGGGTCCAGCACGTCGATGTCGATGGAGATGTACAGCGGCCGGTCGCCGATGCGTTGGCGCAGCTGGTCGGCGACCTCGTCGACGCCGCGCCGCATCACGTCGGCGGAGGTGACGATGCCGAAGCCCATCTTCGCGTCGTCGTCCAGGTCCTGCTTGCCGTAGAGCGGGCCGCGGGTGCCGACGTGGGAGAGCGCGGAGGTGTCGAGGATGCCTTCCTCGACGGCGCGGCGGAACGGGGTGCCGTGGGTGTACTCGGCGCCGAAGTAGGTGTCCCAGGTGTCGAGGTGCGCGTCGAAGTGGAGCAGCGCGACCGGACCGTGCTTCTTTGCGACGGAGCGCAGCAGCGGCAGCGCGATGGTGTGGTCGCCGCCGAGCGTCATCAGGCGGGCGCCGGTGCCGAGCAGGTCGTCCGCGGCGGCCTCGATCGTCTCGACGGCCTCGTTGATGTCGAACGGGTTCGCGGCGATGTCACCGGCGTCGGCGACCTGTGCGAGTGCGAACGGCGAGGCGTCCTGCGCCGGGTTGTACGGGCGCAGCAGGCGCGAGGCCTCACGGATCGCGTTGCCGCCGAAACGGGCGCCGGGCCGGTAGGAGACACCGGTGTCGAAGGGCACGCCGACGACGGCGACATCGGCCGTGCCGACCTCGTCGAGGCGGGGCAGCCGGGCGAACGTCGCGGGTCCGGCGTACCGCGGGACGCGGGAGGAGTCGACGGGGCCGCGCGGCGTTTCGTTGCTGCTCATGTGAAGTGCCTTCCTTCGGGTTGCGTGCGTTGTCCAGTGTGCGGGGCGGGGCGGGAGGGACGGGGAGGTGAAGAAGACGGTAGGTGGCCCGCAAGCGGCGCTGAAGAGTACGTTTCATCCATAGTCGATGTCTCTGATGGATGGACCGTCCATGCCGGAAGCCTCGGCCGGGCCGACCCCGACGCCCACTCCCCCGCCCACACCGCCCCCCACGCCTCCGCCCACCCCTCCGATCCCGCTCGCCGAACTGCTCGCCCACGAGGAGCTCGGACTGCGCCGGATCGCGGGGCCGGCGCAGGCGGATCTGCTGTGGGTGCACACCTCGGAGATGGCCGACCCGTACCCGTATCTGCTCGGCGGTGAGCTGCTGCTGAGCGCGGGGGTGCAGCTGAAGGACCCGGACGCGTTCGTGGGCCGGCTGGTCGAGGCGGGGGCGGCGGCGCTCGGTTTCGGGGTGACGCCGGTGTTCGACACCGTGCCGCAGGCGTTGATCGAGGCGTGCGACCGGCACGGTCTGCCACTGCTGGAGGTGCCGCCCGGGACCCCGTTCACGGCGATCGCCCGGACGGTGTGGCGGCTGATGGCCGAGGCCCGCCACCGCGAGCTGCGCCGGGTGACGCGCGCCCAGCAGGCCCTGGCCACGGCGGCGGCCCGGTCGGACCCGGTCCCGGCGGTGCTGCACCAGCTGGCGGCCCAGCTGGAGGGCCGGGCGGCGCTGCTCGCCGCGGACGGCGAGGAACTGCACGCGTCGGGCCGACGCCCGGCCCCCGACATCGGGGCGGCGCTGGCCAGGCTCACCCGGGTGGTCAGCGCCGGGTCACGCCCCGCCCCGGCGTCCGCCACCGACACGCTGCGGAACACCCATCTGTCGGCGTACGCGCTGGGCGGCGGCCAGGGACTGGTCCTGGCGTTGGCGACGGACCGGCGCGAGGCGGGCGACCACACCATCGCCGGGATCGCGGTGGTCCTGCTCTCCCTGCTGGCCGCCCCGCACCAGGGCGCCGACGCCGCGGGCCGTTCGGCCGCACTGGTACGGATGCTGCTGGGCGCGGACCCGCAGGACGTCGCGCCGTTGCTCGGGGGCGCCGAGCAGTGGACGGTGGTGCACGCGCGCCGCAGCGGCGAGGGCCCGGTCGACCCGCTCACCACCGGCGCACTGGGCGCCGCCCTCGGTTCGGCCCTGGTCGACGCGGGCCGGGGCGGCGACGCCGTACGGGTGCTGATCCCCGGCGGCGACCGGATCACCCCGCAGCCCGGCTGGACCCTCGGCGCGTCCGCCCCCGCCGCCATCACCGCCCTCGACCTCGCGGACGACCAGGCCGCCAGGGCCCTGGGCCGCGCCGTCGCCACCCGCACCCCGCTGGCCCACCACCACAACGGCGGGTCCGGCCTGTCCGCCCTGATCCCGCCCGACCGCGCCGAGGCGCACGCCCGCGCCCTCCTCGCCCCGCTCACCGAGCCGCTGACCGAGACCCTGCGCTGCTGGCTGAGCCTCCACGGCAGCTGGGACCGTACGGCCACGGCCCTGCGGATCCACCGCAACACGGTCCGCCAGCGCATCGCCCGCTGCGCGGCCCTGCTGGACGCGGACCTGGACGACATGGACGTACGGACGGAGCTGTGGTTCGCGCTGCGGGTGCGGTGAGCGGGGCGCCGGGCGGTCGGTGCTCCCGTGCCCGGTCCCATCGCGACGACAGCGGCCGATGCCCAGGCATCCACCTCTGTGCAGCGATCCACTCAGTCGAGGGCGGGACCGTCCCCGGCTGAACGTCTCACCAACACCTCGACCGACTGGGACCCGGTCCTCGACCCGGCTGCCGGGCCAGTCGTACACCTTGGCGTACGGCCCGTGAGCGGCGTCCGCTACCGCAGCCCGAGGCAGGGCAGCCAGTCGCGCGAGGTGTCGTCGGTGGCGGTGAGCAGGGCGCTGAGTGCGCCCGGGGCTCCGGTGAGCAGTGAGGTGCGCGGCCGGTCCGGGGCGAGGGCGGCCGGCAGCCGGGTGGTCAGGTGCTCGGCCAGCCGGGCGCCGAGCACGGCGGCGGACGACAGCCGGGCCCAGCGGTGGAAGGCGTCCGCGACGGCCAGCACGCCCGCCGCGCCGTGGCACAGCGCGAGCCGGTCGGTCAGCGGGTCGCCGAAGAGGTGGAAGTCCTCGTCGTACCGCTCCGCGAGGGTGGCGAAGGCGGCCGCCGCCCAGTCGGCCGCCGCCCGGTCGCCCAGCACGTCGGCCGCGTCCCAGAGTGCCCAGGTGATGCCGGGGGTGCCGTAGCACCAGGCCTGCCGGGCCCGTGCCCCGGCGGGCGGCGGGCCGTCGCGTCCGGCGCCGTCCCAGCTCCGGATACCCCGGTCGTCCTCGAAGGACTGCTGCGCCAGCCAGTGGGTGGCGCGGCGCAGGGCGTCCGTCAGCCGAGGGCGTGGTCCGGTGCGGCGGACCGTGGCGGTGAGCCCGGCGACGAGTCCCGCCACACCGTGGCCCATTCCGGTGTTCACCCGGCCCTGGAGCCAGCCCAGCCGGGGATCCCCGGCGTGCCGGCCGATGTGCAGTCGGCGCAGGTCGTCGCTGTCGCACAGTGCCGCCAAGTGGGCGGCGAACGGCAGGAGTCGGCGTACGGACGGCTGTGGTTCCTGGGCGCAGAGCGCGAGCAGGGTGCCGGCCGGTCCGCCGATGAGGTCGTAGTCGGGCAGAGCGACGTCCGTCGTCCGCCAGGGGTGCGACGAGGCGCTGCTCAGCAGGTGGTCGCGCAGCCGGTCGGCGGCGCGGTGCAGCGGGGGGTGGATCCGGGCGGCCCGGCGCAGGCCGACGTAGGTTCCGGCCAGGCCGCCGTCGAGCAGCCCGCCGTGGGACAGTCCGCGGCCTACGGTCCGGGACCAGGCGGCGACCGCGCGCCGGGCGCTCGCAGCCGCGGCGGGGTCGCCCGCCCGGGCGACCAACGAGGCCAGTACCGGGACGCCGGGGTCGGAGGTGGTGTTCTCGAACTCCGGGTATCCGTCCAGGAATTGCCGGGCGAGTTCGAGTGCCGAAGGGTGCGGTCCGGGGCCGTACGGTGGCATCGGGCCTCCTCGTCGGGGAGCCACCCGGACCGGTCCGGGTAGCTCCGTTCAACTCAGTGATGGACGCGTCGCGTCCGGTCGGACATGGTCGGCGCCTCAGCTGCAGATGACCGAGTCGCAGCCGATGATCGTGCACAGGGTGCTGTAGCCGTCCGTCAGCGCGGGCAGCTCGGTGCCGGTGATGCGCTCGTCCAGCTCGTCGATGAGGGTGTCGAGGTCGGTGATCTCCATGGTGGACATGGTGTTTCCTCCTGTTTCCTACTGTTTCCCTGGTGGGTTGCCGCCCCGGCATCCGCCCGCACCGGGTGCGGACGGGCCGGGGACGTTCCGGGTGAGGGCGGCGGCGGCAGGCGCGGCCAGTTCCTCGGCGGTCCGGTCGAAGGGCAGCCTGAGCATCAGCTCGGCGGCGACCGGTGCGCCCTTGTGCAGTGCGTCGGACAGCGTCGGCCCGTGCGGTCCGGCCACCGGGCCGGGCAGCATCTCCTCGATGACCAGCTCGTCGCCGGGCAGCGCGGCGCAGGCTCGCTCGATGGCGTTCAGCGCGGTCAGCGCTTCGAGGTCGACCGGCACCGGCTTGGTCTCGAAGGCCGGCCGTACGAAGACGAACCGCGGCATCGCGGCGGACCGTACGAGCATGGCCAGCGTCCGTACCCGGTCGAGCTCACCGTCGCCCGGCCGCCACAGCCGGGCTCTGGGCACCCGCCAGACGGCCGGGGAGACGACCAGGTCGCCGCCGATCGTCACCCTGGGCGTACGGGTGACGTCCGGGTGCGCGGGGAAGGCCGCGGCGAGACCGTCGAGCCGGAGCACCGTGGCCGCCCAGGGGTGCCCGGCCGACAGCAGCAGCCGGAACAGCACGTCGTACGGGGGCATCGGGCTACGGGTGGCGTGGTGGACGGGCACCACACGCTCCCCGTCCGCCTCGGCGACGATCCGGCCGCCGGAGCGGCGCAGGGTGATGCGGTCGAGGGGAAGGTAGCGCGGGCCGGGGGCGCCGGGGCTGCTGGGGCTGCCCGAGCTGCTGGGGTCATCGGGTTCACCGGGGCCGCCGACGCCACCGGGACCTCCCGGACGCCCAGGGCCTCCGGAGCCTCCGGAGCCGAAGTACGCGGCCGGGTTGGGGTCGCCCGTCCACCAGCCGGTGGTGACGGGCCGTCGGACGGCGTTGGCCGCGCGCTCCGACACCGGCGGTACGAGCAGCTCGACGAACCTCACCCCGGCTCGCCGCTCCACCGCGGCCAGGAAGTCGCGGTAGGCGCCGACGGACCCGTAGCCGCCGTACAGGTCCTGGAGCGCCTCGGCGAACCGGGCGTCGATGATTCCGGCGGGCGAGGCGGTCTCCAGCACCGCGACGGGCCCCGGGCCGGGCAGCGGGCGCACCAGACAGTCCAACGGCCAGGGCGGCACCGCCACTTCGGCCGGCGGCGCTCCGAGCGCGTCCAGGAGGTCGTCGTCGATGTCCACCTGCGCCGCGTCGCGGTGGGCGGCGAGATGGGCGAGGAGCCGGGCGTATCCGGATTCCGGTCCGTGGGCCGGATGCCATCCCCCGTAGCGGCGCGGGTTCGGCCCGGGGGACGGCCGCTCGCCCGACGACAGCAGCGCGGCCAGGATCTCGCCGACCGGACGCGGTCGCTCGTCCAACTGCTCGGTACCCGGCGTGGGGGCCGGTGCGCCGGAGCCCGCGTCCCGGTCGGCCCGGCGCAGGGCGGCCACCCGGTGGGCGGTCCACAGGGCACGCTGGACGCGGGCGGCGGCCCGGTCGGGCACCCGGGCGTCCAGACCCCGGTAGGAGTCGAGGAACCAGCCGTCGTCCGGCCCGGATTCTCCGGATCGGCTGCCCGGCCGGGGCAGCTGCCCGGATCCGGCCACCCGGGCGGCCGGGGACCAGGCGATGCGGCGATGGCGCGGGGCCGCGCAGATCTGGAGCACGCCCAGCCCCGTCAGGTGGGTGAGGAATCCGCGCAGTACCAGGGGGTCGGCGACCGGCAGCGCGCACTCCAGTTCCGCAAGGGTGCGCGGCCCTTCGGCGAACAGGGTGAGCAGCAGGTCCAGCAGCGCGGTACGCCGCACCGCGACCTGCCTCAGCCGCCCCGGATCGCCCGGGTCGATCGCGTAACAGCGCAGCGTTTCCCCCGCCCCGGCCTCGTCGCCGCCGATGTCGGTGAGTGACAGCGGGGCGGGCGCGAGCGCGGTGGCCGGGCCGGCGCCCCGCAGGTCCTGCGCACCGGCGAGGGTGCGTACGAGGTGAACGTTCTCCACGGCGGCGGCGGCCAGCCCGGCCAGCTCGGCACCGGGGGTGAGCAGCCGGAACCCGGAGCCGGTGACCGCATCCGGGAAGCCGGAACCCGATCCGGAGCCGATGACCGCATCCGGGAAGCCGGAACCCGCCCCGGCACCGGCAACCACACCCGGAAAGCCAGAACTCGCCCCGGCACCGGCAACCACACCCGAAAGGCCGGACCCCGCCCCCTCCCCCTCGCCGGCGACCGCTCCCCGCAATCCGCAGCCGCCGACCGGGACCGGAGCGACCTGTCCCACCCACCCCCGTGGCGTGGTCTTCGCCGCCGCCCGGCCCACGGCCCGCCACAGATACGCGGAACGCTTGCGCAGCCGCTTCCCACTCCACGTCTCGCCGTCGGCCAGGCGTGCGGCAACGTCCTGCACCAGCCCGGGGCTCGCTCCGTCGACGAACTCCCGCAGGACCGGGCCGGCGGACACCAGCGACAGGGCCAGCGCTCCCACCCGCTCGCGCTCGTCGCCGAGCGCGCGCTCCAGTTCCGCCCGGGTCGCGAGGGCCGACGCGGCGGCGCGGCAGAGCGCTCCGGCCTCCCGTACGAGCCACTCGGGTACGGCGGTCACCGTCTCCAGGAACCGGCAGTCCGCCGGGCCCGGCGGACTGCCGGCGTGCAGGCGTCGTCGCAGGGCCAGCACGGCACGGCGTTCGGTGTCCGTCAGACGCTGGTCGGGGACGACGCCGCTCAACGCCTCGGCGAGGCGCCGGGCCTGCGCGGTCTGCCGCTCGACGGCGTCGGCGTGCTCGACGACCCGGCCGAACAGCCCGGAACCGCCTGCGGCCGTCCACATCGAGAGGGGGACGCCGGAGGCGCGCACCAGGGCGGTGGCGCCGAGCAGCCGGCCGCCGGTCGTGCCGGGGCGGGCAGGTACCGGCGAGGACACGTGGAGTCCGGTCATGTCAGTCCACCGCCCCGTCGTCCGCCCCGTCGTCGAACAGCGCCTCGGCGATCAGGCTCTGGCGGGCGTGCGAGAGCCGTGCCCGGTTCCAGTGGAAGATCACGGCGTGGGCGGCGGCGCGGCGCGGGCCGCGTTGCGCGTAGCCGGACTCGAAGTAGCCGGTGCGCCAGCGGGCCGCGGCCAGGTGCACCGCCTCGCAGTGCCGCTCCTGGCCCGCGCGCCAGGTCTCGGGCAGACCGGTGAGGAGCTGGGCGCGAGGCTGTTCCCAGTAGGCGCGGATGCCCTGCGCCGCCCGGCGGAGCGCGGCGTCCCGCAGGCCCTCGGGAAGCCTGCGTCCGGTGTCCGTGCGCACCGCGTCCCAGACGCCCCGGTGTTCCCAGCCGACGATGCCCAGGCCGTCGAACATCTCGCGGAGCAGGGCGAGCGAGAGCCGCCAGTCGGCCGCGGCGTGCCCGCCGCCGTCACCGGGCCGCCGGGTGTGGTGGTCGAGCCAGGCCAGGGAGTCCGCGGTGAACACGTCGTGCACCCACGGCATGGAGCCGGGGCCGCCGAAGAGGTAGGACTCCGGCTCGTACACCGCACACACCGGCGGCCCGGCCAGCCCGCCGAACTCCTTGATCCGGCCGAGGAGTTCGGCCTGCAAGAGAACGGTGCCGGCCGGCCTCGACGCCTGGAAGCGCACCCGCAGACCGGGGGCCTTGTGCATGAAGAAGAAGGCGCGCGCGGTGTGTTCGTCGAGAAGGTCGTGCGCGGTACCGGCGAGCCATTCGTACAGGCGCGGCCATGAGCGCGGCTGCGGGGCCAGATTCACCTGAACCCAGCTCGCCTCCGGGTGCTCCACCCCCAGCATGGGACCTCCGTGTGTCGTGTTTTCGGCATGACGGTGCATCTCGGGGATCGCCGGATGTGTCCGCGGAGTGGGCGCCGCGGTCTCGCTCGGGAATCGTGAGAAGCCCTGCTCGGTGCTGTGTGTCGTCTACGGATTCGCGGACGCACGGGACGCTTCGGAACGCCCTGGCCGCTTGCCGGCCGGACCGGATGCGCCCCGGGCCGGCCGGCCGGAACCGGAGGCCCTGCCTGTCTGCGCCGGACCGGTCAGGTCCGTCAACAGGTCAATTCCCTCGTCAACACCGACTGAAAGAAATATGGCAATTAGTCAGATTATGGACGGGTGTGCGCTTGGCGTGACCCGTGAGCCAGGAGCGCAGAAACCCACGCCGTCGCACGATCCACGGCAACGACGGACGCGAACCGTTTCCGGGCTTCGAGCGCCCCCATTTCCGCCTGTCTGCGCAGTTCACGGCCGTGCCACGCTGACGATGACCAGGGGCGGAACCCCGGTCACCGTCTGGAAAGAGGTCTCTGTCATGAACCGCTTCAGCGCACTCGCCCTCACCTCTCTCGCCCTGGCCCTGGGGCTGGCCACCGGGCCCGCCGCGACCGCGGCCACCGGCCCCGCCACCGCGACCGCGACCGCGACCACCGCGACCGCGACCACCGGGAACGCCGCTCCCGGGAGCGCCAGGGCTTCCTTCAGCTGCAGCCCCGGTTACTTCTGTATCTACAGCGATTGGAACGGGGGTGGCACCCGCTGCCAGTGGTCCGACAAGCAGCGGGCGAATACCGCCGACGACTGCTCGTTCATCCAGCGGGGCCAGAACGTCCGCTCGGTGTGGAACGCGACCGGGCACCGCGTGCAGTACTACACCCAGACCAACTACAACTCCCGGGTCGGCTCCACCCCCGCCGGCAACGGCGGCAACCTCCAGGGGAACTACCAGATCCGTTCCTTCAAGCCTCAGTAGGCGGCGGATCGCACACGCGAAGGTCCTCCCCGGCCGATGGCCGGGGAGGACCTTCGCGTGTCCGCGGCCGTGCGCCCGCGTGGGCGTGCTGCGCATCACCCTGGACAGCGCCGGTGACCCCCGGGTAACTTTTGAACATATCTGAGCAAGCGCTTAGCCAGTCCGGCCGAGAACTCGCCCGAAGCTGACCAAGGAGGCACCCCGTGCGCCGTACGGTATTCAACGAGGACCACGAGGCGTTCCGGGAGACCATCCGCGCCTTCATCGAGGCCGAGGTCGCCCCCGTCTACGACGAGTGGTTCGCGGCCGGCCAGGTGCCCCGCGACTTCTACTACAAGCTCGCCGAGCTGGGCATATTCGGCATCGAGGTGCCGGAGGAGTTCGGCGGCGCCGGGGTCGAGTCCTTCAAGTTCGAGGCGATCATCTCCGAGGAGTGCGCCCGCGCGGCCGTCAACTTCGGCGGCTCCGGCGTCCATGTGCTGCTCTGCCTGCCGTACATCAAGGCGTACGCCACCGAGGAGCAGAAGAAGCGCTGGCTGCCGGACTTCGTCACCGGCAAGTCGATGTACGCCATCGCCATGACCGAGCCGGGCACCGGTTCCGACCTGGCCGGCATGAAGACCACCGCCAAGCTCTCCGAGGACGGCACGCACTACGTCCTCAACGGTGCCAAGACCTTCATCACCGGTGGCGTCCACGCCGACCGGGTCATCGTCTGCGCCCGCACCGACGCGCCCCGGGCGGACGACCGCCGGCACGGCATCTCGCTGCTCGTCGTCGACACCAAGGCCGAGGGCTACTCGGTCGGCCGCAAGCTCGACAAGCTGGGCCTGCGCACCTCCGACACCGCCGAGCTGGCCTTCGTCGACGTCAAGGTGCCGGTCGAGGACCTCCTCGGCGAGGAGAACAAGGGCTTCTCCTACCTCGGCCAGAACCTCCCGCAGGAGCGCCTCGGTATCGCCGTCGGCGCGTACGCCCAGGCCAAGGCGGCCGTCCGGTTCGCCCAGCAGTACGTGAGCGAGCGCACCGTCTTCGGCCAGACCGTCGCGTCGTTCCAGAACACCAAGTTCGAGCTGGCCGCCTGCCAGGCCGAGGTGGACGCCGCCGAGGCCGTCTGCGACCGCGCCATCGAGGCCCACGACGCCGGTGAGCTGACCGCCGCCGAGGCCGCCTCCGCGAAGCTGTTCTGCACCGAGGTCGCGCACCGCGTCATCGACCGCTGCCTCCAGCTGCACGGCGGCTACGGCTACATGAACGAGTACCCGATCGCCCGCCTGTACGCGGACAACCGGGTCAACCGCATCTACGGCGGCACCAGCGAGGTCATGAAGTCGATCATCGCCAAGTCCATGGGGCTGTGAGAGCGGCTACGTTCCTCCCATGAGCGCAGCACTCGACTCCCTGCTCGATCTGCTCGACCTGGAGCAGATCGAGCGGGACATCTTCCGGGGTACGAGCCGTTCGGCGGTCGTCCCCCGTGTCTTCGGCGGCCAGGTCGCGGCCCAGGCCCTGGTCGCCGCGGGCCGGACCGTCCCCGCCGACCGGACCGCCCACTCCCTGCACTCCTACTTCCTCCGGATGGGCGACCCGGGCGCGCCGATCGTCTACAGCGTCGACCGCATCCGCGACGGCCGCTCCTTCACCACCCGCCGGGTCGTCGCCGTCCAGCACGGCCAGCCGGTCTTCCACCTCTCGGCCTCGTTCCAGACGTACGAGGAGGGCCTGGAGCACCAGGCGGCCATGCCGTCCGCCCCGGACCCGGAGACGCTGCCCACGGCCGCGCAGATGCTGCCCCGGTACGCGGACCGCTTCAGCGAGCCCGGGGTCGTGGACCGGCTGATCGAGGCACGGGCCGCGGTCGACCTGCGGTACGTGGACGCGCCGCCCTTCGGCACCGTGGGCGAGCCTCGCGAGCCCCGCTCCCAGGTGTGGTTCCGCACCAACGGAAAGCTCGCGGACGATCCGCTGCTCCATGTCTGCATGGCGACGTACGTCTCCGACATGACGCTGCTCGACTCGGTGCTCCTCGCCCACGGGCGCGGCGGCTGGGCGGTCGGCGACGTGGTCGGCGCGAGCCTGGACCACGCGATGTGGTTCCACCGGCCGTTCCGGGCCGACGAGTGGCTGCTGTACGACCAGGAGTCGCCGTCCGCGTCCGGCGGGCGCGGACTCGGCCAGGCCCGGATCTACACCCAGGACGGCCGGCTGGCGATCACCGTCATCCAGGAGGGCGTGGTCCGCGTCCCCCGGACCTGACACGCTCCGGGACTGACCCGCCCCAGGACTGACCCGCCCCGCGTCGGCGGGCCGCGGAGGACCGATTCGGACATACTCCCCACCATGAGCGACGAGACCACGAGTGGCGCGAAGGCCGGTGGCGGGGAGTCCGTCTTCACGGTCGTCGTCGCGGCGTCGGCCAATCTCGGCATCGCCGTGGCGAAGGCGGTCGCGGGGCTGATCAGCGGATCGAGCGCGATGCTCTCCGAGGCGGCGCACTCGGTCGCCGACACGGTCACCGAGCTGATGCTGCTCACCGCGCTGAAGCGCAGCGAGAAGCCCGCGGACGAGGAACACCCGCTGGGCTACGGCCCGGAGCGCTACATCTGGGCGATGCTCGCCTCCGTGGCCACGTTCGTCGGCGGTGCGGTCTTCTCCATCTACGACGGCGTCCACACCCTCGCGGCGGGCGAGCAGCTCGGCAATCCGCTCGTCTCGTACATCGTGCTCGGCGTGGCCTTCCTGCTGGAGGGCTACTCGCTGCGCACCGGGGTCCGGCAGGTCCGCGGCGAGGCCGCGCGGCTGCGGGCGCCCGTCGGGCACTACTTCCGCCACACCCCCGACACCGCGGTCAAGGCCGTGGTGATGGAGGACTCGGCGGCGCTGGTGGGTCTGCTGCTCGCCGCGGGCGGCCTGCTCGGCGGCCAGCTGACCGGTTCCGGGGTCTGGGACGGCATCGCGTCGGTCCTGATCGGTCTGCTGCTGGTGTACGTCGCCTGGGTGCTGGGCCGGTCCAACGCCCAGTTGCTGATCGGCCGCCCGGTCCCGAAGACGATGCGGGCCGGTATCCGCGAGGAACTGCTCTCCGTCCCGCACATCATCGACGTACTGGAACTCACCACGCTCATCCAGGGCCCGACCGAGATCCTGATCGCCGCGAAGGTCGACTTCCGGGACGCCTCGACCGCCGACCAGATCGAGTGGGCGTGCGAGGAGGCGGAGGAACAGCTGCGGGAGCGCTATCCGTCGGTGCGCCGGGTGTACCTGGACCCGACGCCGGGCCTGCGGCAGCGGCGGCGCCGGGCGGGCGGGGCCGGCGCCTGACCGGGCCTACGAGCGGGCCAGGTTCCGCAGTTCCTGGGCGGACATGCTCCCGGCGCGGGCCGCGAGGTGGTCCTGGACGGTCTTGTGCAGGAAGGCGTAGCCGTCCCCCGCGCGGCGCATGATCGCCCGGTCGGTCGCGTAGTGGAGGAACCCCCGCTGGAGGTGGTTCATCACCGGCGACCCCAGGAGCGGGAAGGGCGCCTGGTAGACGAAGACCATGCCCCGGTAGAACCGGTTCGGCCGGCTGGCGGGGTTCCCGGCCTCGTACCCGCTCATCCACCGCATGCCCCGGAACATCCAGTACATCCCCGGCGGCAGGAGCCGCCTGGCCACGTCGTCCGGCGCCTGGAGGGCGATGTGCAAGGGATCGTCCGGGTAGTACACCGTCGCGTGGACCTCGCTCAGGCTCTGGGCGAGCCGCAGCAGATCGGCCTGCACCTGGCCGGCGGGGCGTTCCGGCGTGTTCGGCCGGCCGCGCAGGCTCCGGTCGCGGTGGATCATGCGCTCGATGTAGGCGTCGAAGATGCGCCCCCGGCGCTCCCCCACGTCGCCGGAGGCCGCGACCTCGTTCTCGTCCGTGCCCTCGTAGGCGAGCACGGCGACGCCCAGCATGAGCGGTGTGGTCAGCAGCCGGGACAGCACCGGATCGGCCGCCGCCGCTGCCGCCAGGCCGCGCAGCCGTCCGCCCGCGCTGTTGAGCAGGGCATGCACGGCAGTGACCTCAAGGGGCTGTACGCAGACCGCGCCGTTGACGGTCAGCCGTTCCGCCAGATCGTCGTAGTCGGTCGAACGGCACGAGACGGCGATCGGGCAGTGCGGGTACTGCTCGGCCGAGAGCAGTTCGTTGACCGCCCGGACGCAGTCGGCGCGCAGGTCCGGCGCGACTTCGTCGAGCCCGTCCAGGACCAGGGTGATGCCGTTGTCCCGCAGCAGCGCGAGGCCGGTCGCCCGGGACACCCGGTACCGGCTGTGCAGTTCGTCGAGGATCCATCGCGCGAGCGGTTCGCCGTGCCAGTCCGTCAGCAGCAGGAAGGCCGGTACGGGCGCGGCCCCGTCGCGCTCGGCCGCCTCGATCAGCCTCTCGGTCAGTTCGAGCATCCGCGAGGTCTTGCCCGCGCCGGGGGCGCCCAGCACGAGGAGCTGGCCGCGGTGGCGGTCGAAGACCTCGTCGATCCGGGTCCCCGCGGGCAGCGGCACCCCGCTCTCCCGCCCGCCGGTGACGAGCCGGGGCGCGCCCCAGGGGTCGTGCACGGCCGCCTGCTGCTCGGCGAGGCCCAGCTCGATCCGTACCGACCGCTCCCAGCTCCGGTCCGCACCGTCCGTCCAGCTCCGGCGCACGGCGTGCAGCAGGGCGGCGCGCGCCCTGGCCCGTTCGTCGGCGTCCAGTTCGGGGGCCGCGGCCTCCGGCACCAGGCTGCGCAGATGCACGATGTAGAGGAGCAGGCCCACCAGTACGAAGGCGACGCTCGCGCCCACGACGAGCGTCCGGCGGTCCTCGCCCGCGAAGCCCTTGTAGATGTCGGGCAGCAGCCCGGCGGCGAGCTCCTGGAGGAGGAAGAGGGCGAGCAGGATGAGCAGCCCGGCCAGAACCGACGTCGGCCCGCTCCTGCGGGGCCGCTGCCCCGGTGTAAACATGCGCCCCCCACACAACGCCGGACATTCGTGGCGCAGAGTAGCAACTATGCGGGCAGGCCGTGGAGTTACGCCCCCGGGGCCGGGCGAGCGCGGAGGGAACTCCCGGATCAGCCCCGCGTCAGCCCCTCGTCAGCCCCGCCGCGTCCAGCAGGTACTCCGTCATCGGGTCGTAGAACCGCGGGTCCAGCACGTGGTCGTCCAGCGGAACGGCCACCTGGAGCGTCCCTTCCGCCTCGCCGAGGAAGAGTGCCGGGTCATTGCAGTCCGCGTACCCCACCGCGTCCAGGCCGCGCTGCGCGGCGCACCCGGCCCAGCCGTGGTCGGCGACCACCAGATCCGGCAGCGGGCGGCCCTCGCGCTCCAGGCCGTCCAGGATGGCGGCCATCGGGGCGGGCGAGTGGGTGTGCCAGAGGGTCGCGCCGCGCTCCTGCACCGCGACGTCCGCGAACTGGAACACCATGCCCTCGTCGGCGATCAGCCCCGAGGGGATCGTCACGATCTCGCATCCGGCGGCCCGCAGCGCGTCCGCCGTCTGCCGGTGCACGTCGAGGAGCCCGCCCGGGTGGCCGGTCGCGAACAGCACCCGCTCCGACCCCGCCGCCGCCTTCCGCAGCCGCGCCGCCATCCGCTCCAGGGCGTCGACGGTCAGCTCCGGATCGATGGTGTCCTGCCCGAACCGGTGCTCCGGGTCGTCGCTGACCCCGCAGCGCTCGGCCATCACCGCCAGCACGTCCTGCTCGTCGCGCCACCGGTCACCGAGCTCCAGGCCCAGCCAGTAGTGGCGCTCGCCGTTGGCAAGCTTGCGGTAGTGGGAGAGGTTGTTGTCGCGGGGTGTGGCGACGTCTCCGGCGATACGCGTACGGACGAGATGTTCGACGAGGGCGGCACGGCTGGGTATCGGCATGCACCCATTGTGCCGTCAGGTGTGCGCAGTGTGCCGGGTGTCTTGCACGACGCGCGGATCGAACCCGGCCGCCGCTCAGGGCAGCCGGGTCGAATGCGTGATCTTCTCCAGGTGGTAGTACTGGGCGACGCACTTCGCCGGCCACGCCCGCCGGCCGTGATCGCCGAACGGCTCCAGCATCCCGCTGACCGACACCGGCGTGTACGGGAGCACCCGGGCGCCGCGCGCCGCCGCCTCCCTCAGCGAGCGGTCCTGCCGGTCCCACCGTTGGGCACGCACGTCCATCTGCCGTTCCAGCCGGAGCAGCGGGACGGCGAGGCCGGCGCAGGCCGCGGCGCACACCACTCCGGCAACCACCGCCGTCGCCGCGCGGATTCCCCGCCTGCCGGCCCGCAACGCCCGTCCCAGCAGGGCGCCGGTGCCGACCAGGAACAGCACGAACAACAGGAGGAAGTCGCCCCAGATGCGCGACGCGGTCCCCGCGCTCGCCCCGAAGGCGGGGTAGGCGATGACGACGCAGAGGTAGCCGGAGACCAGGAAGGCGAGGAATCCGACGAGAACCAGGAGGAGGGGCCTTCGCCGCAAGGACCCGTCCGGCCCGTGCGTTCCTCGCTCGCCTCCGCGCACCAGCAGGCCCAGCAGCACGCCGACGGCGACCGCTCCCAGGTACTGCCAGGTCGTGAAGACCGTCACCAGGACGTGGACGAACGCCCGCAGCGCCGCGGTCAGCGCCTCCGGGCCGAACATGGAGGTGCTGTCGGCGCCGAACCGTCCGCGCCGGAAGCGTGCGCCGGGCGACAGGTACAGGATGGCCTCCCCGACAGCGACCCCGGCGAAGGCGACCAGGCACCAGACGCGCGTACGGGTCCGGCCTGCCCCGGGAAGGGCCCACCGGCTCAACAACAGGACGGCGGCGAGCACGACGACCGCGACGATCGCCGTCTCCTCCGACAGGGTGCCGATGAACATCCCCGCCAGGTACGCGACGCAAAGCGCAAAGTCGCGTCCCCGCCGTGTCCGTGCGCGCAGCAACGGGATCACGGCGGCGCAGGCCAGCACCGGCGCGACGGTGTGCGAGACGGAGTTGGCGGGCCAGTAGAACGCCTTGTACGGGTTGGGCGTCGCGAGGAAGAGGAGCGCCGCCGTCGTCGCGCCCACCAGCAGCGCCAGCCCGCGTGGCGCGGTCAGCCCGGCCCTCTTGAGCGCGGAGGCGATCAGCGCCCAGAGGATGCCCAGCATGAGCACCCCGCTGACCAGGGCGAACCATTGGTGGCCCGGGACGCCGAAGGCTCCGTACGCGATGACGAGCAGCGCGTTGGCGATGCGTCCGTTGTCGTGGAGGAAGAACTTCCCGATCATCCCGGAGGCGCCCCCGTCCCGTACGACCGGGAGGAAGCACCAGTCGTCCCCTCCCGGGCGGACCAGCCGGCCGATCCAGAAGGCCGCGCCGAGCAGGGCGAGCGGCAGCAGGGCAAGGCCCGAGGTCCCGATCGCCGCCCACCGCCGCGCGGGGCCCGGACGAGGCTCCGGCCGGGAGGCTTCCTCGCCCTCCGCCTGTGTGCCGGCGGATTTCGACATGTCCGTGGTCATGTGCACTGGTGCCCTTCGTACGTTGCTCGCGTCCTGCACGCCGGGAGGTCGAGGCGGTGGGTTCACGGTGTGGTGTGTCCGGTACTGCTCCCGGCCGGGCCGCCGCCCTGCCTGGCGATGGCGGCACCCGAGTCGATGGCCCAGCGGGCGAGCAGGAATGAGAAGGGGGTGGCGAGGACCCCCGCGGCGACGGCCGCGATGTTCTTGTCCATTCCCAGCCTGCTCACGCCGAGGTAGAGCAGAATTCCGGTGAGTACGAGATTGACGATGCTCGACAGCGGATACCGGACGAAGGCGTGCCAGGTCGGCTTCGTACGGCAGGTGATGCAGGAGTTGAGCAGGAATGATCCCACGACACTGACCGTGTATCCGATGACGTGTGCCGCCAGGTAGGGAATCCAGGCATTCAGCGAGGCGTATACCGCCAGATATACCGCCGTATTGATGATTCCGATCAACCCGAATTCGATGAACTGGCGTACGGTGCGCCTCTTCGATGCCCCGAGCGCAGTCGCCCCGGTGCGTCCCGCCGACGGTCTCCCGCTGCCGGGGGCGGACGGGCCCGAACGCACTCCCGCCGGAATATCGACCGGGAGGACGTGCGGGGATTCGTTGGTCTCCCGCACCAGGTAGTGCGGGCGGCGTTTCGACTCGGAGTAGATGCGTCCCACGTACTCGCCGATGACGCCGAGTGTGGCGAGCTGGATTCCGCCGAGCGCCACGACGGCGGTCAGCAGGGTGGTGTAGCCGGGTACGACGACACCGTGGAGCACGACGCCGACGATGGTCCACACGGCGTATCCCAGTGCCGCCAGCGCGAGCGCGAGGCCGATGTGGATGGCCAGGCGCAGCGGATGGCTGTTGAAGGAGATCAGCCCGTCGATCCCGTAGTTGAGCAGGCGTCTGCTGCCCCACTTCGAACGTCCCGCCGCGCGCTGGATGTTCCGGTAGGTGAAACCGACGGTGTCGAAGCCGATCCAGGAGAAGATCCCTTTGGAGAACCGGTTGGTCTCGGGCAGCGCGAGCACGGCGTCCACGGCGGTGCGCGACAGCAGCCTGAAATCGCCCTCGCCGTCGACGACCTCGACGTCCATGCACCGGCCCATGGCCCGGTAGTAGAAAGCGCTGAGAAACGTACGCAGGGCGCCTTCTCCCGCGCGGTCGCGCCGCGCGACGACCTGGTCGTAGCCGCGCTGCCGCAGCTCCAGCATGCGGGGCAGCAGTTCGGGCGGGTGCTGGAGGTCGGCGTCCATGAGGACGACGGCGTCGCCGCGGGACATGCGCAGTCCCGCGAGCATGGCGGCCTCCTTGCCGAAATTGCGGCTGAAGGAGGTGTAGCGGACCCGTCGGTCCGCAGTGGCGAGCGAACCGATCCGAAGCCTGGTCCGGTCGCTGCTGCCGTCATCGACATAACAGATCTCGAAGGTCCGCCGCGTCGGTTCGAGGGCGGAGATCAACGCACGGTGGAATACCTCGATGACCTCGTCCTCGTTGAAACAGGGGACAATGATCGAAACCTGACATGTTTTCATTCACATTCCCCATCAGGCGTGGGCGGTTCAGCTCGAACCATATTCCTGAGGGCCTCGCGATACTGCGACCGACGGAGCTCGTCGAGTAAAAGGAAAGGGAATTTTGAGGAGACACCTCATCCCTTTCACATCAATTCATATATTCAAGGCCGGGCGGAAATCGCGGACATACCCGCCGGACCCCCGCCGACCCGCCCTACGCGCGGGCCGCCGCCTCGAACGCCCCGCGCGCCAGCCGGTGCAGCAGGGCCGCCGTGTCCGCGCGGTCCGGGAGCGCGCCGGGCCGGCCCAGGTGCGGGGTCGAGTTCAGCAGGCCGAAGACGGCGTGGACGGCGGCGCGGGCCTCGTGCTCGGGCAGGTCCGGGTACATCTCGCGGACCACCTCCACCCACACCTCGACGTACTGCCGCTGGAGCTGGCGGACCCGCTTGCGGTCAGCGTCCCGGAGACGGTCCAGCTCGCGGTCGTGGAGGGTGATCAGGGGGCGGTCGTCGAGGGCGAAGTCGATATGGCCCTCGATGAGCGCGTCGAGCAGGGCCTGCGGCGAGCCGTCCCTGGAGGCCGCGTCCTGCGAAACCCGCAGCTGCCCGCCCGCCAGCAGCCGCTCACTGATGCCGACCAGCAGCTCGGCGAGCATCGCGTCCTTGCCGGGGAAGTGGCGGTAGAGCCCGGGTCCGCTGATGCCGACGGCAGCGCCTATCTCGTCGACACCGACGCCATGGAAGCCGCGCTCGGCGAAGAGGCGGGCGGCCTCCTTGAGGATCTGCTCGCGGCGGGTGGGGGCGTCCGTCCTCGTGGTCATGGATTCGATTCTAGACAGCCGGGTTAGCGAACGTTAACCGACGCCGGGCCGCGCCCACAGCGTCACCGTGCGCAGCAGCCACTCCACCGGCCCGAGCCGGTACCGGCGCATCAGCCATCCGCTCAGCGCGACCTGGCCGGCGTACAGCACGATCCCCCCGCCGACCGCCGCCGCGGCGCCCGTACGGCCGTACAGCCCGAGCCCGTACCCGGAGAAGACGAGGGCCATGACGAGGGACTGGGTCAGGTAGTTGGTCAGCGCCATCCGCCCGGCGGGCGCGAGGACCCGGGCCGTCGCGGCGCCGCTTGGTGTGGCGAACCACAGCAGCAGCCCGGTGGCATACGCGGCCGAGAGCGCCGGGGCTGCGGCCATGCCGACCGCCAGGCCCAGCAGCACCCAGCGCTCCGACAGCGGCCCCACGATCGCCGCGGCGGAGAAGACCGCCCCGGGGATGCCGACGGCGAGCCCGGTCAGGAGGATGCGGCGCAGCCGCGCCCGGTCGGCGAGGGCGGCCGGGCCGAGCCACTGCCGCCGCCCGGCCACGAACCCCATGAGAAAGGCGGCGGCGACGAACCCGCCCATCAGTACGACGGCCGCCGCCGCCTCGGGCAGCGCCCGGAGGTTGGCGCCGACGACCTCGGCGAATCCGCCCCGGTAGGCGGCCGTCAGCTCGGCGTTCGCCGTGGCGTTCGCGCCCGCCTCGGCCGGGTCGAGCAGCGCGACCCCGAGACCGATCAGGAGCAGGAAGCCACCGGCCCCACCGAACACCCAGAGCGCCGCCCGCCGGACCGCGTCGGGCCCGGCGTTCCTGACGGCCAGCAGGAGCAGCCCGAACAGGGCGTAGATCATCAGGATGTCGCCGGCGTACAGCAGCACCGCGTGGGCGAACCCGAGCACGAAGAGGGCGGCCAGCCGCCGTGACATCCGGGGCAAGAAGCGCGCCCCGGCGCGGGCGGCCGAGTCCATCTGGAGGGTGAAGCTGTATCCGAACAGGAAGGAGAAGAGCAGATAGAACTTCGACTGCGCGAGGAGCACGACCAGCCACTGCACCGCTCCGTCCGCCGCGTGCACCTCCGCGAGGAGGTCCCTGGCGCCCGGAGGCCCGGCGGTCGTCATGAGGTTCACGGCCAGGATCCCGGCGAGCGCGAACCCGCGCAGGGCGTCCACTTCGAGGATGCGTACCCTCCCGCCCACTCCCCCGGCCGCCCCCGCGCCCGCATCCGCGCCCACGTCCCGCATCGTCCGCGACTGCTGTGTCATCCGCTCTTTTCCCCCACCCTGAAGGCCATCACCGACCCACGGCCGGCTCCGCCCCGGGTCAGGGAGCGGCAGGGGCCATTATCCCGACCGGCCCGCACGGCCCAACCGGCCCGCACGGCCCAACCGGCCCGCACCGTCCAACCGGTCCGCACAGGCCACGCAGTCCACACAGGCCACACAGGCCACACAGTCGGACCGGTCCGCACAGACCGACCGGTCCGCGCAGCCCACGCAGTCCAACCGGTCCGCACGGTCCGAGCGGGCCGCCGGCCCCGGGTCGCTCATGTCCGATACGGCCCGACGTCCACCGGAATCGGCGCAGACGCGGACCGGGTGCGGACCGAGTGCCCTGGACAAGGCTGTTAGCGCTCGTTAACCTGAAGTCGGACGTTAACGGTCACTAACTACTGCGGTACGGGCAAGGGGGCTCGACACGATGCAGCAGGCACCGGTGCTGGCGAGCGCGGCCGATCCCGCCTCCGAGGCCTGGAAGGCCAACGAGGCGGCGCATCACGCGCTCGCCGACGAGCTGCGTGAGCGGCTCGCCACGGCCAGGCTCGGCGGGGGTGAGAGGGCCCGCGCCCGGCATGTGGCGCGCGGCAAGCTGCTGCCCAGGGACCGGGTGGACACCCTGCTCGACCCGGGTTCCCCGTTCTTGGAGCTGGCCCCGCTGGCGGCCGAGGGGCTGTACGGGGGCGCCGCCCCGGCGGCGGGCGTGATCGCCGGAATCGGCCGGGTCAGTGGCCGGGAGTGCGTGATCGTCGCCAATGACGCGACCGTCAAGGGCGGCACGTACTACCCGATGACGGTGAAGAAGCACCTCCGCGCCCAGGAAGTGGCGCTGGAGAACCGTCTCCCCTGCCTCTATCTCGTCGACTCGGGCGGCGCGTTCCTGCCGATGCAGGACGAGGTCTTCCCGGACCGCGAGCACTTCGGGCGGATCTTCTACAACCAGGCGCGGATGTCGGGGGCGGGCATCCCGCAGATCGCCGCCGTGCTGGGTTCGTGCACGGCGGGCGGGGCGTACGTCCCCGCGATGAGCGACGAGGCCGTGATCGTCCGTAACCAGGGCACGATCTTCCTGGGCGGTCCCCCGCTGGTGAAGGCCGCGACCGGCGAGGTCGTGACGGCCGAGGAGCTGGGCGGCGGCGAAGTGCACTCCCGTACGTCGGGGGTGACCGACCATCTCGCCGAGGACGACGCGCACGCGCTGCGGATCGTGCGGAACATCGTCGCCACGCTGCCGGACCGGGGCGCGCTGCCGTGGTCCGTGCGCCCCGTCGACGAGCCGAAGGTCGATCCGGCGGGTCTCTACGGCGCGGTCCCGGTCGACTCCCGCACCCCGTACGACGTGCGCGAGGTGATCGCCCGGGTCGTCGACGGCTCCCGGTTCGCCGAGTTCAAGGCCGAGTACGGCACGACGCTGATCACCGGCTTCGCGCACATCCACGGCCATCCGGTGGGCATCGTCGCCAACAACGGCATCCTGTTCTCCGAGTCCGCCCAGAAGGGCGCGCACTTCATCGAGCTGTGCGACCAGCGCGGCATCCCGCTGGTCTTCCTGCAGAACATCTCCGGCTTCATGGTCGGCCGCGACTACGAGGCCGGCGGCATCGCCAAGCACGGCGCCAAGATGGTGACGGCGGTCGCCTGCACCCGCGTCCCGAAGCTGACGGTGGTCGTCGGCGGTTCGTACGGCGCGGGCAACTACTCCATGTGCGGCCGGGCCTACTCCCCCCGCTTCCTGTGGATGTGGCCCAACGCGAAGATCTCCGTCATGGGCGGCGAGCAGGCCGCGTCCGTCCTCGCGACGGTCAAGCGCGACCAGCTGGGCGACGACTGGAGCGCGGCCGACGAGGAGGCCTTCAAGGCCCCGATCCGCGAGCAGTACGAGACCCAGGGCAACGCGTACTACGCCACGGCCCGGCTCTGGGACGACGGTGTGATCGACCCGCTGGAGACCCGGCAGGTGCTGGGACTCGCCCTGACCGCGTGCGCCAACGCCCCGCTGGGTGAACCCGGCTTCGGCGTCTTCCGGATGTGAGGAACAGATGACGATGTTCGACACGGTTCTGGTCGCAAACCGCGGCGAGATCGCGGTACGTGTCATCCGCACGCTGCGGGAGCTGGGCGTCCGCTCGGTCGCCGTCTTCAGCGACGCGGACGCGGACGCCCGGCACGTCCGGGAGGCCGACACGGCGGTACGGATCGGGCCCGCCCCCGCCGCCCAGAGCTATCTGAGCGTGCCCGCGCTGCTGGACGCCGCCCGCCGCTCCGGCGCGCAGGCCGTCCACCCGGGATACGGATTCCTCGCCGAGAACGCGGGCTTCGCGCGGGCGTGCGCCGAGGCGGGACTGGTCTTCATCGGCCCGCCCGCCGCCGCGATCACGCTGATGGGCGACAAGATCCGGGCCAAGGAGACGGTCGCGGCGGCCGGGGTCCCCGTGGTGCCCGGCTCGTCCGGGAGCGGGCTCACCGATGCCCAACTGGTCGACGCGGCCCGCGCGATCGGGATGCCGGTGCTGCTGAAGCCCTCGGCGGGCGGCGGCGGCAAGGGCATGCGGCTGGTGCGCGACGAGGCGCTGCTCGGGGACGAGATCGCGGCCGCCCGGCGTGAGGCCCGGTCCTCGTTCGGCGACGACACCCTGCTGGTGGAGCGGTGGATCGACCGGCCCCGGCACATCGAGATCCAGGTGCTGGCCGACGCCCACGGCAACGTGGTCCACCTCGGCGAGCGCGAGTGCTCGCTCCAGCGCCGCCACCAGAAGATCATCGAGGAGGCGCCCTCGGTCCTGCTCGACGAGGAGACCCGCGCCGCGATGGGCGAGGCGGCCGTCCAGGCGGCCCGCTCCTGCGGCTACGTCGGCGCGGGCACGGTGGAGTTCATCGTCCCGGGCAACGACCCCGCCTCGTACTACTTCATGGAGATGAACACCCGCCTCCAGGTCGAGCACCCGGTCACCGAACTGATCACCGGCCTGGACCTGGTGGAGTGGCAGCTGCGGGTCGCGTCGGGCGAACAACTCCCCTACGGGCAACAGGACATCACCCTCACCGGCCACGCGATCGAGGCCCGGATCTGCGCGGAGGACCCGGCCCGCGGCTTCCTGCCCTCCGGCGGCACGGTCCTCGCCCTGCACGAGCCGCAGGGCAACGGCGTACGGACGGACTCCGGGCTCGCCACGGGCGGCGAGGTCGGCAGCCTGTACGACCCGATGCTGTCGAAGGTCATCGCGTACGGCCCCGACCGGGCCACCGCCCTGCGCCGGCTGCGTGCGGCGCTCGCGGACACGGTCATCCTCGGCGTCCCGACCAACGCCGGATTCCTGCGCCGGCTGCTCGCCCACCCGGCGGTGGTGGCGGGCGATCTGGACACGGGCCTGGTGGAGCGCGAGGCGTCCGCCCTGGTCCCGGAGGGCGTCCCCGAAGAGGTGTACGCGGCGGCGGCCCTGCTGCGCCACTCCACGGCCCCCGCCGCCTCCCGGGCCGACGCCGCCGGCTGGGTCGACCCGTTCTCGGTGGCCGACGGCTGGCGGCTGGGCGGCACCCCGGCCCGTACGGTGCTCGACTTCCGGCTACCGGGCCGCGACCCGGTGCAGGTCTCGCTGCGCTCCTGCCCGGCCGGTACGGAGCTGACGTTCGGCCACGTCGGGGAGGGTGCCGAGCCGCCGCAGCCGGTGACGGGGGCCTGCGGCCCGCTGGCTCCGCTGCCCGGCGGCAGGGAGACGGCCAGACCGGTCGAGGTCTCCGGGACCCGCCTCACCCTCGAACTCGCCGGAGCCACCCACACGTTCAGCCATGCCCGCTCACCGGAGGGCGTGTGGCTCGGCCGGGGCGGCGACAGCTGGCACGTACAGGATCACGACCCGGTGGAGGCGTCGCTGGCCGGCGCGGGCCGCGCCGGTGCGGACACCCTCGCCGCGCCGATGCCCGGGACGGTCACCGTGGTGAAGGTGGCGGTCGGGGACGAGGTCGTGGCCGGCCAGAGCCTGCTGGTGGTGGAGGCCATGAAGATGGAGCACGTCATCTCCGCCCCGCACGCCGGGACCGTGACCGAGCTGGACGTCAGCGCCGGCACCACGGTCGCCATGGACCAGATCCTGGCCGTGGTGGCCCCCGTGGAGACTTCCGCAGACGCCCCCGGGGAGCAGGCATGACGACATCCCGCACCCTCCCCATGACCGTACCGGCCCAGGATCTGCCCGCCCGGGTCCGCATCCACGAGGTCGGTGCCCGCGACGGGCTGCAGAACGAGAAGGCCGTCGTACCGACCGAGGTCAAGGCGGAGTTCATCCACCGCCTGGCCGCGTCCGGCCTGACCACCATCGAGGCGACCAGCTTCGTGCACCCCAAGTGGGTGCCCCAACTGGCCGACGCCGAGGACCTGTTCCCACGGCTGGCCGGCATCGAGGGCGTCGCACTGCCGGTCCTGGTCCCGAACGAACGCGGCCTGGACCGGGCCCTGGCGCTCGGCGCCCGCCGGATCGCGGTGTTCGGCTCGGCGACCGAGACGTTCGCCGCCCGCAATCTCAACCGCACCGTCGACGAGTCGCTCGCCATGTTCGAGCCGGTCGTCGCCCGCGCCAAGGCCGACAAGGTGCATGTGCGCGGCTATCTGTCGATGTGCTTCGGCGACCCGTGGGAGGGGCCCGTCCCCGTCCACCAGGTCGTCCGGGTCGCCAAGGCACTGATGGACCTCGGCTGCGACGAGCTCTCCCTCGGCGACACCATCGGCGTCGCCACGCCCGGCCACGTACAGACCCTGCTCGCGGAGCTGAACGAGGAGGGCGTACCCACCGACACCATCGGCGTGCACTTCCACGACACGTACGGCCAGGCCCTCTCCAACACCCTCGCCGCGCTCCAGCACGGGGTGACCACGGTGGACGCCTCCGCGGGCGGCCTCGGCGGCTGCCCGTACGCGAAGAGCGCGACCGGAAACCTCGCCACCGAGGACCTCGTGTGGATGCTCCAGGGCCTCGGTATCGAAACCGGGGTCGATCTCGACGCGCTCGCCGCCACCAGCGTGTGGCTCGCCGAACAACTGGGCCGACCCAGCCCGTCCCGTACCGTCCGCGCGCTCTCGGTGCGATAGCCCCCGTTCCCACAAGGAGTGACCCTGCCATGCCCCTGGACCACCGGCTGACCGCCGAACACGAGGAACTGCGGCGCACCGTCGAGGAGTTCGCGCACGACGTGGTCGCGCCGAAGATCGGCGACCTGTACGAACGGCACGAGTTCCCGTACGAGATCGTGCGCGAGATGGGTCGGATGGGCCTGTTCGGGCTGCCGTTCCCGGAGGAGTACGGCGGCATGGGCGGCGACTACCTCGCCCTCGGAATCGCCCTGGAGGAGCTGGCCCGGGTCGACTCCTCCGTGGCGATCACCCTGGAGGCCGGGGTCTCGCTCGGCGCGATGCCGATCTACCACTTCGGCACCGAGGAGCAGAAGCAGCGGTGGCTGCCGAGGCTCTGCTCGGGCGAGGCGCTCGGCGCGTTCGGCCTGACCGAGCCGGACGGCGGCTCGGACGCGGGCGGCACCCGGACGACGGCGGTGCGCGACGAGGCGACCGGCGAGTGGGTGATCAACGGCTCCAAGTGCTTCATCACCAACTCCGGTACGGACATCACGGAGCTGGTCACGGTGACGGCGGTGACCGGCCGCAAGGAGAACGGCGCCCCGCGCATCTCCTCCATCATCGTGCCGTCCGGCACCCCCGGCTTCACGGTCGCCGCCCCGTACTCCAAGGTCGGCTGGAACTCCTCGGACACCCGCGAACTGTCCTTCACCGACGTCCGCGTCCCGCTGGAGAACCTGCTGGGCGAGGAGGGCCGCGGCTACGCCCAGTTCCTGCGCATCCTGGACGAGGGCCGGATCGCCATCTCCGCCCTGTCCACGGGCCTGGCGCAGGGCTGCGTCGACGAGTCGGTGAAGTACGCCGCCGAGCGCCACGCGTTCGGCAGGCCGATCGGCGCCAACCAGGCCATCCAGTTCAAGATCGCCGACATGGAGATGCGGGCCCACATGGCCCGGATCGGCTGGCGCGACGCCGCCTCGCGCATGGTCGCGGGCGAACCCTTCAAGAAAGAGGCCGCGATCGCGAAGCTGTACTCCTCGACGGTGGCGGTGGACAACGCCCGCGACGCGACCCAGATCCACGGCGGCTACGGCTTCATGAACGAGTACCCGGTGGCCAGGATGTGGCGCGACTCCAAGATCCTGGAGATCGGCGAGGGCACGAGCGAGGTCCAGCGGATGCTGATCGCCCGCGAGTTGGGCCTGCCTGCCTGACATGTACGAAGGGGCGGGCCTCCCCGGAGGCCCGCCCGGCCCGGTCCCGGGCCCGGTCACCCGCCCAGGCCCTTGTGCGGAGATGCAGGATCGGCGAACCCGGGCTGAGGCTCAGCGCCACGGCCTCCTGCTTGGTGGCCAGGCGAGCGCGGACCGTCTCCGTGAACTCCGCGAGCATGTAACCGTGTTCCTCCAGGCGTGCGTAGATCCCGCCACCACCCGGGTTCTCCGCGAACAGCTCCGGGATGTCCTTCGCGACCTCCCACGGCAGATAGGAAGTCGCCTCTTCCGTGGGGGTGCCGTCGCTGAAGTACAGACGACGGCGCGCGAGTACTCGACTGCCCGTGTCCACGCCCAGCCGTTCCGCGATGTCGCCGGGCACCTCGACCGGTCCGACGTAGAGAACTTTGACCGTCGGCGCCTTCCCCGCATGCTCGGCCTCCGCGAGGTACGCGGCCTTCCCCGCTCTGCGGTGCGAACGACGGAACCGGTCCGAGGACTTGCGAAGTACCGGCGGCCTGCCCTTCACGAAGGAGCCCTTGCCGTGGTGCGTGTCGATCAGACCCATCGGCCTCAGCTCCGCAACCGCCCTGCGGGCTGTTCCCTGCGAGACCGCGTAGCGGGTCATCAGCACCGACTCACTCGGCACCTTCTCTCCCGGCGCCAGCACACCGGCCCTGATCTGTTGCGCCAGGTCCTCGGCGATCTGTAGATACCGAGGCTTGCCGGAGTCCCTGGGAACCGTGGTCGCCACGTCGTTCTGCCCCTCCTATGCTCCTGTACATAAGCGTCCCCAGGAAGGTATACGCATGTCCCTCCACTCGGTCTCCGTGGCCGGCGTCGTCCGCGAAGACGGCCGGATCCTGGTCATCCGCAGGGCGGACAACGGGGCCTGGGAAGCGCCGGGCGGGGTGCTGGAGCTCGACGAACGGCCGGAGGACGGCGTCTGCCGCGAGGTGCTGGAGGAGACCGGCGTCAAAGTCCATCCCGTGCGACTGAGCGGTGTCTACAAGAACATGGGGCGCGGCATCATCGCCCTGGTGTTCCTGTGCCGTCCGGTCGGAGGCGAGGAGCAGACCTCACCCGAGTCGGCCGAAGTCCGCTGGCTCACCCGCGAAGAGGTCCGGGACCGGATGACGGAGGCGTACTCGGTACGTGTTCTCGACGCACTCGACCACCACGCCGCCCCCGTACGCGCGCACGACGGACGCCGACTGGTGTAGGCCATCGAAGAACGGACGCGAGCCGACATTGAAGCGACAGCATCCCGCTGCAAGCGCACAGGTATGGGCCGACGCTCGGCTCCTGTGGGACCACCACCTGATGCACCACACCCCCCGCCCCTGCTCGGTCGCGATCGGGCTCGGGAGCCATGACCTCGGCGTGGCCGACACGGCCGTGGATCTCCACCGGCGCGGCATGGCGCCGCTCCTCGTCTTCACCGGTGCGACCAGCCCCACCACACGCGACCGAATGCCTCGCGGTGAGGCCGTGCACTACCGGGAGCGGGCGCTCGAACTCGGCGTTCCCGACAGTGCCGTGCTGGTCGAACCGCGCGCCCGAAACACCGGTGAGAACATCCGCTTTTCGCGCGAACTGCTCGAAGAAACCGGCGTCGGCGTCTCGTCCGTGCTCCTGATCAGCAAGCCCTACGAGGAGCGCCGTGCCAATGCCACGGCCCGCAAGCTCTGGCCCGGCGTCGAGTTCGTCAGCGCGTCGAGCCCGATGACCTTCGAGGAGTACGTGGCCTCCATCCGGGACGAGCGCCTGGTGATCGGCATGCTCGTCGGTGCGCTGCAACGCCTGATGATCTATCCGGGCCAGGGCTTCATGGTCGCCGACCCCGTCCCCGGCGAGGTGGCGGCGGCGTACGAGCGGTTGTGCCGGGCGGGGTTCACGAGCCGGCTCGTGACCGACGGGCGCGGCGCGGTGGGTCAGTAGCGGTAGCCGGGCCAGTGGGGGTCGTCCCAGCGGGCATCGCCGGTGAGGCCCAGGAGCCGTATCCGGTCGAGGAGTTCGTCGGGTGCTCCGTGGGCGACGAGGCGGGGGCGGGCGTGGCCGACGAGCCAGGCCGTCAGTTCGGCGCACTTCTCCTGCCTGTTGTCCCAGGCATCCCAGGGGAGGGCGTCGCCGAGCAACTCGTACTCCCAGTGGTCGGCGGCTGCGGCGAGGTGCCGGTCGGCCGTGGCTCCGGACTGCGACTCCCAGTGGGCGAGCCATGGGGTGAGCGTGCCGGAGGCCTCGGCGATCAGCGCGAGGAGATCGTGGGCGGGGAGGACGGGCGCCGGGTCGGTGAGCGTGTCGGCCCACCAGGCTTCGAGGAACTCCCGTACCGCTGCGGCCTGTTCGGCGGGCCACCGCTGCCAGCGGCCACGGCTGAACGAGCGGCCGATGTCGTCCAGGTCGCGGTACGGGTCGGTGTGGCCCGCCACGAGGGACCGGGCGAACTGAGGGAGTATCCGGCGCAGCACGGCGGGGTGGTCGCTCCAGTCGGGAGCCGTCCAGGTGCGTCGCAGGAGGTCGGGGTCCAGCTCCTTGTCCGGCACCTTGAGCTGGGCGAGTTCCCGTGCGCTGCCCCAGTGGCACTCGCAGTTGTGCTCGTCGGGATGGGCGGTCATTCCGCGGAAGGTGACCGCGAGGCCGTCCAGTGCGGCATCGAGGCGGCGGGTGCGGCGCGGCTCGGAGTGTGTCATGGGCGTTCGCCTTCAGGGCTCCGGAGGCTGACGCCGGCCGAAGATTGCCACCTTACCCGGAGGGGAAGGGGCGGGGTACTGCCGACCGGATCCCGGCGTGACGAACCGGATCGGCCCCGCCAACCAGCGGCCGTGCGTGGCTGGTTGACGGAGGCGGCGAGCCGATGCGTTGCCGTCGGTTCGTGGCTCGCTTGTTGTCCGGGCGCCCGGGGCGGGGCCCGTTCCCGGCAGGTCAGGCCTTGGACGTGACCTGTTCCGCGGCGGCGTCGGCGCCGGTACCGGACTCGGCGCGGCGCGCGGCCGGGATGGCGGCGGCGATCACCGCCGCGACCAGGGCGACGCCGCAGCCGACCATGAGGCCGGTACGGAAGCCGTTCTCGGAGGTGAGGTCGTAGCCGCCCATGGAGACGGTCATCTGGGAGAGGACCACGCCGACCACCGCGGCGCCGATCGACGTACCGAGCGAGCGCATGAGCGTGTTGAAGCCGTTGGCGGCGGCAGTCTCGGACAGCGGGACCGAGCCCATGATCAGCGCCGGCATCGCACCGTACGCCAGGCCGACACCGCTGCTGGTCACCATGCCCACCACCATCAGGCCCCACGCGGAGCCCATGAGCACCAGCGCCAGGCCGTAGCCGACCGCGATGACCAGGACGCCGCACACCAGGGTGAACTTCGGGCCCCGGGCGTCGATGAGCTTTCCGCCGAGCGGGGAGATGAGCATCATCATGATCCCGCCGGGCGCCAGCCACAGGCCCGCCGCGAGCATCGACTGGCCCAGGCCGTAGCCGGTGGCGGAGGGGAACTGAAGCAGCTGCGGCGCGATCAGCATGCTGGCGTACATGCCGAAGCCCACGAAGACCGAGGCGAGGTTGGTCATCAGCACCCGGGGACGTGCGGTGGTGCGCAGGTCGACCAGCGGGTCGCGGGTACGCAGCTCCCACAGGCCCCAGGCGAGCAGCACCACGACGGCGGCGGCGAACAGGCCGAGCGTGGTGGCCGAGCCCCAGCCCCAGTCGGCGCCCTTGGAGACCGCGAGCAGCAGGCAGACCAGACCCGCCCCGAGACCGAGCGCACCGAGCACGTCGAACCGCTGGCCCTTGGCGCCGGCCGACACATCGGGGATCAGGAACCAGATCAGCGCCGCGACCACGGCGGCCAGGCCGGCCGAGCCCCAGAACAGCACCCGCCAGTTCGTGTACTGGGCGACCGCCGCGGCGATCGGCAGGCCGAGTGCGCCGCCGATGCCCATGGAGGCGCTGACCAGCGCGATGGAGGAGCTGAGCTTCTCCGCCGGGACCACGTCACGCAGCAGGGCGATGCCGAGCGGCAGCACACCCATGCCCATGCCCTGCAGGCCACGGCCGACGATCATGGGGACGACGGACGAGGAGAGCGCGCACACCACCGAGCCGGCGATCAGCGGCACGGAGCACACGAGCAGCATCCGGCGCTTGCCGACCATGTCTCCCAGGCGTCCGGAGACGGGCACGCAGACGGCGGACACCAACAGGGTGACGGTGATCACCCACGCCGCGTTCGAGGGGGTGGTGCTCAGGATCTGCGGCAGCTCCGCGATGAGTGGGGTGACCAGGGTCTGCATGATCGCCGCCGTGGTGCCGGCGATGGCCAGCGTGGCGACTACGCCGCCGGTGCGGGTTGATGGCTGGGGCGCGCCCATCCGGGACTCCTCGGGTTATGCACGGGAAGAAGACTATGCATCGTACACACTCTATGCATCGAGCACGTTATATGTATGTTGCATAGACCTGTGGGAGAATGAGGGCCGGGATCCGGAAGCACGCCGGGACGCCCGGACGACAACAGGAGGCGGCAGGCGCATGACCAGGCCCACACACGAGGTCGAGTACGAGCAGATGCTCCTCAGCCGCCACGGCCTCCTGCAGAACAAGGGCGGGCGGCGCAAGGACGGCCTGATGGACCGCAGCGCCTACATCCTGCTCAGCCGCGTCCGCGTCCAGGGTCCGATGTCGATCGGTGAGCTCAGCGACGCCTTCGGGCTCGACGCCTCCACCCTCAACCGGCAGACCGCGGCGGCCATGCGCGCCGGACTCGTGGAACGCATCCCGGACCCCGAGGGTGGCATGGCCCGCAAGTTCCGGATCACCGACGAGGGCGCCCGCATGCTCGACGCGGAACGCGAGGGCCTCGTCGAATCCCTGGAGCGGGTCATGACCAACTGGTCGGACGAGGACATCTCCGGCTTCGCCGCCTACCTGCGGCGCTTCAACACCGACATCGAACGCCTGGGCGGCCGCCCCTGGCCGCGCCCCTGACCGTTCGCGGGCCGCCCGGGGGCCGGACGGGATGCGACGGGATGCGCCGGAATGCGTTCGACAGCGCGCCGCACCGCGCGGCATAGTCCGTCCATGAAGCCACGGCACTGGCCCCTGTACGGGCTCCGCCTCCGTACGCCCCGCCTGGAACTGCGCCTCCCGGACCTGGAGTTGCTGGACGACCTCTCCTCGGTCGCCGCCGACGGGGTGCACGCGCCGGGCGAGATGCCGTTCACGGTCCCGTGGACCGACGCACCACCCGAGGAGCGCGGCAGGGCGGTGTTCCAGCACGTGCTGTCCACCGTCGCCCGCTGGTCGGTACGGGACTGGGCGCTGAGCCTCGCCGTGCTGCACGAGGGCCGGGTGGTCGGGCGGCAGGACCTGACGGCGAAGGAGTTCGCCGTGACCGGTCAGGTCAGCACCGGCTCGTGGCTGGGCCTGGCCCACCAGAGCCGGGGCATCGGCACCGAGATGCGGGCCGCCGCCCTGCACCTCGCCTTCGCCGGCCTCGGGGCCCGGACCGCCGTGTCGGACGCGCTGACCGACAACCCGCGCTCGCTGGGCGTCTCGCACCGGCTCGGCTATCTGCCGGACGGCATCACCGTCGCCGCCGTACGGGGAGCGCCGGTCACCCTTCAGCGGCTGCGGATGGACCGGGCACGCTGGGAGGAGTGCCGGAGCATCGAGGTCACCGTCGAGGGACTCGACGGCTGCCGGGCGGAGTTCGGGGCATGACCCTGCTGGTGCACACCTTCGTCCACGACGAACAGGGGAAGTGGCAGCTTCTCGACGACCCCGACGACGGCAGCGACATGGCCGGCTTCGAGAGCAGCCGGACCAAGCTCTGGGGTTCGGAGCACGCGCGGGCGGTCGGTGCCCGGTTCTTCCCCGAGCTGGCCGCCGACGACCTGCACGTACAGCCGGAGGACGTCAAGGACTTCCTCGCCGAGTGCGAGCTGATGCGCCGGCACACGGCGGAGCTCGGTGCGCACAGTGGTTACGGGGAGGAGTACGTGGCCGCCCGGCTCGCCAACATCACCCGGGCCGCGCTGCGGGCCCGGTCGGTGGGTGGTGGGGTGCTGGTCTGGTGAGGGGTGCCCGCACGCGGCGGGGACCGGGGGCGGGTGGAGCGCGGGTGCCGGGGCCGTCCGGCGACCGGGAGGGTGCGCGGTCGCCGGAACGGTCCCGGTCACCTCATTCCGCCGCCCAGGGGACCTCCGGCGCGCGGTAGTAGTTGATGCCCAGCGCCGAGAGCCTCGGCCCCTGCGCGCCCAGCCGCACCTTGTACGTGTCCCAGTCGTGCGTGGCCGCGGGCGACCAGCCGAGTTCCGCGACCCCGGGCAGCCGGGGGAACGCCATCTGCTCGATCTCCTCGCTGTTGGTCAGGGTCTCCGACCAGAGCGGCGCCTCGACACCCAGGACCGAAGCCGCCGGGGCGCCGGCCAGGTACGTCGCCGGGTTCCAGTCGTAGGAGCGCCGCACCGAGACGTAACCGGCCCAGGCCAGGCCCAGCTTTGTGTCCTTGTCGTACTTCATGTCGAGGTAGCTGCGGTCGGCCGGGGACAGCACCAGCTTCGTCCCGTTCACGGCGGCGTCCGCGACCTGCTTGCGCTCGGCCTCGCCCGTACGGTCGTAGCCCCAGTACTGGGCGACCGCGCCCTTCACCGGCGTGCCTCCGGTCAGCTGGTGCCAGCCGATCACGGTCTTGCCGTACTTGCCGACGACGGCCTGCGCCCTGTCCATGAAGGCCACATAGTCCTCATGGCTCGTGGAGTGCGCCTCGTCGCCGCCGATGTGGAGGTACTTGCCGGGGGTGAGCTCGGCGAGCTCACGGACCACGTCGTCCACGAAGTCGTACGTGACGGCCTTCGGCACACAGAGCGAGCTGAAGCCGACCTCGGTGCCGGTGTACAGCGGCGGCGCGACCCCGTCGCAGTTCAGCTCCGCGTACGAGGCGAGTGCCGCGTTGGTGTGGCCGGGCAGGTCGATTTCCGGGACGACCTCCAGATAGCGGGAGGCCGCGTACCGCACGATCTCCTTGTAGTCGTCCTTCGTGTAGTGGCCGCCGGGGCCGCCGCCGACCTCCGTCCGGCCGCCGTACGTGGCGAGCCGCGGCCAGGAGTCGATGGCGATCCGCCAGCCCTGGTCGTCGGAGAGATGCAGATGGAGCTTGTTCATCTTGTAGAGGGCGAGCTGGTCGATGTAGCGCTTGACCTCGCCGACGGAGAAGAAGTGCCGGGAGACATCGAGCATCGCGCTCCGGTACGCGTAGCGCGGGGCGTCCGTGACCGTGCCGCCCGCGATCGTCCACGGGCCCTTCCGGGGGCTCTTCCTCTCCACGTCGGCCGGGAGCAGCTGGCGGAGTGTCTGGACGCCGTGGAAGAGCCCTGCGGGGCCGCGCGCGGTGATGGTGACCGAGCCCCGGGAGGACTTCAGGCTGTAGCCCTCGGCGCCCAGTTCGCCGTTGCCGGGGGCCACGCGCAGCCGGATGCCGTTGGCGCCGTCGCCGGTGACCGGCAGCGGGTACCCGGTGGACGGGCGCAGCACGCCCGCCAGGTAGTCGCCGACCTTCCGGGCCTCGCCGGAGCCGTCGACGCGGATCCGGGTGTCCGCGGTGATGGTGTACGGGGAGCCGCCGGGCTTCGCCTCGGCGGGGGCGGGCACGATCTGGCCGAGCGGACGGGGCGAGGCGGCGGCCGGGGCGCTGTTCACCGGCGGTCTCTCCGAGGCCGCGCCGACACTGGAGATCCCGGCCGCCGTGACGAGCAGCAGCGAGCCGAGAAGGCGGGGGAGGGCGGTGCGCTGTGTCCTGTGCAGTCTCACGAGCCGGGTCCCTTTCGACGGGTTCACACCTGTGGGTCTCCTGAGCAACCGAACCATCACCATGCGTATCGCCTGCCTCACGCATGGTCAAGGTGTAGACCACTCCCCCGTTCATGGGGGCTGGCAGAATCTGCCGTATGGCGGAAATAATCCAGCGCGACGGAACCTGGACCTTCGACGGCGAATCGGTGCGGATCGTGCCGGGCAGGGGCAAGGGCATCCACCCGCTCCGGGAGGGGCTGGGTGAACGCGTCGTCCCGCTGCGGGCGTTGGCGGGCATCTCCTTCGAGCCGGAACGCAAGGGCGGCCGGCTGCGACTGCGGCTGCGCGACGGCGCGTGCCCGGTCCTGCGCGCGGGCGGCGGCAGGCTCAAGGACACCGCGGACCCCTACCAGTTGGCCGTGGAGAAGGACCGGAGCGGGGTGGCGGAGTACTTCGCCGACGAGGTGCGCAACGCCCTGCTGATCGAGCAGGTGCCGGCCGACGCGGTGGACGGATTCCTGCTGCCGGGGCCCGCGGTGCCGGTCGCCGGTGGCGGCGGGGACGGCACGGCCTCGTTCGACGGGGAGACCGTCCGCCTGACCTGGAACTGGAAGGCCAAGGAGGTCAAGACCTCCGGTGGCCCGGTCTCGTTCCCGGTGTCGGAGGTGACCGGCGTGCACTGGGTGCCCGCCATCGGCCTGGAGAACGGGCACCTGCGCTTCGTACGGGGCGACGGGGCGGCTCCGGTCCAGGCGGCCGAGTACGACCTGTACTCGCTGGACCTGTGGGGGCTGTCCAAGAAGGAGTACACGGCGGTACTGGTCGCGGCGGCGGTGCTGGTGCGGCTGCCCGGAGCGGCGGGGAGGACGGCGGGGACCGGCGGGCCCGGCGGCGCCCCCGAAGGAGCCGCGCCCGCGGAGATCGCGGCCCCGGAGGCCGAGGCCCCGACCTCTACCCCGGCCGCACCCGCACCCGCACCCGCACCCGCGTCTCCCGGCGACGATCACGACGTCCTGCTGCGCCGGCTGCGCGAGCTCGGCGAGCTGCACCGGTCCGGAGTCCTCACCGACGACGAGTTCACCGCCGCCAAGCAGGCCGTCCTCAAGCACCTCTGAGCAAGCGCCTCTGAGCAGGCCCCTTGAGTAGGCCCCTCACCCCGGCCCGCCCCGTTCCGGGCTCTCCGAGACGGCAATCACACGCATCCCTGCCCGATATCGGGCAGAATTGTTGCGTAAGTGCCCCGTCCGCCGCAATATCAACGAGTGCTCGAACGCCGCCCGTCGCATGACGACCTCATCGATCACCTGGTGCGCAGCACCGCGCTCCAGCGCGGTGAAGCCGCCCGGGTGATCCTCGACGTGCTGGCGTACTTCGACGAGACGACCGACGACTTCGTCCGCCGCCGCCACCGCGAACTGCAGTCCGGCGGCCTGGTCAACGCGGAGATCTTCGAACGGATCGCGGCCGAGCTGCCGCACCGGGCGGTCGCGCCGCCGGAGCTCTCGCTCCGCCAGCTGCGCCGCATCGTCTACGGCTGAGCGACGGGCACCACAGGTACGTCGATGGAGGGGCAGAGAATCCATGTGCGGAATCGTCGGATATATCGGAAAGCGTGATGTGGCTCCGCTGCTGCTGGAAGGGCTGCAGCGGCTGGAGTACCGGGGTTACGACTCCGCGGGCATCGTCATCACCGGCAAGGCGTCGGCCGGCAGGCCCGCCGCCCTGCGGATGGTCAAGGCGAAGGGCCGGGTCCGCGAGCTGGAGGCCCGTGTCCCCAAGCGTTTCACCGGCACCACCGGTATCGCCCACACCCGCTGGGCCACCCACGGCGCCCCGAGCGACGAGAACGCGCACCCGCACCTGGACGCGGACAACAAGGTCGCCGTCGTCCACAACGGCATCATCGACAACGCCTCCGAGCTCCGTGCGAAGCTCGTCGCCGACGGTGTCGTCTTCCTCTCCGAGACCGACACCGAGGTGCTGGTCCATCTGATCGCCCGCGCCCAGGCGGACACCCTGGAGGAGAAGGTCCGCGAGGCGCTGCGCTCGGTCGAGGGCACGTACGGCATCGCCGTCATGCACGCCGACTTCAACGACCGCATCGTGGTCGCCCGCAACGGTTCCCCGGTGGTGCTCGGCATCGGTGAGAAGGAGATGTTCGTCGCCTCCGACGTCGCCGCGCTGGTCGCCCACACCCGCCAGGTCGTCACCCTGGACGACGGCGAGATGGCCACCCTCAAGGCCGACGACTTCCGTACGTACACCACCGAGGGCTCGTCCACGACGGCCACGCCGACCACCGTGGAGTGGGAGGCCGAGTCGTACGACATGGGCGGCCACGACACGTACATGCACAAGGAGATCTCCGAGCAGGCCGACGCCGTCGACCGGGTGCTGCGCGGCCGGATCGACGACCGCTTCGCCACCGTGCACCTGGGCGGCCTCAACCTGGACGCCCGCGAGGCGCGCGGGGTCCGCCGGATCAAGATCCTCGGCTGCGGCACCTCGTACCACGCGGGCCAGATCGGCGCCCAGCTGATCGAGGAGCTGGCCCGCATCCCCGCGGACGCCGAGCCCGCCTCCGAGTTCCGCTACCGCAACCCGGTCGTCGACCCGGACACGCTGTACGTCGCGGTCTCGCAGTCCGGTGAGACGTACGACGTGCTGGCCGCCGTCCAGGAGCTCAAGCGCAAGGGCGCCCGGGTGCTCGGGGTCGTCAACGTGGTGGGCTCCGCGATCGCCCGGGAGGCCGACGGTGGCACGTACGTGCACGCCGGCCCCGAGGTCTGTGTCGTCTCCACCAAGTGCTTCACCAACACGGTCGTCGCGTTCGCGCTGCTCGCCCTGCACCTGGGCCGGATCCGGGACCTGTCGGTCGCCGACGGCAAGCGGATCATCGACGGGCTGCGCAGGCTGCCCGCCCAGATCAGCGAGATCCTGGCGAACGAGGACGAGATCAAGAAGATGGCGGCCGAGTACGCGGACGCCAAGTCGATGATGTTCATCGGCCGGGTGCGCGGCTTCCCCGTCGCCCGTGAGGCCGCGCTGAAGCTCAAGGAGGTCTCGTACATCCACGCCGAGGCCTACCCGGCCTCCGAGCTGAAGCACGGGCCGCTGGCGCTGATCGAGCCCGCGATGCCGACGGTCGCGATCGTGCCGGACGACGATCTGCTGGAGAAGAACCGCGCCGCGCTGGAGGAGATCAAGGCCCGCAGCGGCCGCATCCTCGCCGTCGCCCACCAGGCGCAGGAGAAGGCCGACCACACCATCGTCGTGCCGAAGAACGAGAACGAGCTGGACCCGATCCTGATGGGCATCCCGCTCCAGCTCTTCGCGTACCACACGGCGCTGGCCATGGGCCGTGACATCGACAAGCCGCGCAACCTGGCGAAGTCCGTCACCGTCGAGTAGCCCCCGCGCACGCCTGCCGGGCACGGGTCCGCGTACGCCCCTGCCGGGCGCGGACCCGTATCCGCAGAACGGCCCCGTACCCGCCGCCACCGCGGGTACGGGGCCGCCCCGTTGCCGGCCGGCGGCTGCCCCGGCGCACCGGCCCGGCCGCTGCCCCGGCCCCGGCCGTCACGCCCCGGCCCGGCAGCCCGTACACCCCCGGTGCGATCGGTGCAGAACGCCCTCCGAGTGACTGTCATATACCCTTCACAAGCGCATAATTCACTCCTGTCGGACATCAAATGCCGGTTTACGCAGGCGATTTGACGCCACATCGCGCGAGGGCGCCACAACGGGCCACCGGAGTGACGAAAGAGACTTCCGGGGCGCCCGGCACTCAGGGGATGACGACGACCGGGCGCTGCGCGCGCCGTGCGAGGCGCCCCGCCACCGAGCCGAAGATCCGGCCGACGATGCCGTGCGTGGAGCCGACGACGATGGCGTCGGCCGAGTACTCCCGGCCGACCTCCTCCAGCTCGTGACAGATGTCCCCGCCGCGCTCGACGAGGACCCAGGGGACCTCGGAGAGGTAGTCCGCGCAGGCGAGCTCCAGGCCGAGCACCTCGGTGCGGTGATCGGGCACATCCACGAAGACGGGCGGCTCGCAGCCTGCCCAGACCGTGGTCGGCAGCCGATTGGCGACATGGACGATGATCAGGCCTGAGCCGGATCTTCGGGCCATCCCGATGGCATAGGCGAGGGCGCGCTCACTGGAGGTCGAGCCGTCGAAGCCGACGACGACCCCATGGCGGAACGCGGGGTCGCAGGAATGACGTGTTTCTTCGACCGTCTGCGGGTCCGACACGGGGTCGGCCACCTGCTTGCGGTCGGCGGGTTCGGGGATTTCGTGACCGGCCATCGGTGTCTCGGCGAAGAGAGTCCTCGTGAGGAGAGCGACTTGGGGAAGGTGCGTCAGCGGGCGGTGTTGCGGTGTCCGGGAATCATCTTCCCAACCCCTTACCCCCAAGGGTACGGCGCCACTCCTCCACTGCCCAGACCCGCGCAAAGCGCGCGCGACGTTTCACGGAGCATGCCCGAGGCGGACCCGGATGGCAATGCCGCTTGTGCCGTACACCGACGCCGCCGGGCCCGCACGACCGCCCTCGGTGACCGGACGGGGCCGTATCCGTCACCCGTACGGGACACCGGAGGATCTCCGTTCCCCCGCGCGGCGGCCGGAGCGATCATCACCCGGGGGCCGACCCCGGGGCCGGCGACCCGACCCCGTGCGTCGCACCGCACCCGTTCCGGACCGCCCGCCCCGTTACCGGCGAGCCGCCCGGCGGGCGACGGACACCGGCCCGCCCGGCGGAATCCGATCGCATTCGGTTGCCACCGGTCCGTTCCGTACGATCAGCCGTCCGACCTGCCCAGGGGGCGCAAAGAAGCGGTTGATCACCCGGGTTGTGCGCCGGTTCAATGACTGAATCACACATGCACAACCATCTATTTTCAGCCAACTTCATACCCCTACCGACACCTTGCTGATTTGGCCGATCAACCCCCTTGTCACCAGGCAGGAAGAGACCGCGCGGTACGCTTCCACCCAACGGGGACGGGCCATGAACGCCAGACGCACTTCCCTGGGCGTCCATCGGATGAAACGCTTCGTGATCGAATGCATCCCGCCAAGTTGCCTTGTCGACATAACGCCGGCTGGTGAACTTGTCACGCCGGCACCACGGGACGCAGTAGATTCGATCTTGGGTATCGAAGTCTGGGGAACTCGTGCAGGACCGAGGGGAAAAGTGCAGGAGCGACAGGCCCGTAAGGACCAGGGAGACGCGAAAACCGAGGGGGGCTTAGCGTCATGAGCCAGGACTCCGCCGCCGCAACGGAGGCTGTACGGAAGCTCAGTGGCCGTCGACGACGAGAAGTCGTCGCCGTGCTGCTGTTCAGCGGCGGCCCCATCTTCGAGAGTTCGATCCCGCTCTCCGTGTTCGGAATCGACCGCCAGGACGCGGGAGTTCCGCGCTACCGACTCCTCGTCTGTGGCGGGGAAGAAGGGCCGCTGCGGACCACCGGGGGACTCGAACTCACCGCGCCCTACGGGCTGGAGGCGATCAGCAGGGCAGGCACCGTCGTGGTGCCCGCCTGGCGTTCGATCACCTCGCCGCCGCCCGCCGAGGCGCTGGAGGCGCTACGCCGCGCCCACGAGGAGGGCGCCCGCATCGTCGGGCTGTGCACGGGTGCGTTCGTGCTCGCCGCCGCCGGTCTGCTGGACGGCCGTCCGGCGACCACACACTGGATGTACGCACCGACGCTGGCCAAGCGCTATCCGTCGGTCCACGTGGATCCGCGTGAGCTCTTCGTCGACGACGGCGACGTGCTCACCTCCGCCGGCACGGCCGCCGGCATCGATCTCTGTCTGCACATAGTCCGCACGGACCACGGCACGGAGGCCGCCGGGGCACTGGCCCGCCGGCTCGTCGTGCCGCCGCGGCGCAGTGGCGGTCAGGAGCGCTATCTCGACAGGTCTTTACCTGAGGAGATCGGCTCCGACCCGCTCGCAGAGGTCGTGGCCTGGGCACTGGAGCATCTGCACGAGCAGTTCGACGTGGAGACGCTGGCCGCGCGCGCCTACATGAGCAGGCGGACCTTCGACCGCAGGTTCCGTTCGCTCACCGGCAGCGCACCGCTCCAGTGGCTGATCACCCAGCGGGTGCTGCAGGCGCAGCGGCTGCTGGAGACGTCCGAGTACTCGGTCGACGAGGTCGCGGGCCGTTGCGGCTTCCGCTCGCCGGTCGCGCTGCGCGGGCACTTCCGGCGTCAGCTGGGCTCCTCCCCCGCCGCGTACCGGGCCGCCTACCGGGCCCGCCGTCCGCAGGGCGGTGGCGCGGAGCCGGTGGCCCCGGTGATCGAGCCGATCGTGCCCGCCCAGGGCAGTCCGTCGATCCGGCGTGCCACGGCCACGGCGGCCCCGCCGGGCCAGCATGTCATCACGTCGCCGACGGCCGGCCCGGTCCAGTCGGAGCAGGGGAAACCCGGCCCCGACGCGTACACGACCGGACGCCCGACCCTCCCGGGGCAACGGAGTGCCCCGTAGGGTGGGGCCATGAACGACCGCATGGTGTGGATCGACTGCGAGATGACCGGGCTCTCGTTGACGGAAGACGCACTCATCGAGGTGGCCGCACTGGTCACCGACTCGGAGCTGAACGTGCTCGGTGAAGGGGTGGACATCGTGATCCGCCCGCCGGACGCGGCCCTGGAGACCATGCCCGAGGTGGTGCGGCAGATGCACACCGCCTCGGGCCTCCTCGACGAGCTGGCCGGGGGCACCACCCTGGCCGACGCCGAGGCCCAGGTGCTGAACTACGTCCGCGAGCATGTGAAGGAGCCCGGCAAGGCCCCGCTCTGCGGGAACTCGGTCTCCACCGACCGCGGGTTCCTGGCGCGGGACATGGCGGCCCTGGAGGGCTACCTGCACTACCGGATCGTCGACGTCTCCTCGATCAAGGAGCTGGCGCGCCGCTGGTACCCGAGGGCGTACTTCAACAGCCCGGCCAAGAACGGCAACCACCGGGCGCTGGCGGACATCCGTGACTCCATCACGGAGCTGCGCTACTACCGCGAGGCGGTCTTCGTGCCGCAGCCCGGCCCGGACTCGGAGCGGGCGAAGGCCGTCGCGGCCCGGGTCGCACCGCCCGCACCGTAGGACCTTGCGAAGCCGCTGGTCATAGCCCCTTTCGGGGGTTGGGACCGGCGGCTGAACAACAGGGGCGCGAGCACCCTCTCGGACCCTGTACACTTTTTCTCGGCCGGTCAGAAAAAGACCGGACATGGTGGGTATAGCTCAGATGGTAGAGCACCTGGTTGTGGTCCAGGATGTCGCGGGTTCGAGTCCCGTTACTCACCCTGAATGATCAAGGCCTGACCTGTGAAAACGGGTCAGGCCTTCTTCATGTCCAGGACCTTGGGGCCCTGCCCCGGGACCTCGGCGCCGGCCCGCGCCGGCCCTCCTCCGCGCCGACCGGACCGAGCCCCAGTTCTGTCCGACTCGGGTGAGAGCTCGTCAGGCCACCGGGCGGGGCCGTGCTCTCCCTCACAGCGTCAGCGGCTCCGGCGCGCGAGGAATCACTGCCGGGGAAACGCAACGGGCCCGTGCGCCTGTACGTGACTCGGGCGCCGCCGGTTCATCTCCGTCGTTCTCGTTTGGCAGCGTGTCATCGAGCGCAAAAGGAGGAAGAGGACCTTCCTCTTCCGACCAGCGGTAAACCTGAGCATCAGCGGATGTCTCCCAGAAGACACTGATCTCACGAAACGGTCCATTCTCCCGCTCGCAGCGAAATGCGGGAGTCACCGCATCCTCACACCATCGGGCAGCATTCCTGCGGAAACTGCCTGAGCCGGGCTTTCAGCCAGCCATCTCCCATGAATCGCATTCCGGCGATCCGGCATGCCCACTCCCCCGGCCCAGGGGACAGATCTCGGGGACCGGCACCAAAGAACCCCGTCCAGGAATGGTTCCGGGGCGGCGCACGGCAGAGAAAGGACAGCCCATGCCCATCGGCACCTCGTTCGAGATCACCATCACCATGAGTGATGACACCACCAACAGGCTGGTCGATGAGGGTTTCTACCTCTACGGATTCAAGGCGGTGAATTCCTCGATCGGGGGTGGTATGCCACTGGTCTGGTTCGTCACCGACGACTACGCGACGTCGACGGACATCACCTGGCAGGAGGAGTACCAGGCCTACACCTCACGCAGAGAGATCATCCCCGGAGGCACGATCAGCGGCATCAACAGCTACGACATCGCCCTCGGCCAGACCCTGACGGTCGACAACATCTCCGGCACCGGCACGGTGGGGGGCAGTCCGGGCTCTTCGCGCCGCATCACGGTCGACAACGAGACGACCAGGCCCTTTACGTCCGGCATCGCCCAGCTGAACCATGTGACGGCCGGACAGGCGGCAAAGGCGACGCCACTGGCCGCATTTCCGCTGCACGGCAGGAACCTGGACTTCTTCACCCCGGTGGAGAAGGTCCTCCTGATGTTCGCCACGGCGGTCATCGAGACGTCGACCGTCGTCGAGCAGGCCTTCGGCCCCGGCCTCCTGGTCGATCTGACAGGCGTGGCACAGCGGGAGGTCACCTACGACGTCGACTACGGCTGGGGCCCGACCAAGCCCAACTGGACCACCCCCGTCGATTCCCTGACCCTGCTCACGCCCCTGCTGATCCAGCAGGACAGGTCGCTGCCGGTCTCCGCGTGATCCGGTACATCACGGCCGGTACCCGGGCCGCGCCCCTCCGAACGAAGGGCGCGGCCCGGCGGCGGGCTCGGGCAGCGGTCCGCGCCCGACAGCAAAGGAAAGGAATGATTTCATGCCCATGATCATCCTCAGGGCGAATGGTAACGGCCGGACCGGAGTCATGGATCAGCCCAGAGCGCAGAGCTACCTGACCAACGTCCTCGCCCAGCGTGGAATGCTCAACAGGCTCGCCCAGATGACGCAGGCCCTCAATCAGGCGTTCAACGGAGGCGGACTGCAAACCCATCCGTATGTCTTCAATGGATTTCCGGTCCTGCACGCCAGTGCCGGAAATTTCCAGACGAGCGTCACCCTCTTCTTTTATTTGGAAAACAATAACCTGATGTTGTTCGCCATGGGCGAGCACATCCCGGGACCCCAGAATCGATACCGGATCACCATCTATGGACAGGCAGGGACCAATTTCGCCATGAACCACATCATCTGATCGCCGCCCCCGGCGGCCGGGTGCCGGACGTCACGAGGAGTCGCGGACGACCAGTTCGGTGGGGAGCACGATCTGGGGGCGTTCCTGGGTCTCGCTCGCGATCTCCTTGAGCAGCACTCGGGCCATCGTGCGGCCCATCTCCTCGATCGGCTGGCGGACGCTGGTGAGGGCCGGGTCCATGTGGCGGGCCACCGCCGAGTCGTCGAAGCCGATGAGGGCCACGTCGTCCGGGATGCGGCGGCCGGCCTCGCGCAGCACCTGGCGGGCGCCCGCGGCCATCACGTCGGAGGCCGCGAAGACCGCGTCGATGTCGGGGCGGCGGGCCAGCAGCTCGCGCATGGCGCGGGCGCCGCCCTCCTCGGAGAAGTCGGCGGGGCCGATCAGCCACTCGTCCGGTTCGAGACCGGCCTCGTGGACCGCGGCGCGGTAGCCGTCCAGGCGGCGCTGCGCACCGTGGACGTCCCCGGGCCCGGTGATCGTGGCGATGGCGCGGCGCCCCCGGGTCACCAGGTGGCCGACCGCTGCGCGGGCGCCCCCGAAGTTGTCGGAGTCGACCGCGGCGAGCGTCTCGGAGGCCGATCTGCGGCCGCCCATCACGGCCGGCATGCCGAGCTGTTCCAGCAGGTCCGGCAGCGGGTCGTCGGCGTGGACGGAGACCATCAGCACCCCGTCGACGCGGTGCGCGGTCAGGTACTGGGCCAGCCGGCGGCGCTCGCGGTCGTTGCCGACGAGAGTGAGCAGCAGCTGCATCTCGGTGTCGGCGAGCGCCGCTCCGACGCCGCGGACGATGTCGGAGAAGTACGGCTCGGCGAAGAAGCGGGTCTCCGATTCGGGCACCACCAGGGCGATGGCGTCCGTGCGGTTCCCGGCGAGGGCGCGGGCCGCGCGATTGGGTACGTAGCCCAGCTCGGCGACGGCCGCCTCCACCGCCTCGCGGGTCTGTGCGCTGACCCGCGGTGAGCCGTTGATGACCCGCGAGGCCGTGCCGCGCCCCACCCCTGCCCGTGCCGCGACTTCTTCGAGCGTGGGCCGGCCACCACTCCGTACTCGCGCTGCCGTCATGGCTGCCTCCCGTTCGCGGTCAATTTCTCACAGCCGGGTGGCCGGGCCAAGTCCTGTGACCGGCGCCTCCAGCGGCCCGTCCGGGGACGGGCCGCCGCTCCGCATCACCCCTCTGGGAGCGCTCCCATCCTACGCTGGCGGCGGATGACGTCGGCGTACCAGTGGGCGCTCGCCTTGGGGATGCGGCGCTGGGTGGCGTAGTCGACGTAGACGGCGCCGAAGCGCTTGGAGTACCCGTAGCCCCACTCGAAGTTGTCCATCAGGGACCAGAGGAAGTAGCCGCGTACGTCCGCCCCGGCGGACACGGCCCGCCGCACCGCGTCGAGGTGGCCGCGCAGGTACTCGATCCGCTCGGGGTCCTCCACCCGGCCGTCGGGCGAGACGTGGTCGTCGAAGGCGGCGCCGTTCTCGGTGACCATCAGGGGGAGGCCGGGGTTGTCCCGGGCCACGTCCATGAGGAGCTCGTACAGCCCGTCGGGGTCGATGGCCCAGTTCATGGCGGTGCGCTCACGGCCCTCGGCGAGGTGGAAGGCCACGTGTTCGGAGCCGGGCCACGGGGAGTGGTCGCTGTTGCCGTGGCCGTCGTCGCGCGCGTCGCCGGCGCCGTCGGCGGGCGTGGAGACCAGCGTCGGTGTGTAGTAGTTGACGCCCAGGACGTCGACCGGCCGGGAGATGACCGCCGGGTCGCCGTCGTGGACCAGCTCCGCCCAGTCGACCAGGCGCTCGGTGTCGGCGATCAGGTCCTCGGGGTACGCGCCGTGCAGCATCGGGCCGGTGAAGATCCGGTTGCCCACCGCGTCGATCCGGCGGGCGGCGTCCGCGTCGGCGGCGCTGCCGGTCAGCGGGCGGACGTGGTGGAGGTTGAGGGTGACCGAGACCTGCGCGGTGGCGGGGAGGCGGTCGCGCAGGACCTCGGTCGCCCGGCCGTGGGCGAGGTTGAGGTGGTGGGCGGCGCGCAGCGCGGCGGCGGGCTCGGTGCGGCCGGGGGCGTGCACGCCGGAGCCGTAGCCGAGGAAGGCCGAGCACCACGGTTCGTTGAGGGTGGTCCAGGTGGTGACCCGGTCGCCGAGGGCCCCGGCCATGATGTCGGCGTAGTCGGCGAAGCGTTCGGCGGTCACCCGCTGGGGCCAGCCGCCCGCGTCCTCCAGGTCCTGGGGCAGGTCCCAGTGGTAGAGGGTGGCGACGGGTGCGATGCCCGCTTCGAGGAGTTCGTCGACGAGCCTGCGGTAGAAGTCCAGGCCGCGTTCGACGGCGGGGCCGCGGCCGGTGGGCTGTACCCGGGGCCAGGAGACGGAGAAGCGGTAGGCGGTCAGGCCGAGCCGTTTCATCAGTGCCACGTCGTCGCGGTAGCGGTGGTAGTGGTCGGCGGCGACGTCTCCGGTGTCGCCGCCGAGGACCTTGCCCGGGGTGTGGCTGAAGGTGTCCCAGATGGAGGGGGTCCGGCCGTCCTCGGCGGCGGCGCCCTCGACCTGGTAGGCGGCGGTGGCCGCCCCCCAGACGAAGCCGGTCGGGAATTCCGCCGCCTCGGGTGCGGCCTTCGGGGCGGTGTCGGGTCGTACGACAGTCATGCGGGAGCGCTCCCAGGGTGGATGGGCGGGGGATGGAAGTGGGTGGTTCGGTATCAGCCCTTGACGGCGCCGGACATGATCCCGCCGACGATCCGTTTGCCGAAGACCACGAAGACCATGAGCAGCGGCAGTGTGCTGATCAGCGCGCCCGCCATCACGATGCTCTGGTCGGGGACGTAGGAGGCGCTCAGCTGGCCGAGGGCCACCTGGAGCGTGGGGTTCTCCTGGTTGAGGGCGAGGTACGGCCAGAAGAAATCGTTCCAGGCCTGTACGAAGGTGAGCATGCCGAGCACCATCATGGCCGGGCGGGCCACGGGGAGCACGATGCTCCACACGACGCGGAGGTTGTTCGCGCCGTCCACCCTGCCCGCCTCGATGAGTTCGTAGGGCAGCGCCTCGCTGAGGTACTGCCGCATGAAGAACACTCCGAACGCGCTCACCAGCGTCGGGAAGATCACCGACTCCAGCTGACCGCCCCATCCGATGTCGGACATCATCATGAACAGCGGTACGACGCTGAGTTGGGGCGGGATCGTGAGCGTGGCGACGACCGCGGTCATCAGTGCGCCGCGGCCCCTGAAGCGCATCTTGGCGAAGGCGTAGCCGGCCAGGGTGCAGAAGAAGAGCGTCGCCGCGGTGATGCTCGCGGACACGACGAGCGTGTTCCAGATGGCCTTGCCGAGATGAGCCTGTTCCCAGGCCGCTTCGAGGTTGTTGAACAGGTTGCCGCCGGGGACGAACGGCGGGGTGGTGTCCAGTATCTCGTCCTGGGTGCGGGACGCGGCGACGAGTGTCCAGTACAGCGGGAAGAGGGAGCCGATGCCGACGACGGCGAGGGCGAAGTAGGCGAAGGGGCCTGCGTGGTGCTGGCGGCCCGCACCCTGCTTGAACCTGCTGCGCCGCGAAGGAGTGCCGGGGACTGCGGCCCCGGACACTCGACGGTGGTCCGGGGCGGTGACGGGGCTGGTCGTGGTCATGGGTATCGCTCCCGGTCAGGCCGAGGTCTTGCGCACGGAGCGCCCGACGAGCCAGTTGATCGCGGCAATGAGCAGCAGCAGGGCGAGCATGGCCCAGGCGACCGCGGCGGCCGGACCGAGGTGTCCGAGCTTCCAGCCGTAGTTGTAGAGGTAGACGCTGAGCGTCTCGTACTGGTGCTCGTTGCCCCCTTGCGCTCCGATGGTGCCGCCCTCCAGGAGCAGCGGCTCGCCGAACAGCTGCATCGACCCGATGGTCGAGATGACGATCGTGAAGAGGATCGTGGGCCGCAGCGCCGGGATCGTCACGTTGCGGAACTGCTGCCAGCGCGAGGCGCCGTCGAGCGAGGCGGCCTCGTAGAGGTCGGACGGGACGGCCTGCATCGCGGCCAGGTAGATCAGGGCGTTGTAGCCGGTCCAGCGCCAGATCACGATGACCGAGATGGCGATCTTGGACGACCAGTGGCCATTGGCCCAGTTGGTGTCGCCGAGACCGATGAAGTCCAGGGCCCAGTTCAGCAGGCCGCCGTCGGCGCGGAAGACGAGGGCGAAGACCAGTGCGGCGGAGGCCACGGAGGTGGCGTACGGAGTGAGGATCACCGTCCGCCAGAAGGTGCTGGCGCGCAGCTTGTAGTTCAGCAGGTGGGCCAGGCCCAGCGCCACCAGCAGCTGCGGGACGGTGGAGATCACACCGATGACGAAGGTGTTGCCGACGGCCGTCCAGAACTCCGGGTCCTGGAGGACCCTGCTGAAATTCTCCCAGCCGACCCACTCCATCCGGTCGAGGCTGATCATCTCCACCCGGTGCAGGGCGATCCAGCCGGTGTAGAGGAGGGGGTAGAGCCCGAAGGCGCCGAAGACGAGGAAGAAGGGCGCGATGTAGGCGTAGGGGGACGCCTTGTCGTCGAATCGCCACAGCCGGCTGCGCCATGCCTGGCGGCCGGGGGACATGGCCTTCGGGACGCGGCGGCCCGGCTGCGGACCGGGTGCGCCCCGGGCGGGGATCGAGGTTGCCACGGGTGGGAGTCCTTCCCTGGGGTGGGCCGACACCGCAGGGGCAGGCCGGAGTTCCGGTCGGGTGCGGCGGTGGTGTCGGAATCCGTGCGCGGGGCCGGCGACCGGAGTCTGTCCGGCGGATCAGGGTCGGTCGAGACCCCGGGGGCGGCCCCGGTGCGGGTGGACCGGGACACGGATGCGGGGTCCCGGCCGCCCGACAGCCTCTCAGCCGATCACCTTGTCGATGGCCTCCGTGGCGGCCTTCCAGGCGTCGTCGGGCTCGGTGCCCCGCTGCTCCATGTTGTTGATCTGGGTGGAGATGCTGTCCTTGATGATGCCGTCCTTCGGGCCCAGCACGGCTGCGGGGATGACCTGGGCCTCCTCGGCGTAGATCTCACCGATGGGGGCGTCGTTGAAGTACGCGAGCTTGGCGCTCTTCACCTCGGGGAGCTCGTAGGCGCCCTTGTTCGACGGGAAGACGCCGACGGCCTTGAACACGGCGGCCTGCTGCTCGGGGGCGGTCAGCCACTTGACGAGCTTCTGCGCCTCCTTGACGTTCTTTCCGTCGGCGGGCACGGCGAGGAAGGATCCGCCCCAGTTGGCCGCGGTCTCGCCCGGGGTGCGGGCGATGTCCCACTTGCCCTTGAACTCGTCACCGGCGTACGTGGCGATCTGCGCGGCCATCCATGCGGGGCAGGCGACCGTGGCGACCGTGCCCTTGCGCAGTGCGGCCTTCCACGGGTCCTGGAACTGGGCCAGACCGGCGGTCAGATCCTTCTCGGCGGCCTCGGCGGCGAGGTTCCAGCCCGCCTTGACGCCGGCGCTGTCCTTGTAGATCGCCTTGCCGTCCTTGGCGTAGTACTGCTCCTCGTTGGAGGAGACCACGCTGTTGTACATGGCGCTGGCCGAGTCCATGTAGAAGGTGCCCTTGGGGGCCTTCTTCTTGTACTCCTCGCCGAGCTTGAGGTAGTCCTCCCATCCTCCGGCGACCTTGGCGGCGACCTCCTCGCGGTCGGCCGGCAGACCGGCCTGCTCGAACAGATCGCGGCGGTAGCAGAGCGACATCGGGCCGATGTCGGTGCCCGCGCCGATGACCTTGCCGTCGTTGGTGGTGGCCTGAAGCGCCTTCCAGCCGACCCACTGGTCGGCGTCGATGACCCCGGCCAGGTCGGCGAAGGCGTCCGCCTTGGTGTCGACGAGCTCCTTCACCCGGCCGACCTCGATGCCCTGGATGTCGGCCAGCCCGCTGCCCGTGTTGAGCTGCTGGAGGAACTTCGGGTAGTAGACCTGCTCGTCGGCGGTGACGTTCTCCTTGACCGTGATGTTCGGGTGCAGTTCGTGGTACTTGGCGAAGAGCCCGGCCTCCTTGTAGCCGAACTGCCCGAAGTCGGCGACGGTCAGCGTGACGTTCCCGTTCGCGTCGGGGCCGGTGCTGCCCGACGGGTCCGAGTCGCTGCTGCAGCCGGTCAGCAACAGGGCCGAGACCGTCAGGCCCGTGGTGGCCAGGACCGCGGCTCTGCGGCTCCGGCCGGTGACAGTGCGGGTGATGCGCATTCCACTACTCCTTGTTCCGGGGTGACGTTCCGGGGTGACGTACTGGGTGACGTACTGGGGTGACGTACTGGGGTGACGTACTGGGGTGACGTTCCGGGCGAGCTGTTCCGGGGTGGGGCGTTCCGGGGGGTGTTCCGGGTGTGTTCCGAGTGAAGGGGAGGCACGCGCGGTGCCGTTCGGGCGGGAGTGCCGTCCGGTGTGGGAGCGCTCCCATGCGTCGATGTCGGAAGGTTCCTGCCTCGGAGGGGTGGGTGTCAAGAGTTGAAGGCGCTTCCGTTGCCCGAGCGTGTCCGGCAAGTCACGGGACCGTGTCCTGCCGAGGTCTTGCCACAACCCGCACGCGCTGCCCGGGATTTCACGCCGTCGGAGGAATGCGCAGGTCAAAGGCGGGGCGGGCAGGACACACCGCGCACCGGTCGCGCCGGGCCTCGCAGCCGTGCCCGCCGCCGGCAGCGGTTCCCGTCATCCGTGGTTCACACCGGCCCGCCCGCCGGAAGGTGAACGGGGCACCGCACGGCGGGGCGACCGCGGGCACATCCACCTTCTCCCTCCGAAGCCGTTCTCCCGCGCCCTTCGGAATCGGCCCGCGCCACGCGCGGCCCGGAGCCCCGCGCCACGCGGCCCACAGCCCCGTTCTACGCCGCCCGCAACCGGGCCAGTGTGGCTTCGAGTTCCGTCTGCGCGGCCCGGCCCGCCGATTCCGCGTCCCCGGCCACCACGGCACGCACCAGCGCGTCATGGGTGGCGTCGCCGTGGTCCGGGTCCTCGCGGCGCAGGCCGAAGAGCTCCACGAGATCGATGAGCCCCTGCCGCAGCGCGGGCGCGAACTCGCCGAAGAGATCGGTGAGTACGGGGTTGTGCGCGGCGTCCACCACGGCCCGGTGCAGCGCGATGTCCGCGTCGACGAACTCGGCGTCTCCCCCGGCCCCGGCCGCCCGCCGAGCGGTGAGCGCCGCGTCCAGCGCGGTCAGGTCCTCGTCCGTACGGCGCCGCGCGGCCAGCCGGGCGGCCTGGACCTCGATCAGCATGCGCACCTCGTACACATCGGTGATCGCGGCCCGGCGCAGCCTGGTCGGCCAGTCCTCCGTCACCCGGTCGGCGATGACGAAGACGCCCGCGCCCTGCCGGGACCGGAGCAGCCCGAGGGTGGCCAGGGTGCGTACCGCCTCGCGGACCGTGGAGCGGCCCACGCCGAGCGTCCTGGCCAGGGTCGTCTCGCCGGGAATCCGCATGCCGACCGGCCAGTGCCCCTCGGTGATCTGCTCGCGCAGATGGTTCGTGGCCTGTTCGACCAGGGGGCTGGGGCGGAGCGGACCGAGCGAGGACACCGGATTCACCTGTCAGGTTGTCTGAGGACTTGTTTTCTGGCTAGTCTACCGGCCATGACGCACAGCGGTCTCCTTCTTCTCGGCTGCCGCGGCGGGGCCTGAAGCGACCGGCACCCCGCCGCGGGATGCCGTGCTGCGCCGGTCGCATCCGGCGATCCGAGAAGAGCCCTCTTCATGTCCGACCGTCTGTCACCGATGCACGGCTTCCCCACCGTCTGCACCCCGCGCGGGCCCGTGCCCGCCGACGCGCCCCGCTGGAATCCGCAGCGGGCGAGCTCCATGCCCTCGCACCGCTACCGCTCGGCGTTCGACCGCGTCGAGATCCCCCTGACCGGCCGCACCTGGCCGCAGGCCCGTATCGAACGTGCCCCGCTCTGGGTGCCCGTGGACCTGCGCGACGGCAACCAGGCGCTGGCCGAGCCCATGGACACACCGCGCAAGCGCCGGATGTTCGATCTGCTCGTCGCGATGGGGTTCAAGGAGATCGAGATCGGTTATCCCTCCGCGAGCCGCACCGACTTCGACTTCGTCCGGCATCTGGCCGGGAGCGACGCGGTGCCGGACGACGTCACCGTGGTCGTCTTCACCCCGGCCAGGCCGGACCTGATCGAGCGGACCTTCGAGTCCATCGAGGGGATGGACCGCGCGGTCGTCCACCTGTACATCCCGACCGCGCCCGTCTGGCGCGACGTGGTGCTCGGCCGCAGCAGGGCCGAGGTGCACGGCACCGTACTGGAGTCCGCGCGGCAGATGGAACGGCTGGCGCGGGCGCGGCCCGGGGCGGACATCCGCTTCGAGTTCTCCCCCGAGGTGTTCATCCTCACCGAGCCGGATTTCATCCTGGAGATCTGCAACAGCCTCACCGAGCTGTGGGACGCCTCCCCGGACCGGCCGGTCATCCACAACCTGCCCGCCACGGTGGAGATCGCGACGCCCAATGTGTACGCGGACCAGATCGAGTACATGCACCGCCATCTGGACCGGCGGGACTCGGTGATCCTCTCCGTCCATCCGCACAACGACCGCGGCACCGGCACCGCGTGCGCCGAACTCGCCGTCCTGGCGGGCGCGCAGCGGGTGGAGGGCTGCCTGTTCGGCAACGGGGAGCGCACCGGCAACGTCGACCTGGTCAATCTGGCCCTCAATCTGCACGCCCAGGGCGTCGACCCGATGATCGACTTCTCCGACATCGACGAGATCCGCCGCACGGTCGAGTACTGCAACCGGCTGCCGGTGCCGCCCCGCCACCCCTACGGCGGCGATCTCGTCTACACGGCGTTCTCCGGCACCCACCAGGACGCCATCAGCAAGGGCTTCGCCCATCACGCGAGCAGCGGCTCCGAGCTGTGGTCGGTGCCGTATCTGCCGATCGACCCGGCGGATGTGGGGCGTACGTACGAGGCGGTCATCCGGGTCAACAGCCAGTCCGGGAAGGGCGGCATCGCCCATCTGCTGCGGAGCAACTACGGGGTGGACCTGCCGGCCCGGCTGCGCGCGGACTTCTCCCGTACGGTGCAGGCCGCGACCGACGACAGCGGCCTGGAGGCCACGCCGAAGGACCTGTGGGAGCTGTTCGACGCGGCGTACCTGGCCCCCGGACGGGCCGGAAACGTGGCCCTGACCTCCTGGTCCACGGACCGGAACCCGGCCGGTGAGCACCGGTTCATCTGCACGCTGCGGGTGGACGACCGGGAGGGCGACTACGAGGGCACGGGCAACGGCCCGGTGTCGGCGTTCACCCGTGCGCTGGCCGCTGCGGGCATCGAGGTGGACGTCCTGGACTTCACGGAGCAGGCGACGGGTTCGGGGCAGGGCAGCCCGGCGATGGCGTACGTGGAGTGCCGGGTGGGCGGTGAGCTGTGCTGGGGTGCGGGCCAGGACACCTCCGTCCTCACCGCCTCGATCCTGGCGGTGCTGTCGGCGGTGAACCGGGCGGGCTGAGGGCGGGCTGAGGGCTGTCCGGAGCGGGCCGGGGCCGTTCCGCGCGGTCCCTGGCGGCGCGTCGCCGGGGGCTGAAGGAGGCGCGCGTCCCGGCCGGCCGGGGGGAGTTGGCCGGCCGGGACGCGCGGTCTAGGGGGTGGAGGACGGTCACGGCCCCCGGGGCGAGGGGCCTGCTCGTACGAGTGGTCAGGGTTCGGTGGTCGGGAACTCGGTGGTCGGGGTTCGGGGTTCGGGGTTCGGTCCTCGTGGCTTCAGGAGAACGCTAGCCGCAGCGGAACCGACAAATGCCACTCTTCGGATCTTGGCCGGACTTCTTATGAACGTCTTAAGGAGCGCATCGGCAGCCTTTAAAAGCCCGGCCGGAGATCGGGCGAAGCTCCGGGCCGAAGGCCGGGCAAAACCCCCGCCGGCGCTCGGACAAAACCCCGGCCGGAGCTCAGGCCTTCCCGGAGCGGAACCGGAGCATCGCGTTCCGGCGCGCCGTTCCGCGTCGCCGCCGCCCCACCCGGTGCCCGCGCCGGTCCCGTTCGGGCCGTTGTCCTTCGAGGCCGATCCAGACGCGCGCCTCCGTGCCGCCGAGCACCGAGTGCCCGATCCGCACATCGCCGCCGGTGGACTCCGCGACCCGGCGGGCGATGTCGAGGCCGAGCCCGGTCGATCCCACCGCGCCCTTCGAGTCTCCCGCCCGGCCCCGGCCGCTGCCGCCCCGGGCCAGGGCCGCCGCCGGGTCGGCGATCCCGCCGCCCGCGTCCGAGACCAGCACGATCACCGCGTCACCGCTGTGGTGCACATCGACGGCGAAGGCGGTTCCCTCCGGGGTGTGCCGGAAGACGTTGCCGAGCAACGCGTTGAGGGCGGCGACCAGTTCGGGCCTGGCGACCGGGATGCGCAGCGTCCGGTCCACCCCGGCCAGGCGCACCTCGCGGCCCTCGTCCTCGGCGAGCGCCGACCAGAACGACATCCGGTCCCGGATCACCTCGGAGACGTCGCAGCCCGCCCCGGCCGCGCCGTTCAGCCCCTGGGAATGCGGGCGCTGTTCGCGGGCGGTCCTGATGATGATGTCGACCTCGTGCTCCAGCCGCTGGACCGCGGCCCGGGTCTGTTCGGCGGCCGGTCCCTCACCGAGCGAGGCGGCGTTGAGCCGGAGCACGGTGAGCGGGGTGCGCAGCCGGTGCGAGAGGTCGGCGGCCAGCTCCCGTTCGTTGGTGAGGAGTTGGACGACCTGGTCGGCCATGGAGTTGAACGCGGCGGCGACCGACCGCAGTTCGGCCGGGCCCTCCTCCGCGACCCTGGTGCCCAGCCGGCCCTCCCCCAGGTCGTGGGCGGCGCCCGCGAGCCGCTGGGCGGGCTCCACCATCCGTACGCCGAGCCGGTCGGCGACCGCGACGGAGCCGACGATCAGCGCGACGCCGACGCCCGCCAGCACCAGCCAGGCGGTGGCGACGCCGTTGGAGACCTCGGCCTCGGGCACGAACACCTCGACGACGGCGGTGTCCCCGGAGCCGAGCGCGGTCGGCTGGAGCAGCGCGGAGCCGCCCGGCACCTCGGTGATCGCGGCGCGCCCCGTTCCCCGTACGGTCTCCAGGTCCTCGCGGGTGGCGTGCCCGGTGCCGACCTCCAGGGGGCGACTGTCCGGCTCGTCGGAGGCGGGGATGTGCACGCCCATCCGGCCCGCGCCGCCCGATTCGGTGGTCAGGACGGCCTTTTCGAGTTCAGCGCGGTCGGTGGTGATGGAGAGTGTCGGGCCGATGGTGGCGGCCTGCCGTTCGGCGTCGGAGAAGGCCCGGTCCCGGGCCATCTCCTTGACGACGAGGCCGAGGGGCACGGCGAAGGCGACCACGACCATCGCGGTGACGGCGAGACAGACCTTGACCAGCGCCCATCTCATGCAGGCCGCTCCGGGGCGGGTGGCTGCAGCTTCACGCCGACGCCGCGCAGGGTGTGCAGATAGCGCGGCCGCGCGGCCGTCTCGCCCAGTTTCCGGCGCAGCCAGGAGAGATGGACGTCGATGGTCTGGTCGTCGCCGTAGGACTGCTGCCAGACCTGGGCCAGGAGTTCCTTGCGGGACACGACGACCCCTGGCCGGCCGGCGAGGAAGGCGAGCAGGTCGAACTCCCGGCGGGTCAGGTCGAGGGTGGCGCCGTCCAGTTCGGCCTGGCGTCGCAGCGGATCGATGGCGAGCCCGCCGACCCGGATCGCGCTCGGCGGCGGCGCCTCGTTCCCGGCGGCGCGCGAGCGGCGCAGCACGGCGGCCATCCGCGCGGACAGGTGCTCCACCGAGAACGGCTTGGTCAGGTAGTCGTCGGCGCCGTCGTTGAGCAGCCGGACGATCTCGGTCTCGTCGTCCCGCGCGGTGGCGATGATCACCGGTACGTCGGTGATGCCCCGGAGCATCTTCAGCGCCTCGGCACCGTCGAGGTCGGGCAGGCCGAGGTCGAGGATGACCACGTCGAAGCGGAAGTGGGCGACCTCGCGCAGCGCTTCGAGCGCGGTGCCCACGCTCCGCACCGTATGGGACGCCTCGGTCAGGTGCCGGATGCGGAACGTACGAACTGGTCGTCCTCGACCACGAGCGCACTTGCCATGGGCGGCACCGTACGCCATCCGGGGTCGGGCGGTGCCGGCCGCGGGGGCAGCGCGACGGTGGGCGGCCCGATGGTGCAGGATGTGCCGGTTACGGTGAACTCGTGCGGCTGTTCAGCCGAAGGCCGAGGGGGGCGGTGCGGGGGACGGCCTGGCGTCCGCGTCGTTCACCGCGGCCGCGCCGCCGGTGAAGTCGGCCAGCGCCCGCCCGTGTTCGACGCGTCCGGGGTGCGGGTCGGTCGCCACCCGGCGGGTCAGCTCCGCGACCTTCAGCGGCAGGTCCGAGGCGAGCAGCACGGCATTGCCGAAGCGGCGGCCGCGCCACACGGTCGGGTCGGCGGCGAGCGCCAGTTCCGGGAAGACCGTGGCCGCGGTGGCGATCTGGGCGCGCAGATGGGTCAGCGGCGGACCGTCCGCGAGGTTGGCGACGTAACTCCCGCCGGGCTTCAGGACCCGGCGGACCTCGGCGAGGAATTCGGTGCTGGTGAGGTGTGCGGGGGTACGGGCCCCGCTGAAGACGTCGGCGATGACGAGATCCGCCCAGCCATCCTGGAGTTTACCGAGCCCGGCGCGGGCGTCGGTGGCCCTGACCCGGATCCTGGCCTGCGGGTCCAACGGCAGTTCCCGGCGCACGAGTTCGACGAGGGCGGCGTCCACCTCGATGACCTGCTGGGTGGAGCGGGGCCGGGTCGCGGCGATGTAGCGGGCGAGCGTGAAGGCTCCGCCGCCCAGGTGCACCACGTGCAGCGGCTGTCCGGGGGGTGCGACGAGATCGGCGATGTGGCCGATCCGGCGCTGGTACTCGAAGGACAGGAACGTGGGGTCGTCCAGGTCCACATGGGACTGCGGGGCGCCGTCCAGCGTCAGCGTCCAGGCGTGCGGCCGCTCCCGGTCGGGCACCAGCTCGGCGAGGGCGCCGTCCACCGGTTCGGCGAGGGGTTCCGTCCTGCGCCCGGTGCGCCCGGCACCGCGTTCGGTCCTGCTCCCGGTCCTGCCGTCGGCCGTGTTCCCGGCCCCGCTCCCGGCCTTGCGGTCGGACCGCTTGCGGGCGCCCGCACCCCCGCCCGACCCTCCTCGACGTGCCACCGCTGCTCGTGCCTGCTCACTGCTTCGCTCCGGACCGGCGTGGAACCGGCCGTGCCGGGGAAACCCGCCCACCTGCCCATTATGGGCGCGCGGCCGGGGAGCCGACGGTCGGCTCATGGGCGCACGGCCGGGGGCCGGCGGTCAGCGGCAGCTGTCGGCCGCCTCGATCAGCCGGGCCGCCTGGTCGAGGGCGGCCCGCAGCACGGCCGGGTCGGTGACCGGGGCGTCCCCCTCGGGCGGCAGCAGCCAGCCGCTGCCGGTGACCGGCGGCTCGGCGGGGATGCGCAGCCCGCGGCCGGCGGTCTGTGTGCAGGCGCTGCCCGGTACGTCCCAGGCCTCGGCGGTCCCCGGCGGTACGAGGAAGCCGAGGGTGTCGCAGGTGCCGTCGTGCAGGACCGGGCCGATGTCCTGCTCGGTGTCCCGGCGCAGGATGTCCACGGCCTCCAGCCCCTGGCGGGCCGGGACGGTCACCAGGTCGCAGGGTTCGGCCCCGTGGTCCTCCGTGGACGCGGGTGCCGCGGCGCCCGTCGCGGCCGGGGTCGTCGCAGTCGTCGGTGCGTCGGTCTCCGTGCCGGGATGCAACAAGGGACCTCTCCTCTCATCGCCGGGCGGAGCCGGTCTCCGTCTCCTCATGGACCAACGCGCCGACTGCGTCAAGGGCTACGGTGCCACGCCGCCGCAAAGGGTGGCAGTTCATGGCGGATCGTGGGCGAGATGCCCGGGTTTGACGAGAAACACCCCGTGTGTGACCTGTCACAGCGGGTACGTTCTTGCTCCGCCGGGACACCGGAAGCAGGAACCCCGGCTGCGGAAGAGAGGTTCCGGTCCATGGTGTCGACAGGGGCAGTTCCCAACCTCGCCTTCCGGCGGCTGCGCGGACAGCGCTCCGCCGGGGAGTTCGCTGCCGCGGTACGCAGATCCGCCCGCGAGATCGGTGAGCAGGTCGCGTGCGACGCCCGGTACATCGGACGCGTGGAGTCCGGCGAGATCCGCTGCCCCAACTACGCGTACGAGCGGGTCTTCCGGCACATGTTCCCCGGGACGACCCTGGCGGACCTGGGCTTCTCGCCGCGCGAAACCGTGCGCGGCCGGGTGGCGCGGGCCACCGCCGAAACCCCACCACCCCCTACGCTCCACAGCGACACCGACGAGGAGAGCGACGTGCTGCGTCGCGTATTCATGACGAGCGGCACCACCGCGATGGCGGCCGCGACCCTGGGCCCGGGCGGCACGTCCGCCGCGGCCGCCGCCCCGCCCGACCCGCGCCGGGTCGGCGAGAGAGAGATCGGCGCCGTCGAGAAGGCGGTGCGGCAGATCCGGCTGCTCGACGACCGGCACGGCGGCGACGGCCTGTACCGCAAGGCGTCCGGGCCGCTGCGGGCGGCCTACGCGCTGCTCGACTCCGGGACGGCCACCAAGCGTTCCACCGTCGGCCGGCTGCACGCCGGAGCGGGCGAACTGGCCATCTCGGTGGGCTGGCTGGCCCATGACTCGGGCCGGTTCGAGGACGCCCGCTCGCACTACGCGGAGGCGCTCGCGACGGCGCGGGTGGCCGGTGACGCGGCGCTGGAGGCGCACGCGTTCTGCAACGCTTCGTTCCTGGCCCGGGACACCGGGCGGCCCCGTGAGTCCGTGCGCGCGGCGGAGGCCGGGCAGCGGGCGGCGCAGCCGCTGGGCTCGCCCCGGCTGCTGGCCCTGCTCGCGCTGCGCGAGGCGGGGGGCCGGGCGGGGCTCGGGGACCGTACCGGCTGTGAACGGGCGATCGGCCGGGCGCACACCGCGTTCGGGCGCGGGCCCCGCGACGCCGATCCGGAGTGGATGTCCTTCTTCCGGGAGGCGGAGCTGGAGATGCTGGAGGCGCAGTGCTGGTCGGCGCTGGGCGACTGGTCGCGGGCGGCCCGGCACGCGCTGCGGGCCATCCGGCTCCAGGACCCGCACTTCACCCGGAACCTGGCGCTGTACCGGGCCGAGCTGACCTGGGACCTCGCCCGCGCGGGCCGGGCCGCGGAGGCGGCGACGGCGGGCCATCAGGTGCTGGACCTGCTGGACCGCGTCCGGTCGACCCGCATCCGGGCGATGCTCGCGGAGGCGACGGGGGTGCTGATGCCCCGGCGGGGTGTGGCGGAGGTACGGGGCCTCCTGGAGCGGTACGCGGAGCTGACGAAGAGCGCCACGTAGCTCCCGGCGGTCTACCGGTCCAGGTGGCCGGTGTCGTTCCAGCGCTCGATCGCGGGTGCGCCGTACGCCCATCCCAGTACCGACAGCGACGTGGGATCGAGCCGGACGCGCGCCGCGAACGACACGTCCTCACCGAGCCACCGCGCGCCCAGCGCCCGCAGGATGTGGCCGTGGGCGAAGACCAGCACATCTCGGTCGGCCGAGCGGGCCCACGCCACGATCTCGTCGGCGCGGGCGGACAGCTCGGCCAGGGTCTCGCCCTCCGGCACCCCGTCGCGCCAGATGAACCAGTCCGGACGGATCGCCTTGATCTCGGCCGGGGTCATCCCTTCGTACGCCCCGTAGTCCCACTCCATGAGCGCGTCCCACGGCTCGGCCCGGTCCCCGAACCCCGCGATCTCGCAGGTCTCCCGGGCGCGCACCAGCGGGCTGGTGCGCACTTCCAGGCCCGGCAGCTCCGCCCACGGCCCGCGCCGCAGCCGTTCACCGAGGAGCTTCGCGCCCGCACGGCCGGTGTCGAGCAGCGGGATGTCGGTCCTGCCGGTGTGATTGCCCTTGACGGACCATTCCGTCTGGCCGTGCCGGGCGAGCAGGATACGCGGTGCCATGACGGCTCTCCCTGAACTGAGATCTGAGGCCGGAGATCGGTACGCGGCGGATCATCCGGTTTTCCCATCATCTCGCACATGATCGCGAGGCAACCCGAGGGGCCCGAGCGGCGTCCCACTCTGCGCGGAGAAATCTTTGGAGCGCCCGGCAGCAGGCACCCGCGCCGCCCACTGCCGGGCACTCCTGCGCGCCCGGGGCTCCGGAACGGACCCCCGGGGAACCCCGACCGATCCACACCGTACGGTTGAACGCCCGCCGTCGGCCGCAGGAACACATGATGGAGAGCTTCCGGATGCAGCATGCCAGCACCGCACCCGTGCCGCGCCCGAGGCCCCGTTGGTGGACCGAACTGCCGCTGCTGGCCCTGGTGTACGGGGCCTACTCGGCGGGCCGGCTGGTGGTGCGCGGCGACGTGTCCACCGCCATCGACCACGGCCTGAGCATCCTGCGCCTGGAGCAGACGCTCCACATCAACCTCGAACATCCGCTCAACCGGCTGCTCACCGCGCACCCCTCGATAGGCATACCCTCCGACTTCGCGTACGCGTCCCTGCACTACGTCGTCACCCCGGCCGTCCTGATCTGGCTCTTCCGCCGCCGCCAGGAGGTGTACCGCCGGGCCCGCGCCTGGCTGATGACCTCCACGCTGCTCGGTCTGATCGGCTTCACGCTGCTGCCGACCTGCCCGCCCCGGCTGCTGGAGGCCCGGTACGGCTTCGTCGACACGATGGCGCAGTACAGCTCGTACGGCTGGTGGGGCACCGAGGCCAGCGCCCCGCGCGGCATGGGCGGGATGACCAACCAGTACGCGGCGATGCCGAGCCTGCACGTCGGCTGGGCGCTCTGGTGCGGAATCCTGCTGTGGCGCCACAGCAAGAACCCGTACGTCCGGGCCGCGGGCGTCGTCTACCCCCTGATCACCACGTTCGTGGTGATGGGCACGGCCAACCACTATCTCCTCGACGCGGTCGCGGGTGGAGCCGTGATGGGCGTCGGAGCCCTGCTGGCCCGGCCCGTGATGCGTCTCGCGGACCGGGTCCGGGACCGGGTCGGAGCCCGCTTCCCGCGGATCGCCCCGGTCGCCCCGGCCGCGGAATCCCCGATTGTCAGTGCCGGATGCAAGACTTCCGCGGGTGAGCGAATCCCTGGCCAGCGGACCACCTCCGCAGACTCCACCGATGCCGCGGCATCGGCCGACGCAGACGCCTCGGCCGGTCGCGCACCCCGGGCCGGTCCCGGCGCCCGCGCAGGAGCGGGATCGACCGGCGACGACGCTCCGGCAACGGCTCGCTGAGCTGCGGGGACCGACCGTCCCACCGCGTCCGCTGGACGCCCGCGCGCTGGCCGCCCTCGCCGCCAACCCCGGCTGCCGGCGCCGCGCCCTGCTGGACGGCGCGGGGGTGGACAAGTCCGCGCTGGCCACGGCGCTCGGTTCGCCCGCCCCCTTCGGGCAGTCGCAGTTCGCCTTCGTCCGGGGCAACGCCTTCGAGGCCAGGGTCAAGGCCGACGGCGGTACGGAGCTGATGCGGCTGCTGTACGAGCGCCTCGGCGGCGGTGGCCCGGCGCCGGACGAGGTCTCGGTGCCCGATCTGAGCGCGGCGGGCCCCGAGGGCCGTGCCGCGCGTACGGCGCTGGCGCTGCGGGAGGCGACCGCGGCGGGCGGCTGGGCGCTGCTGGACCACCCCATGCTGGCCCTGGAGGTGGCGGGCTCCCCCGCCTATCTGGAGCCGGACGCGGTGGCGGTGCACCCCGACGGCACCTGGACGGTCGTCGAGATCAAGTCCTTCCCCATGGTCGACGGCTCGGCCGACGCGGCGAAGGTCGGCGCGGCGGCCCGGCAGTCCGCCGTCTATGTGCTGGCGCTGGAGCGGATCGCGGAGCTGACCGAGGGCGCCGAGGTCGGCCACCGGGTGCTGCTGGTCTGCCCGAAGGACTTCTCCAACCTGCCCACCGCCTCGGTCGTCGACGTGCGCAAGCAGCGCGCGGTCACCCGCCGTCAGCTGACCAGGCTGACCCGGATCGAGGACATCGCGGCGGCCCTGCCCGAGGGCACCACCTTCGACCCCCAGTGCCCCCGGCCGCAGCTCGACGCCGCGGTGGAGGCGGTCGGCGCGGCGTACGCCCCGGAGTGCCTGGCCGCCTGCGAGCTGGCCTTCCACTGCCGGGCGAAGGCCCGCGCGGCCGGTGCGGTGGAGGCGCTGGGGCGGAGTGTGCGCGGTGAGCTCGGCGGGCTGACCACGGTGGGCGAGGTGCTGGCGGCGGCCGCGGGCAAGGAGGGCGACCCGGCGGACCCGACGGTCGCGGCCCTGCGGCGCGCGGCGGCCCTGCGCGCCGAGGCGCTGGCGGGCGGTCCGGCATGTCACTGATCAGCACCCTGGCCCGGCTGGAGGCCGTGGAGAGCGGCCGTGCGCAGCCGATGGCGACGGTCCGGCACCGCCATCTCACCGACCGGCCGCTGGTCCTGGTCCCGCTGACCACGGCCGGTGAGGCGGGCGCCCCGCTGGGCGCGCTGGTCGGGACGGACCGGGAGGCGCCCCGGCTGCTGGTGGTCTCGCAGCCGCGCGACCGGGACCTGCGGTTCGCGTTCCTCGCCGAGCTGGCCGAGGCGGTGCTGCCGCACATCGAGGCGTACGAGGACGTCGTCGAGCCGGCCGAGCGCAACGAGACCGATCCGGAGACCGGGAAGAAGGTCAGGGTCGAGGTCGAGCTGTGCGCGGACGCGCCGCAGCTGATCGTGCCGAGCCGGGCGGGCATCGAGTTCGTACGGCTGCTGGGCCGTTCGATGCGGTTCCGGCGTACGGCCGAGGACGATCCGGACACCCCGTATCCCGTCCCGGCCCGGGTTCCGCTGCTGGGCCGCTGGCTGACGCACTACGGGGAGCGGGCCCGGGTGCCCGGCTCCTCGCTGCTGCTCGCCGCGACCGATCTGCTGAACCGGCACTGGGCGACCGGGCAGAGCAGCCTGGAGGATCAGCATCTGGGCGCGCTGCTGGCCTGGATCGACGCCCCGGCGGGCGAGTCGGGGGCCGCGGCGGCGCTCCGTGCGGAGCTGGACCGGGACGGCGGCGGGCAGCTGCTGTGCCCGCCGGCCGGTCCGGCCACCGACCCGGCGTTCGACAACCGGCTGCTGGCGCCCGCCATCGAGAAGTACGACCGGGCGCGCACCTCGCTCGCGGCCGCCGAGGACGGACTGGCGGCCGATGCCCGGCTCGGCGAGCTGACCGCCGCCGAGCGGGAGATCCGGGCGCTGCTGGCCGGCGTGACGCGGCCGACGTGGGACGCGGTGTGGCGGGGGCTCGACCTGCTGCGGGAGCTCCCCGAGGGGTCCAGGTCCGAGGACCGCTGGACCAGGGACCGCTGGTCGTTCACCGGTCACCGGGACCGGGTGCGCTCGGGCGAGCCGCCGCAGCCGCGCCGGGACGACGCGGTGACGGCGGCGCAGAAGCTGGCCTCGCGGGAGACGGCGCAGGCCCAGCTGGAGGCCCAGGAGGCGCTGGACGATCCGCTGGTGCTGGCCGGGCGGCGGCTGGCCGGTGAGGCGTTCGTCGCGGAGGTGACGGAGGTGGTGATGGCGTACAGCGAGTCGAAGCGCCCCGCGCCGCGCCCGCTGGTCACGGTCCGTACGGACGAGCACCCGCATCTCGGCGAGCGCACCAAGGTGTACCGCTCGCTGGACGGCAAGCCGCAGACCGCCGAGTTCGTGGCGTACGCCGAGCCGGCGGACGGGGGCGCGCCGCCGCTGGTGCTGCGGATCACCGACCGGATGGGCCGGAGCAAGGAGCCGGCCCCGGGTTCGGTGCCCGAGCCGGGCGACCGGATCGCCTGGACGCTCTTCGAGCACGATCAGCGCGGCGGCCCGAAGCTGCCGGACCCGGAGGAGACGCCCTGGACGCACGGCGGCCCGCCGGGCGCCGCCGCCGGGCATGCCGAGAGCCCCGATCCTGTGACTGCGGAGGACCTTCTGTGACGGCCGTATTCGACCCGGGCGCCCAGGCCGCGCGGGCCACCGAGGCGATCCTCGCCGACACCCTGGGCGGTACGTCGCGCGGCATCGTGGTGGACTCCCCGCCGGGTGCGGGCAAGTCCACGCTCGTGGTGCGCGCCGCGCTCGAACTCGCGTCGGCCGGGCACCCGTTGATGGTGGTCGCGCAGACCAACGCCCAGGTCGACGACCTGGTGGTCCGGCTGGCCGAGAAGGACCCGGGGCTGCCGGTGGGCCGGCTGCACAGCAACGACACGGACCCGTACGACAAGGTGCTGGACGGCCTGGCCAACGTCCGGAAGTCGGCGAAGGCCGGCGATCTCGCCGGGCTCGACGTGGTCATCTCGACGGCCGCGAAGTGGGCGCATGTGAAGAACGTCGAGCCGTGGGGCCACGCGATCGTCGATGAGGCGTACCAGATGCGTTCGGACGCGCTGCTGGCCGTCGCGGGGCTCTTCGAGCGGGCGCTGTTCGTCGGCGATCCGGGCCAGCTGGACCCGTTCTCGATCGTCGGCGCGGACCAGTGGGCGGGGCTCTCGTACGATCCGTCCGCGAGTGCGGTCTCCACGCTGCTCGCGCACAACCCCAGGCTGCCGCAGCACCGGCTGCCGGTGTCGTGGCGGCTGCCCGCGTCCGCCGCGCCGCTGGTCTCGGACGCGTTCTATCCGTACACCCCGTTCCGCAGCGGTACCGGCCACGGCGACCGGCGGCTGTCGTTCGGCGTCGCTTCCGACGGCTCGGCCCCCGACCGGGTGCTGGACGAGGCCGCGGAGTCCGGCTGGGGCCTGCTCGAACTCCCGGCCAGGCACACCCCGCGCACCGACCCGGAGGCGGTACGCGCGGTGGCCCTGGTGGTGCGCCGGCTGCTGGACCGGGGCGGCGCGGCGACGAGCGAGCGATCCCCCGACCCGGTTCCGGTGACGGCGGACCGGGTCGCGGTCGGCACCGCCCACCGCGACCAGGCCGCGGCGGTACGGGCGGCGCTCGCGGAGCTGGGTGTGACGGGCGTCGCGGTGGACACGGCCAACCGGCTCCAGGGCCGCGAGTTCGATGTGACGGTGGTCCTGCACCCGCTCTCCGGCCGCCCGGACGCCACCGCCTTCCACCTGGAGACGGGCCGGCTCTGCGTGCTGGCCTCGCGCCACCGGCACGCCTGCATCGTGGTGTGCCGGGCGGGCGTCACCGAGCTGCTGGACGAACACCCGTCCACGGAGCCGGTCCAGCTGGGTGTCACGGTGAAGTTCCCGGACGGCTGGGAGGCGAACCACTCGGTGCTGGCGCACCTGGCCGAACACCGGGTCTCCTGGCGCCCGTGACCGGTGCGCCGGCTCATGGGACGTCGGCGCCCGTGACCGCCCCTCCGGGCCCTCTTGCGGGACGTTGGACAATGGAGGGTGGCCATCGGGCCCGCCCAAGGAGGAAACACCACATGCCACAACCCGAGCGGAACGAGCGGCAGCGGCTGCGCCCCGCGCCCCTGCTCTTCGAGCCGTCGGCGGCCGTCGCCGATCCCGAGCACTTCTTCGATCTGGAGTCGATGGACGACCCGAAGGAGTTGCTGTCCCGCGCCACCGAGCTGTCCCTGGCGTTCCGGGCCGCGACCGACCGCGCGGTCGAGTTCCAGGCGATCGCCGCTGCCCAGCTCGCCGATCCGCGCCGGTTCGACCGGCTCACGACCGCGGACATCGCGCAGCGCGCGGAGTGGACCGAGGACTACGCCAAGAAGATGGTCGAGTTCGGCCGGAGTCTGCTGGGCGGTTCCGCGCCCTGACGGCCGCGCGGGCCCGGGGCCGGGCGGCCCGCCCGGCCGGTCCTGACTCCGGGTAGAACCACTGGCATATGCCCGAGCGCAAGATACTCCTCTCCACCCCGGCCTGTCCCGGTTTCCGGCAACTCTCGGAATCCGCTTGATCACTGCCGGTAGACATGCCCGTATGACCGCATGGCTGCCCGACAACTCGACCCTGCACCACGGCGACGCCCCCCACCACGGCGCCGGCCTCTTCGCCGATCTGCGGAACCAGGCCACGAACCAGACGGCACAGGTCACGGCGGCCGGTGCCGCCTGGCTGGCCGGCGCCACCGCGTATCCCCGCTCCACCCTGGCCCAGTGGGAGGCGCATCCCTCCTCGCCCGGGGTACTGCCGTGCGGGTCGGCCTTCGACGTGGTGAACGTGCCCACCCTGTTCGGGCGCCGGATGCTGGAGCACCTGTGGTCCGACGGTCCCGGCTCCGGGCCGGTGGCCACGCACCGCGGCCGGATGCTGCTGTTCGCCTCGCCCGGCACCGCCCAGCGGCTTCCCTCGCTGCTCGACTGGGAGGAGTGGGGCGGCGGCCCCGAGCCCCGGGCCGCCATGGGCCCGCGCGGGCACGACGACGGGGCCGACGGCGACAGCAAGGTGCCGCCGCTGCTCTGCCACGGCACCGGGGACGCGGTGACCGTCCCGCCCCTGGCCTGCACCTCCACCACGCCCGGCCCCCGCTGGCTGGTCGCCCCCGACACCCGCAGCCCCTGGCTGCCGGGCCCCGACGTACTGCTCTGGGCCTGTGTGCGGGTGACCAGGTCGGCGCCCTCGTCGGCGGCCAGGAATTCGATTTTTCCTACCGCCGATCCGGATGCTAATGTCTACGACGTCAGCAGGCGCCGCTAGCTCAGTTGGTTAGAGCAGCTGACTCTTAATCAGCGGGTCCGGGGTTCGAGTCCCTGGCGGCGCACAGACGGGAGAAACCCCCTCGCGAGAGCGAGGGGGTTTCTTCGTTCCCGGGGCGGGCCCCTACGTTCCGGTGGTGATCCGGACGGTCCAGGCGCCCGACGGCGTCCGGTCGGCGACCTCGACCTTCGTGCGCCCGCCGGGGATGCTGTACGTCTCGCCGACCCGCAGCGGGGCGTCCGCGAGCGGCGCGTAGACCGAGCGGTCCCAGCAGGCGTCGGTGCGGGGATGGGTGTCGAGGACCTCGACCGGGCCGCCGCCGGACGGGGTTTCGTTGCGTACCCGGTAGAGCAGGACCCCCTCGGTGCAGGTCGTGCTGTCGTTGCCGGTGGCGCTGCGGGCCTCGATGGCCACGGCGCTGTCCTCGCCGGTCCTGATCACCGCGAGCCGGGTGCCGGTGGAGGCGCCGGGCTCGGGCACGGCGGCCATCGGCTCCAGGGTGATGTCCCGGCTGCCCTGGACACAGATCACCTGTCTGCGGTCCAGCCAGCCGAGTTTCCACTTGTGCCAGCCGAAGAAGTCCGGCGCGAGTCCGAACTGACTGCCCATCACGTCCCAGTCGCCGACGTAGGTGTCCCAGTCGCCCTTGCCGTCGGACGGCCGGTGGTAGAGGTCCGGCAGGTCGAAGACGTGCCCGGTCTCGTGGGCGAGCACATTGTGGTCCGGCGGGTGCTGTTCGAAGACGGTGACGACGCGGCGGATGTCCGTGCCGTCGGCGCGCAGCGGCTGGTCGAAGTTGACGACCTTGGTGGCGTCGGAGTCGACGCCGGGGGCGTCCGGGTCGGCGATCAGGTAGACGATGTCGTACCGGGAGAAGTCGATCTTCGGGTCGGCGACGGCGACGGCGTCGCGCAGGTAGGTGCTGCGCCGCTCGTTGTCCCAATCACGGTGTATGCCGTACTGGTCGGACGTCTTCGGCATCCGGATCCACTGCCGCATCGGGTGCGGGCGCAGGTCGAACTTCCCGTACGAGGCGCGCCGGAAGAACTGGCTGGTGGCGGGGAAGTAGTCGGCGGCGAGCTGGGCGGGGGTGGCGGCGGGGCGGTGGTCCGGGAAGGAGAGGAAGACCATGACCGCGTCGAGGGCGTGATCGGGGCGGGGGTAGGCGCCGTTCCAGTCGCTGACGCCGAGCGAGTGGTGCGCCTCGGTCCGGGGCAGGGCGCAGGGGCCCGCCTCTCCGGTGGCGGCCACGGCGGGCCCGGCGACGAGGGAGGTGGCGACGAGCGCCAGGAGAGAGGTCGCGGCGGCGGCCACACCGCGCAGGCTCGGTCTCTCCACTCCCCCGGTCCCGTGCTGGCGCGGCACATCCACCTCCGGGTGCGAGCTGCGGTCACCCACTCACCCTGTGATGGTTCAAGGCTTCCGTCCTGTTGAGCTGCCCCAGTCGAGTCAGCGGCCGACCGAGGCCCCAACCCTCACGGACAGTCACAATCGATCAACGAGGCATTACGGGGGAACGCAATCGCTCGGAAATGATCGGATAAGGGCAAATCGGAACCATGCGCGAATGGCCCATGCGGGGCGCACGCGGGGCGTGGAAGGGTCTGGCGCTGGAACGGCCGACGCACCAGCCTCTATGCTTCACCAGGCTTTCCCACGTGGTTTCCGCCTCCGACCCAGGCGCTCCGCGTGACGGGCCAGTCCGGCCACACCTGTTCAGGACAGAACTGCACGGCGGGAGCGAACGGTGAGCGGAACGTCCGAAGGGCCCGGGCCCACGGCGGGCACACCCAGGCATTCCGCAGGACCGGCGACCACGGAACGTCACACTGCGTGGCCTCTCGCCGGGACCGGTGGATCCGAGCCGCACGGCTACCGGGCCGCGTTCCTGGCCGCTACGCTGCCGATGGCCGTCGTCGATCACGAGGGCCTGGTCGTCACCGCCAACGAGGCCCTCGGCGTCCTGCTCGGCCGCTCCGCCGCGGCGCTGACCAGCCAGTCCGCGGCCGATCTGCTCGACCTCGCGGCGGACGGCCGCACCTGGCACGCGTACCGCGAGGTGCTGCACGGCCGGCGCTCACGGTTCCGCCGCACCCACCGGCTCAAGCACCCCGACGGGCGGGCGCTGTGGGCCGAGGTCACCGTCGTACCGATGCCCGAGCAGGAGGCCGGCGCATCCGGCGGCGCCGGGCCCCGCCGGATGCTGCTCTCCGTCTCGGACATCAGCGACCGGCGCGAGCTGCAGAAACGACTGCGCCACCTCCAGATGCACGACCCGGTGACCCGGCTGCCCAACCGGACGCTGTTCTTCGAACGGCTCTCGGCCGTCCTGGAGGCCCCGCCGTACGACGACGGCGGCTCCGGGCGCGGCCGGGTCGGGCTCTGCTACCTGGATCTGGACGGCTTCAAGGCCGTCAACGACACGATGGGCCACCGGACCGGCGACCGGCTGCTCGCCGCCGTCGCCGCCCGGCTCACCGACTGCGCGGCCCAGGACGGCCCGCACCGTGACGGCGCCCATCTCGTGGCGCGCCTCGGCGGCGACGAGTTCGCGATCCTGGTCGAGGACTCGGCTGGCACCCAGCAGCTCACCGACCTGGCCCGCACGGTGCTCGCCGCGCTCCAGCAGCCCTTCGACCTGGCCGGGCAGCGGCTCTCCGTCTCCGCCTCGATCGGGGTGGTGGAGCGGGCCGTGACCGGCACCTCGGCCACCGGTCTGATGCAGGCCGCCGACACCACGCTGTACTGGGCGAAGGCGGACGGCAAGGCCCGCTGGACGGTCTTCGACCCGGAGCGGAACGCCCACCGGATGACCCGGCAGACGCTCTCGTCCACGCTGCGGCCCGCCGTGGAGCGCGGCGAGTTCACCATCGAGTACCAGCCGCTGGTCGGCATGGCCGACGGGGTCGTGCGCGGGGTGGAGGCCCTGGTCCGCTGGAACCATCCGCAGTTCGGCATGCTGTCGCCGAATCGGTTCGTCGCGATCGCCGAGGAGGACGGCTCGATCGTCCAGCTCGGCCGGTGGGTGCTCCAGTCCGCCTGCCGCCAGGCCCGGCGCTGGCAGCTGGAGCACCCCGCCTATCCGCCGCTGTTCATCAGCGTCAATGTCGCCGTACGCCAGGTCTGGGACTCCGACCTGGTCACCGATGTCGCGGAGATCCTCGCCGAGACCGGCCTGGATCCCTCGCTGCTCCAGCTGGAGCTGACCGAGTCGGCGGTGATGGGTTCGGCGGGCCGGCCGATCCAGGCCCTCCAGTCGCTCAGCGAGATGGGCGTGCGGATCGCCATCGACGACTTCGGCACCGGCTACTCCAACCTCGCCTATCTGAGCCGGCTGCCGGTCTCGGTGCTGAAGCTGGACGGCTCGTTCGTGCGTGGCTTCCGCTACGACGACGGCGCCCACCCCTCCCCGGCCGACGAGACGATCGTCGAGGCGATGGTGCAGCTGGCCCACCGGCTGGGCCTGACCGTCACCGCGGAGTGCGTGGAGACGGCCGGCCAGGCGGAACGGCTGCGCAGGATCGGCTGCGACACCGGGCAGGGCTGGCTGTACTCGCGCGCGGTCGCCCCGGAGCGGATCGCCGAGCTGATCGGCGCCCGCCCGATGACGCACTGACACCACCGGAGCCGGCGCCCGCCACGGCCGTGGGCCGGATCAGGCCGTGGGCAGCGCGTACGCGTCCGCGATCAGTTCGTAGCTGCGCAGCCTCGCCTCGCCGCCGTGGGCGTTGGCGGTGATCATGAGTTCGTCGGCGCCGGTGCGCTTGGCCAGGTCGTCGAGGCCGGTACGGACCTCGTCCGCCGTGCCGTGGACGATGTTGGTGAGCCAGCCGTCGACGAACTCGCGCTCCATCGGGCTGAAGGCGTACGTCTCCGCCTCCTCGGGCGTCGGGACCAGGCCGGGGCGGCCGGTGCGCAGCCGGACCATGGACAGGGCGCCGCTGAGCACCTGGCGGCGGGCCTCGCGTTCGTCGTCGGCGGCCAGGGCCGAGACGCCGATCAGGGCGTACGGGGCGTCGAGCACCGCGGACGGCCGGAACGACTCCCGGTACAGGTCGAGCGCCGGAATCGTGTTCTGGGCCGAGAAGTGGTGGGCGAAGGCGAAGGGCAGCCCGAGCACACCGGCCAGCCGGGCGCTGAAGCCGGAGGAGCCGAGGAGCCAGAGCGGCGGGCGGGCCGGCGACTGCACGCCGCCCTCGGCCGTCGCCTGGACCGGGCCGGGGACCGCGTGGATACGGGCGTAGGGGTGGCCGTCGGGGAAGTCGTCGTCCAGGAACCGGGTCAGTTCGGCGAGCTGCTGCGGGAAGTCGTCCGCCCCTTCGTTCAGCCGGTCGGTGCGGCGCAGGGCGGCGGCCGTCGCACCGTCGGTGCCGGGGGCGCGGCCGAGGCCGAGGTCGATGCGGCCGGGGGCCATGGCCTCCAGGGTGCCGAACTGTTCCGCGATGACGAGCGGTGCGTGGTTGGGCAGCATCACGCCGCCGGAGCCGAGCCTGATGCGGTCGGTGTGCGCGGCGAGGTGGGCCAGGATCACGGCGGGCGAGGAGGAGGCGACGCCGGGCATCGAGTGGTGTTCGGCGACCCAGTAGCGGTGGAATCCGCGGCGCTCGGCGAGCCGCGCGATGTCCACGGAGGTGCGCAGCGCCTGGGTGGCGGTGCGGCCCTGCCCGACGGTCACCAGGTCCAGCACGGAGAGCGGAACGGTGGCCGTCCCCTCAGCCCTGCCACGGATCTCGTCGCCTCGAATCTCGTCCACGTCCTGGCCTCTTTCGGTGATGCGCCTGCGTCGGGCTCGTACGTCCGACCCGTACGTCCTGTGTCCTGTGTCCTGTGTCCTCAAGCGCCTAACAGGAGGTTGTCTCCGGTTATTCCCGTACGTCTCCGGGCCCGGCCCGCCTCCCGCTGTGTGCGCGTTCCCGGCCCTCGCCCCAGGCGGCGACCGGGGCCGGGGGCGCCTCCCGGGCCGCGAAGATCCGGCCCAGCCTCGGGGACCAGGCGCGGCGGCCGGCCAGGCGGAGGCCCTCGCGGACCGTGACCTGGTTGCCGGTGAGGACCGGTTTGCCGAGGAGCTCCTCCAGCTCCGCCTCGTGCCCGGCGGTGTGCAGTGCGGTGTCGGGCAGCAGCACCGCGTCCGCCTCCGGCCGGTCGGCGGCGACCGCCAGCTCCTTCACCCGGTCCAGGTCCCAGGCGGCGGCCTCGGCGGCCGATCCGAGCCCGGCGGCCCGGGTGACGGCCACGTCGAGGCCCGCGGCGTGCAGGAACTCGGCGAACAGGGCGGTGATCCGCTCGGGATAGGTGGAGGCGACGGCGACCCGGCCGGCGCCCAGCTCCCGTACCGCGTGGGCGAAGCCGAACGAGGTGCTGGAGGCGGGCACACCGGCCGCGCGGGCCAGGGCGGCGGTCTGTTCATGGGCGCCCTCCCAGCCGTACAGGAAGCTGCCGGCGCCGCTCGCCCAGACGACGGCCTCGGCCCCGGCGCGTTGCAGCTCCTCCACCCCGGCGGCCAGGTGCTCGGGCGTGCCGGTCCGGATCAGCGCGTCGATCCGGTAGGCGTCGTCGTCGACTTCGGTGCGGTTCACCACCAGCCGGACGGCGTCGAGCAGGATCTCCATCCGCGGGAAGTCGTCCTCCGCGAAGTGGCCCGGGTAGAGAAATCCGACGGTCGTCATGTCCGCCCTTCCTTTTGTTGTCAGGCCTTTCCGTTCGGCCTTTCCGTTCCTGTCCCGCCACCTGGCGTGACGCTTTACCCCACTTCATCCAAGTATTCCCCCATATGTCGTGACCTCTGCTGTGACCTGTTGACGGGGGCGGAGGCGGGTGCGAGCGTGGTCGCACCGCACCTCCCGGACTCACGCGCACCTCCCAGACGCACGCGCACCTCCCAGACGCAGCGGAGCGACCGTCTCTCATGTCAGAGCCCACCCTGCTCGTGCTGGACACCGACCCCTCGCCGCGCCTCGGCCGGCTGACCGGCCGGGCCCGCATCCGGTACACGGACGAGGCCGGACTCGCCGCCCGCCTCCCGGAAGCCGATGTGCTGCTGGTGTGGGACTTCGCCTCCGACGCGGTGCGGCGGGCCTGGCCCGGCGAGGGACCGCGCCCGGCCTGGGTGCACACCGCGAGTGTGGGTGTGGACCGGCTGCTGTGCCCGGAGCTCACGGCCTGCGACACGGTGCTGACCAACGCCCGCGGCATCTTCGAGCGGCCCATCGCCGAGTACGTGACCGGCCTGGTGCTGGCGTTCGCGAAGGATCTCCCCGGCACGCTGGAGCTCCAGCGACGACGTCAGTGGCGCCACCGCGAGAGCACCCGGCTCGCGGGCAGCCGCGCGGTGGTCGTCGGCGCTGGCCCGATCGGGCGGGAGATCACCAGGCTGCTGATCGCGCTGGGGGTCCAGGTGGCGCTGGTGGGGCGCACCGCGCGGCGCACCATCCACGGCACCGAGGACCTGGACCGGCTGACCGCCCTGGCCGACTGGGTGATCTGCGCGGCCCCGCTGACCGGGTCGACCCACGCCATGTTCGACGCCCGGTTCTTCGGGCTGATGCAGCCCTCGGCCCGCTTCATCAATGTGGGGCGCGGGCCGCTGGTCGTCGAGGACGATCTGGCCGAAGCGCTGCGCAGGCGCTGGATCGCGGGCGCGGCACTCGATGTGTTCGAGCGGGAACCACTGGGGCCGGAGAGCCCGCTGTGGGACGTACCAGATCTGATCGTGTCGCCGCACATGAGCGGCGACACGGCGGGCTGGCGGGACCGGCTGAGCGAGCAGTTCGTGGCGATGTACGAACTCTGGGCGGCCGGGGAGCCCCTGCCCAACGTGGTGGACAAACAGCGCGGTTACGTCCCCGTACGGGAGCCGGGCGAGTAACCGGGCGTTGGCCGGCCACGCCCGTCCGGCCCGGCCCCACCCCCGGCCCGGCTGGACTCGGGAAGGTCACATTCCGGCCACCTTTCGGTTACATGCTCTCGCTTCCTGCATAGACGTCCGGGATCGGGCAGGCGCCTCCCCTGTCCGGACTGTTCGATCCCTCCAGGAGATTGCGAACCATGGCTGACTTCCCGAACCTGTCCCGCCGGGGCTTTCTGAACCGATCGGCGGCCGTGGGCGGCCTGCTCGTCGTCCCCGGCCTGCTCTCCGCGTGCAGCAAGACCGCCGCCGGCTCCGCGGACGGTGCGGGTGCGCTCGAAAAGCTCCGCAAGCAGGGCTTCGTCCGGGTCGCGTACGCCAACGAGGCCCCGTACGGCTATCTGGAGGGCAAGCAGCTCAAGGGCGAGGCGCCCACGCTGCACCGGGAGATCTTCAAGGCGCTCGGCGTCGAGGAGCTCAAGCCCACCCTCTCCGAGTGGGACGGTCTGATCCCCGGCCTCCAGGCGGGCAAGTACGACGTGGTCAGCGCCGGAATGGCGATCACGCCCGAACGCTGCGCCAACGCCCTGTTCTCCGAGCCCGAGTTCATCTCGCCGACCGCGCTGATGGTGAAGAAGGGCAACCCGAAGAAGGTCACCGACCTGGCGTCCGCGAAGGCCGCCGGGATCACCGTCGGCATCATGTCGGGCGCCGTCGAGGGCAAGTACGCCGAGGGCGCCGGCATCACCGGCGACAAGGTCAAGACGCTGCAGAAGCCGCAGGACGGCGCCGACGCCGTCAAGGGCGGCCGGATCGACGCGTTCCTGCTCACCGGCATCTCGCTGCGCTGGCTGGCGAAGACCAACCCGGAGACCGAGGTCACCGAGCCGTTCGTGCCGGAGCTGGACGGCGCCAAGCAGTACAGCCCCGGCGGCGCCGTCTTCCGCAAGGGCAACGAGGATCTGCGGGACGCCTTCAACCGCGAGCTGAAGAAGATCGTCTCGGACCGGTCGCGCTATGTGTCGCTGCTCCAGGAGTACGGCTTCTCCGCCACCGAGCTCCCGCCGGCCACGCTGAAGACGGCCGAGCTGTGCAAGGGCTGACAGGGACGGACCGCACCGCATGAGTGATTTCTTCTCCGCCTTCTTCGACGAACTGCCGCAGGTGCGCTCGGGGTTGTGGGTGACCCTCGAAGCCACCGTGCTGGGCGCGCTGGCCGCACTGCTGCTGTCGTTCGTCCTCGGTCTGATGTCGGTCAGCCGGCTGCTGGTGCTGCGCGGCACCTCACGGGTGGTCGTGGAGTTCTTCCGCGGCACCTCGCTCTACATCCAGCTGTTCTGGCTCTACTACGCGATGCCGACGCTGACGGGCTACCAGCTGGACCCGCTGCTCTGCGGCGTGGTCGCCTTCGGGCTCAACTACGGCGCGTACGGCGCCGAGGTGGTGCGCGGGGCGATCGGCTCCGTGCCGCGCGGCCAGTACGAGGCGGCCGTCGCGCTGAACATGTCGCCGCTGCACCGGATGCGGAAGGTGATCCTTCCGCAGGCCTGGGTGCAGATGATCCCGTCCTTCACCAATCTGCTGATCCAGCTGCTGAAGTGCACCCCGCTGCTGTGGCTGATCTCCGCGGCCGACCTGATGACCGTGGTCCAGCAGCTGCGCGACCGTACCGGTGAGACGCTCACCGCGTATCTGACCCTGCTGGCCGTCTACTTCGTGCTGGCGTACGCGCTGACCCTGCTGATGAACCTGCTGGAGCGGGGCGCCAAGCGGCGGCTCGGGCTGCCCGTCGGCGCGGGTTCGCTGCTGCGCAGCCGCAACGCCACCGGGGCCGTCGCCTCCGTCCAGGGAGGTGCCCGGTGAACGGTTTCGACTGGAACGCGGCCGGGGACGCCCTGCCCCTGCTGCTCGAAGGCTTCCGGGTCACACTGCTCGCGACGGTGCTCGGCACACTCGTCGCCGCGGTCCTGGGGCTGGCCGTCGCGGTCGCCGGCCGGGCCCCGAGCAGGTTCGTGACGGTGCCGGTGCGGGCCGTGACGGAGTTCGTCCGGTCCACCCCGCTGCTCGTCCAACTGGTCGGCGCGGCCGCCCTGTTCACCTCGGTTGAGCCGCTGACGATCGGCATCGTGGTGCTGGGCGTCCACTACGCCGCCTACACCTCCGAGGTGTACCGCGCCGGGATCGACGGTGTGCCGAAGGGCCAGTGGGAGGCCTGCCGGGCACTCTCGCTCGGGCCCCGGCGGACCTGGCAGGCCGTGATCCTGCCGCAGGCGGTGCGCAATGTGCTGCCCGCCCTCGGCAACTACGCGATCTCGATGTTCAAGGAGACGCCGTTCCTCGCCGTGATCACGGTGCAGGAAATGGTCTTCGAGGCCCGTAAGTACGGCGCGGACCACTTCGCGTACACCGAGGCGTTCACGCTCGCCGGCCTGGTCTTCCTGGTCGCGAGCTATCCCACCTCGCTGCTGATGAGAAAGCTGGAGAAGCGTCTTGGCCACTGAACCCCTCCCCCTGCACAAGACGGCGGACACGGCGGACACGGCGCCCTCTGCCGCCGCACCGGCCGTCGCGCCGGCCGTCGCGCCGGCCGTCGCGCCGGAGGCCGGTCATCCGCTGGTCCGCTTCGACGACGTGGTGAAGCGGTACGGCGACCATGTCGTCCTCGACCGGCTGAACTTCTCGGTGCGGCGCGGTGAGCACATCACCCTGATCGGGCCCAGCGGCTCGGGCAAGACCACGATCCTGCGGCTGCTGATGACGCTGGAGAAGGTCAGCGACGGCGTGATCTGGGTGGACGGCAGTCCGCTGTCCCACGTCAGGACGCCCGGCGGGGTGCTGAAGCCGGCACCGGAGAAGCATCTGCGCGAGGCCCGTAAGAAGATCGGCATGGTCTTCCAGCAGTTCAACCTCTTCCCCAACATGAAGGTGCTGCAGAACATCACCGAGGCGCCGGTCAACGTGCTGGGCAAGGACCGCGAGGAGGCGGAGACCCGGGCCCGGGAGCTGCTGGACCTGGTCGGGCTCTCCGCGAAGATCGACGCCCACCCCTCCCAGCTCTCCGGGGGCCAGCAGCAGCGGGTCGCCATCGCCCGCGCCCTGGCCATGGAGCCGGAGATCCTGTTGCTGGACGAGGTGACCTCGGCGCTCGACCCGGAGCTGGTGGCCGGGGTGCTGGAGCTGCTGGGCGACATCGCCAGGACCACCGACATCACGATGCTCTGCGTGACGCACGAGATGAATTTCGCCCGGGACGTCTCGGAGACGGTACTGATGTTCGACTCCGGGCGGGTGATCGAATCCGGCCCGCCGGAAAAAATCTTCACCGACCCGGAGCACGAACGTACGCGCGAGTTCCTCGACGCAGTGCTGTGACCTCACCGTTTGTTGAACACCAATGACGCTGGCATATGCCGGACGGATGCGCCCCAGCTCACCGAGCCGGGGCGCCCGGCCGAGTCGCCAACAGCCGCCCCGGAACGGGGTCTTGGCGGCTATCGTGAGGTCAGAGCTTGCGGTCACAACCTGGTAGGGGGAAACCGTGGCGTTGAAGCCCGAACCGACGGCACCGTTCCATTCGGTGCAGTACGCCCTTCGTGTTCTCGAAACGGTCTCCAAGCACGGCGACGGCGTGACGGGCACCCAGATCTCGCGGGAGACGGGACTGCCCATCGGGCATCTCACCTCCCTGCTGCTGACGCTGCGCCGCGAGGGTTACGTGGAGCAGGTCACCGACGGCGCGTATGTCATCGGCGCCTCGCTCCTGCTCATCGGTTCCGGTCCGGCCCGCAGACAGGCGCTGGAGTCCAAGCTCCAGCAGACCCTGGCGCAGCTGCGCGACTCGGTCGGCGCGGCGGTCTACATCAGCCGGTACGTCGACGGCGAGATCCGGGTCACGCAGTACGCCGACGGCCCGCTCACCCCCGCGGTCAACGAGTGGGTGGACTTCCGGTCGGCGGCGCACGCCTCGGCCGTGGGCAAGTGCCTGCTGGCCCAGCTCGACCAGAACGGCCGCCGCGACCACATCTCGCGCCACAAGACGCCCCGGCTCACCTCGCGGACGATCACCAACGAGAAGGTGCTCTTCTCCAAGCTGGACAGCCAGCCGGCGACGGTCCCGGTGCTCGACCTCCAGGAGTACGCGGTCGGCACGGTGTGCGCGGCCGTGCCGCTCACGGCCGGGTCGTCGGCGGGCTGCCTGGCACTGTCGCTGCCGATCGAGGACGCGCACCGGCTGCGCTCGGCGGCGGACACACTGAACCGGCGGGCGGCTCCGGTGCTCCTGTCGCTGGCGCTCTAGGCCTGAGCCCCGAGGGCTCCCGACGGGGGTGTCATCAGCACCTCTCCGGAGCAGGTATTATTTTCGAGTCAGCAGGCGCCGCTAGCTCAGTTGGTTAGAGCAGCTGACTCTTAATCAGCGGGTCCGGGGTTCGAGTCCCTGGCGGCGCACAGACAACGCACTGGGCGGTTCACGTACACACGTGAACCG